>NZ_DDIY01000017.1:8910-13673 GCF_002338785.1 Kocuria sp. UBA1838 | reverse complement strand
CCCCGAGGAAACCTCCTCCACCGGCGAGGCCGACGACGTCGTACCCCGGCTCTGACCCCGCTCCACGCCGACGACGGCGTGGCCAAGCGCAGATCCCAAGTCGCTCGGACGACGGCGCGCCCCGGCTCCAGGGCGCGCCGTCGGCGTCCTCAGCTCGCCGCGGGCAGATCGGGGAAGGCCGCCGCCACGCCCGGTGAGTGCAGTTGCCCGGCACGGGTCGAGAGCCCGGCGGCCAGAGCGGCGTCGTTCTCCAGGGCGGAGTCCACACCGCGCGCCAACGCCATGACGTACGGGGACGTCGCGTGCGTGAGCGACTGGGTGGCCGTGACGGGCACGGCGCCGGGCAGGTTCGCCACGCAGTAGTGACGAATGCCGTCCACGGCATAGACCGGGTCGTCGTACGTGGTGGGCCGGGTGGTCTCGAAGCACCCGCCCTGGTCCACGGCCACGTCCACGAGCAGCGCATGGGGCTTCACGATCGACAGGTGCTCCCGGCGCACGAGCTTGGGGGCGGAGGCGCCCGGGACCAGGACGGAACCCACGACCACGTCCGCGCGCGGCAGTTCCTCATCCAGGCGGTGGGTGTCGCTCATCAGGACCCGGGCGTGGGGGAACAGCGCGTCCAGTTGTCGCAAGCGATCGCCGTTGGCCTCGAGGATCGTGACGTCCGCGCCGGCCCCCACCGCTGCGCGGGCCGCGTGTTCACCCACGGTGCCACCGCCGATCACCAGCACGGTGGCCGGAACAACGCCGGGCACCCGACCCAGGAGGATCCCGGGGCCGCCCGCGTGGTGCTGGAGGTGGTGTGCGGCGTTGGCGATCGCCAGGCGGCCCGCGATCTCGGACATCGGGCGCAACAGGGGCAGTGTGCGTCCCACCCGAACGGTCTCATAGGCGATCCCCGTGGTGCCCCTGTCCAGCAGTGCTTCCGTCAGCGAACGGCTCGCGGCCAGGTGGAGGTACGTGAACAGCGTGAGGTCCGGGCGCAGGAAGTCGTACTCGGAGGCGATCGGCTCCTTGACCTTCACCAGCAGCTCGGCCTGCGCCCACGCGTCCTCCTGGGACGTGATCCGCGCTCCCGCCGCGCGGTAGGAATCGTCCGAGAAACCCGCGCCCTCCCCCGCGTGCTCCGCGACGAACACCTCGTGGCCTTCGGCGACCAGTGCGGTGACCATGGTGGGGGTGAGGCCCACGCGGGCCTCTTCCGGTTTGATCTCACGGGGTACGGAGATTCTCATGACGGCGCGCTCCTCTCATGGGGCACGCGTACCCGAGGAGGTGTGCTCGGGTCTGGCGATGGGCCCCGGCTGTCCTTCCATTGTGCCCTGCGTCACCCGAACCCGCACCCGCACAGGGGGACGGGGCGAATATGACCAGGTCGCCCGGTCCGTTCAGGACCGGGCGACCGGTTCATCGTCGCAGCCGGACGGGGTCAGCGGCGAGCGATCTGCTCCGCCGCCTCCGGGTCCGAATCGTTGAGGAACTTCTCGATCCGGGCGGCCTCGTCCATCTCGCCGATCTGCGCGGCGGCCTGGCCCAACGCGGCCAGCGCCCGCAGGAACCCGCGGTTGGGTTCGTGGGAGTACGGCACCGCGCCGTGCCCCTTCCATCCATGGCCGCGCAGCGAGTCCAACCCGCGGTGGTAGCCCACCCGGGCGTAGGCGTACCCCTCCAGAGTGCGGCCGTCCGCGAGCGCCTCCTCCGCGAGCATCGCCCACGGCAACTGCTCCTTGGGGAAGGCCGCCGCGAGGTCCTCGGCCACGTCACCCGCGTCGAGGCGGGCCGTCAGCTCCGGGTTCTCGTCCAGATAGGTGGGAGCCGGTTCGTCCAGCAGATTCTTGCCGAGCAGTGCCACGGTGGGTTCCTTTCCACGCCGAGTTCAAGGGTTCGTTGCCACTCTACGCAGCGCGCACGACGCCGCTCCACGCCGTTCGCGCACGACGTCACCGAGCGCCGTCGAAGCGGTTCAGTGCGTGATCATGATGCCCACTCCCGGGCCCAACGGCAGTCCGAGGAAGTAGAAGACCATGAGAATGAGAACCCACACCACCCAGAAGGGGACTACGAACGGAATCATCCTGGCCATCACCGTCCCCAGCCCGGCAGAGGGTTCGTACTTACGGAGCATGGCGAGCAGCACGACCATGTAGGGGTTGAGAGGGGTCATCACCTGCGTCGCCGAGTCACCCACGCGGAACGCCGCCTGGATGAAGGCGGGCTCGAATCCCAGAATGCCGAACATCGGCACGAAGACTGCGGCCATCAGAGTCCACATGGAGGATCCCGAAATGATGAACAGGTTCAGGATCGAACACAGAATGATGAACCCGATGATCACGGGGAAGCCGGTGACACCTGCGTTTTCCAGACCCGATGCGCCGGTGACCGCGATCCAGGAACCGATCCCGGACCAGTTGAACAGCGCGATGAACTGCCCCAGGATGAACGCCAGGACCAGGAAGGACGTCATGTCCTTGAGGGCTGCTCCCATCATCACCGGGACGTCCTTGAATCCCCGAACGGTTCCCGCAATCCGGCCGTAGACGTAACCGCTCACGGAGAAGAACACGAAGATGATGAAGACGATGGACGCCAGCAGCGGTGATTTGGGGAGGAAGTTCCCGTCTTCGTTGCGCCATGGTGAGCTCGGCAAGAGTGTGAAGACGGTCAGTGCGACACCGATCAGCACGAACGTCACACATGCCCACAGAAGTGCCTTTTTCTCCCTAGGGGACAATCCGGCCTCGACCTGGGGTTCCCGGGATTCCGCAACGGTTTGCTCGTCCCCCACGATGCGCATGGCGCGGGTGTCGGTCATGAGCTGACCCGTCTCCGGGTTGACCTCGTCCTTGGACACCCCCGCTCGCATGACTCGCGGTTCCACCACCTTGTCGATGACGAACCCCGCCACGCAGGAGAGTACGACCGCCGCGACGATGTTGAAGTAGTAGTTGGACAGCGGGTTGGCCTCGGTGGCGTGATTCGCGAGCGCGGGCACGGTAGGGATCACGGCGTTGGTGATGCCCGCGAACAGGGCATCGAGCGACGTCGGGAAGATATTGGTGGAGTAACCCGCACCGGCCGACGCGAAGCCGCCGAGCAGACCTGCCACCGGGTGACGGCCGGCTGCTTTGAACGCAAGGGCGGCCAGGGGCGGAATCACCACGAACGCGGAATCGGCCATGATCGACCCCACCACGCCCACGAAACCCACGGTGTACGGCAGCAACCAGCGCGGGGCTCCACCGATCGTGAATCGGATGGCGGCGGCCAGAAACCCGGACTTCTCCGCGATCCCGATCGCCAGCAGAATGGTGGCCACGGTGACCAACGGCGGGAACCCGATGTAGTTCTCCCCCAGGGTCGTGGTGAACCACGCGAGACCTTCCCCGGTGAACAGACCCTTGATCGCCAGGGGTTCATCCTTCCCCGGTACGTGTACGACCACGTTGCCCCAGGCCATGGCGGTGGACACGACCGCCGTGATGAGGAACAGGATGGTGAACAGGGCGAAGGGCTCGGGCAGCTTGTTGCCCACCCTCTCGATACCGGTGAGGAGTCTGTCTCCCACATTCGATCTCTTGGTCGCGGTGGCGGTCATGTGTACTCCATCGAGGTCAGTGGTCGAAAAATGTCGATGCGTGGCCCGCCGGCTCCGGTTCAGTCGAAATAGCTCTCCACGGCAATGCCGCCCCCGCCGGCGTGGAAGTCATCACGGACGTGTTGCGCCAGTGCATCATCGACCAGATAGTCGAGAGCCACCGCTGCCAGTCCGTAGGCGCCGTCGACACCCGCAGCTTCTGCCTGCGGGGTAGCTGCAGCAGCCGCGAAATCCCGGGTGTGCAGGCCCATGTCCTGGTCCGTGATGCTGATCAACGGGTGAATACCGGGAATCCGATAGCTGACGTTGCCGAAGTCCGTGGACGCGGCCAGCACCTCGGACACCGTGCCCGCCGGGTAAGGATCGCGCCCGCGGCGCCGCTGAGCGAGGACCCACCGATCGGAGAGGGGCGAATTGCCCAGCACGGGAAGGGTGGCGGGGGACGAATCCCAATCGATCTCGACATCCACCCCGGCCATCAGCGCGGCACCCTGGAGAACCTCGGTCACCCGTTGTGACAAGGCCTTCAGGGTCGCAGGGCGCTGGGAACGGACGTACAGCTGCAGGGTGGCGGCCTCGGCGATGATGTTGGGGCGTTCTCCGCCCTCGGGTAGTACGGCATGGATCCGATCGGTGGGCGGGGTCTGCTGTCTCAGCAGGCCCAGCCCCTGGTAGGCGAGCACCGCGGCGTCGAGAGCGTTGCGTCCCATGAACGGGTGCGACGACGCGTGGGCTGCCGCACCGCGATAGTGCACCGTGCACTGACGGCGACCGAGCCACACCTGGTCCACGAGATCCGCGATGTAGGAGTGCACCATGACCGCGGCGTCGATACCCTCCAGTGCACCTGCTCTGGCCATGATCTCTTTGCCACCTTCACCCTCCTCTGCGGGCGTTCCCAGGTAAACCACGCGGCCGGAGAACGCGGAGGGTGTGCCCCGGATGAGCTCGACGAGTGCCACGAACGCACCCAGGCCGGTCACGGCGATCACATTGTGTCCGCAGCCGTGGCCGATACCGGGCAGGGCGTCGTACTCCGACATGATCGCGATGGTGCGGTGACACGCCGGGTCGAAGTCCTCGGAGGTCACCTCAGCGCGAATGGCGGTGTCCAGACCGAAAGCGGGGTTCTCCGCGGGAATGTCATGGTCCGCCAGATGAT
>NZ_DDIY01000017.1:682-8688 GCF_002338785.1 Kocuria sp. UBA1838 | reverse complement strand
CGCTGCGCCGTCGTGGCTGGCCAAGTGATGTTTCAGCTCGTTCTTACGACGTTCCGTATCCTGCTCGAGCTGTTCGAGGTAGGCCCGGGAAGGCTCGGAATTGACCGTCAGGTGGTGGCGGTCGCGGCCTGGGTTTTCTTCCGGCGAGTGGCTCGTTCCCATACTTGGGGAGCGTAACAAGTGATTCGAATCACCCCGGTGAGCGACCCTGTAGTGTTGCGGCCCGAGACACGACGATGCCCCGCACCACGGGGTACGGGGCACCGGAGGAGCAGGGGGAACCTACTTGATGGAGGTACCCGCGGAACCGAGGTTCTGGCACGCCTCCACCACGCGGGCGGCCATGCCGGTCTCGGCCTCGGCGCCCCACACGCGAGGGTCGTACTTCTTCTTGTTGCCGACCTCGCCGTCGACCTTGAGGACGCCGTCGTAGTTGCTGAACATGAACCCGGCCACGGGGCGCGTGAACGCGTACTGGGTGTCGGTGTCCACGTTCATCTTGATCACGCCGTAGGACACCGCGTCCGCGATCTCCTGCGCGGTGGAACCGGAGCCGCCGTGGAACACGAGGTCGAACGGGCGATCCTTGCCGATCTTGGCACCCACCTCGTCCTGGATCTGCTTGAGCAGTTCGGGGCGCAGGCGCACGTTGCCGGGCTTGTACACGCCGTGCACGTTGCCGAAGGTCAGCGCCGTGATGTAACGGCCCTTCTCTCCGGCGCCCAGGGCCTCGATGGTCTTCATGCCGTCCTCGACGGTCGTGTAGAGCGTGTCGTTGATCTCGCCGACGACGCCGTCCTCCTCACCGCCCACGGCCCCGATCTCCACCTCGAGGATGATCTTGGCCTTGTGTGTGCGCTCCAGCAGTTCCTGGGCGATCTTGAGGTTCTCGTCCAGATCGATCGCGGAACCGTCCCACATGTGCGACTGGAAGATGGGGTCCTCACCGCGGGCCACGGCCTTCTCCGACTCGGCCAGCAGCGGCAGCACGAAGCCCTCGAGCTTGTCCTGGGGGCAGTGGTCGGTGTGCAGCGCGATGTTGACGTCGTAGTTCTTGGCGACCTCGCGGGCGAACGCCGCCATGGCCAGCGAACCCGTGACCATGTCCTTCACGGAGGAGCCGGACCAGTACGCCGCACCACCGGTGGACGCCTGGATGATGCCGTCCGAACCCGCCTCGGCGAAACCGCGGATCGCGGCGTTGAGGGTCTGGGAGGAGGTCACGTTGATGGCCGGGTAGGCGAAGCCCTTCTCCTTGGCCCGGTCGATCATCTCGGAGTAAACGTCAGGGGTTGCGATGGGCATGAAACACTCCTTCTACTGGGTTCCCGATGCACGGCTGGACCGTGGCCTGAGGCCTGTTTCCAGTCTAGGCGACGGGTCTGCTCGTGACCCGGGACGGCACCGCAAAATTGCGGCCCGCCACGGGATGAACCGTGGCGGGCCGATCGTCTCAGAGCCGCGCCGTGGTCACGCCGCCGTGACCACGTACGGACCCACGGGTGACCTCCTCGGTGGGTGCGCGGCGCCCGGGGGTCGTTGCCCCGTGGCGCTCACAGCCGCCAGCATGAGCTGGTCTGCGGGATGCCATTGAACCGTGCGTCCAGGTAGACGAGCATCGAGGGAACGCCTTCCAGGGAGGCCCCCACATGGGTGGGTGTAGCGAGCGTCTGCATGGAGACGTTCACCCCGGAGGCGCACCATTTCTGGGCGAGCCGTCGGCCCGACTGGTAGGGCACGACGTCGTCCGCCACGGTGTGGGCGATGCGCACCGGGACACGAGGGTGGCGGCCCGCGGCACCGATGGTCTGCTCGTCCAGGTACGCCTTCAGAGCGGGGTCCCCGAGCAGCTGGGAGAAGGAGCGCCCGTCAGCCGTGAGCTTCTCGGACGGCACCAGGGCGTCGGCGAGGACGGTGCCCACCAGGCAGCTGTCCTGGGCCTTGTCATAGCGCCTCTGCCCTTCAGCATTGAGTCTGTCCCGAACCGCCACCCCGGAGTCCTCGGCCGCCCCCATCACGT
The DNA here is from genome assembly GCF_002338785.1 of Kocuria sp. UBA1838. Taxonomy (NCBI): domain Bacteria; kingdom Bacillati; phylum Actinomycetota; class Actinomycetes; order Micrococcales; family Micrococcaceae; genus Kocuria; species Kocuria sp. UBA1838. The sequence goes on along the minus strand of NZ_DDIY01000017.1, from coordinate 6,668 downwards.
AGAAGGACAGGCCGGAGAAGAGAGAGGAGTCGATGTGCTGACCCGTGAGTGTGAGGTCCGCGGGCGGCGCACCCACCCAGGCACTCTTGAGCTGCACCTCCGGGGCGTACTCAGGGGCGCTCTCCGCGGCTGCAGCCGTGGCACCGCCGCCCTGCGAGTATCCCACGGCGGCCACGGGGGTCTTAGCGTCCACTCCCTCCATGCCGAGCTGCTGCGCACCGCGCACGGCATCGAGCACGGCGTGAGCCTGGTCCACACGGTTCATGTAGGTGTGGGCGCCGTCAGTGCCCAGACCGATGTAGTCCGGGGCCACCACGTTGTAGCCAGCATTGATCAGGCCGGCCAGGCTGAGACCTTCGGAGTTCGTGCCCATGGCCATTTGACGGGACGGCGCGCACGAGTCGCCCATACCCTGGGTACCCGAGGACAGCACCACGAGCGGCCGTGGGCCGGGCTTGCGCCACGCAGCCTTGGACTGCAGCACGGTGCCCGTGGTGGCCACGGCCTGGTTCTTGCTGTTGGTGGTCCTGTACATGATGCGCGTGGCGGACGCATTGGGCTTGATGAGCTTGACGGGGTCCAGGTAGAACGTGGACGGCTCCGAACGCACCACGCCCCCGTTGGCGGCAGGCAGTTGCGCCGGGGTGCTGTAGAAGTCCGTGTCCGTGGAGCTGCGGAGCTTCTTCAGCGCATCCTCGCGAGCAAGATCATCGCGGGTCAGCCCCTGCTCCTGGAGCTTCTGGTCCTGCTCGCTACGCGGCAGCTCGGAGAAACCGCCATCCGGTGCGGAGCCTGCTGCGCTCTGCGCATTCGCGGGCTGCAGTCCAGCAAGCAGCAGCCCAACGCCCAGGGCGAGGGCACCCGCAGAACGCCGCAAGGACGATGGTCGAGTGGTCGAGGCAGCCATGAGCATGCGAACCTTTCATCATGTGATTCAATTCACATGACCCTACGGTAACTTCTGCCTCCTGGCTATGGTCGGCCGGCCTTTTTCACGCTCCCGCGCCCTTCGTGACGTCGGACGAGGGCGCAGGACGCTGCTCGAACACGTGGCGGCGGATCCATGCATGCATGGTCACGGCGGCGGCCGCTCCGGCGTTGATGGAGCGGGTGGAGCCGAACTGCTCGATGGCCAGCACCGCGTCCGCCTCCGCGACGAGCTCCTCGGAGACCCCCGGGCCCTCCTGACCGAACACCAGGACGCAGCGTTCGGGCAGCTCGAACGTCTCGAGCAGCTGGGAACCGGGGACGTTGTCGATCGCGAGCACCGCGAGTCCCTCGCCGCGTGCCCAGGCCGTGAACTCCGCGACACTCGCGTGGTGGCGCACGTGCTGGTAGCGGTCCGTGACCATGGCTCCGCGGCGGTTCCAGCGGCGTCGCCCGATGATGTGCACCTCACGAGCCAGGAACGCGTTGGCGGTGCGCACCACGGAGCCGATGTTGAAGTCGTGCTCCCAGTTCTCCACCGCCACGTGGAAGGCGTGGCGCCTGGAGTCCAGGTCCGCGATGATCGCGTCCATGCGCCAGTAGCGGTACTGGTCCGCAACGTTGCGGCGGTCGCCCTCGCGCAGCAGCTCGGGGTCCCAGCGCTCGCCGGCGGGCCACTCGCCCTGCCAGGGGCCCACGCCGACGACGCGGGGCGCAGCGTCGTCGTCCTGCCGAGACCCGGACGCGTCCGGCTCAGTCAAGCCCGAGCTCGTCCTTGGAGTAGGCGTACAGGCACGGGACGCCCGCGGTCTCCTCGATGCGCTCCTTGGCGCCGGTGCGGCGGTCCACGATCACGGCAACGGCCACGACGTTCGCGCCCGCCTTCTGCAGCGCCTCCACGGCGGTCAGGGCGGAACCGCCGGTGGTGGAGGTGTCCTCCACGACCACCACGTCCCGGCCCACCACGCTGGGGCCCTCCACCTGACGCCCCATGCCGTAGGACTTCTGAGCCTTGCGCACCACAAAGGTGTCGACGGTGCGGCCCTGGTCCCCGGCCGTGCGCATGATCGCGTTGCCCACCGGGTCCGCGCCCATGGTGAGCCCGCCGGCGGCGTCGAACGCGATCCCGGCCTCGTCCAGCAGACCGAGCATGACCTGACCCACGTACCGGGAGGCCTCGTGGTGCAGGGTCACGCGGCGCAGGTCCACGTAGTAGTCCGCTTCGATGCCGCTGGCCAGCGTGACCTTGCCCCGCACCACGGCGAGGTCCTTGATCAGTTCGCGCAGGCGCTCACGGGCGGTGGCCAGGTCCACGGGAGAGAAGTCGGTGCTCATACGGGCAGTTTACGTGTCGGGGCTAACCCCTCAGCCCAGCCTGCCGCCGGATTCTCGCAGGTAGCACGCCGCGCACAGGGACTCGTAGGTGACGGCCACGCCGTCGATGGCCACCTGGTCCCCCTCGAACACGAAGTCGTCGCCCACCTTCCGCGTGTTGAACAGGGCCTTGCGTCCGCAGCGGCAGATGGTCTTGAGCTCCTCCAAGGTGTGGGCGAGCTCCATGAGCCGCTCGGAGCCGGGGAAGGAACGGGTACGGAAGTCGGTGCGGATGCCGTAGGCCATCACGGGCACGTCCAGCAGCACGGCGATCCGTAGCAGGTCGTCCACCTGCCCGGTCTCCAGGAACTGCGCCTCGTCCACCAGCAGGCACGCCACGGGCTGGGCGTCCACGTGCTCGAGCAGGGCCTCCGGGTCATCGCCGGTGGAGTGGCGCTTGAACAGGCCCATGGCGCTCTCGCCGGGCTGGATCAGGAAGTCCACCGTGCGGGTGACACCCAGCCGGGAGAGGATCTGGTCCTCGCCCTTGGTGTCCACGTGGGGTTTGGCGAGCAGCACGCGCTGCCCGCGCTCCTCGTAGTTGTAGGCGGCCTGGAGCAGCGCCGTGGATTTCCCGGAGTTCATCGCGCCGTAGCGGAAGTAGAGCTTGGCCACGGTCGGTCAGTCTATCGCCGCCCGCAGCCACGCCTTCGACGGGCGCGGCCAGCGCTGCACGCGGCCGTCCTCGGGGGTCGCCTCGACCGCGTACTCGATCTCACCCGAGGCCGGGCCTGCGGCAAGTGGGCCGTGTACTCGCCGTTCAGTGCGGTCTCCCGCATGGGCGTGCGGGAGCTTCTCGAACGGCAGCCCCAGCGCCCGGCTGAGCGCGGGCTGGGCACGCTGGTCCACGGGCTCGGACTCGAGCGCGGCGAGGGGCTCGCGGCCTGCAGTCTCCAGGGGCGCGCCCGGCTCGTGGGCAGTGAACGGCGTGGCGTAAACGTACCGCGGGCCCACGCACCACAGCTGACCATGCTCGTCCATCACGGGGTGCGGGCCCCAGTCGCGCACCCACACGGCGTCGTCGCCCTGCGGCGCATGGACGAACGTGACCCGGTCCGGGGAGACGCCCTGGGACGCGAACCACGCGGCGGCGTCGATCTCCGAGGCGGCGTCCGTGACGAGGACCCACAGGTGTGCGTCCAGCGCGAGGTCTCGCAACAGGGCACCCGGCAACGCCGCGGGCCAGGTGACGAAGGCCCCGAGCGCGGGCTCCCACTCGGCGACAAGTCGTTTCTTCCCAGGGTCCACCATTCCACGCCCAGGGGGTGCTGCGGCTCACCCTGCGGAGCGGGTCAGGCCGCGCGCCCCTGGTCCCTGGCCTCAGCGCTCCTGCACCCGCCCGGTAGAGGCACGACGACGCCGCCCCACGGCCGCAGGACCAGGAAGACGGCCTGCATCAGGTAGCCGCGGTCCTGATCTCCTCGGTGGAGGACTGGACGCCATGGCGCACGTGCTGCGGCGGGGGTTGAGGGTGACCGCCGGCACCCAGGGGCCGGTCCGGAATGACAGACCTTGCTGCGGCATGGAATAAGGTCCCCGCCCGGGGCTGTTGAGACAGACATGACCACAATGAAGGCGCAGACATATCAGCAGTACGGCGACACCTCCGTACTGGAGCTCACCGACCAGCCCATGCCCAAGGTAGGCCCCGGCGAGGTCCTGGTGAAGGTGAAGGCCGCGGGCATCAACCCGGTGGACTGGAAGGTCATGTCCGGCGGGCTGGATCCCATGATGACCGTCCAGTTCCCGGCGACCCCCGGCTGGGACGTCGCGGGCGTCGTCGTGGGCAAGGGCTTCGACACCCCCAGCGTCTCCGAGGGCGATGAGGTGATCGCCTACGCCCGCAAGGACTGGATCCACGGCGGCACGTTTGCCCAGTACGTCTCCGTCCCCGTGCGCGCACTCGCCCCCAAGCCGAAGAGTCTTTCCTGGGAACAGGCCGGAGGGCTGCCGCTCGCGGGACTCACCGCGTACCAGGTGCTTACCCGACTGGGTCTCGCGGAGGGCAAGACCGTGCTGATCCACGCGGCCTCCGGTGGTGTGGGGAGCATGGGCGTGCAGATCGCCAAGGCGTTCGGCGCGCGGGTGATCGGCACCGCATCGACCAAGAACCACGACTACGTGCGTGAGCTCGGCGCGGAGCCCGTGGAGTACGGGGACGGTCTCGTGGAGCGCGTCAAGGAGCTTGCCCCGAACGGTGTGGACATCGTCGTGGACTTCGTGGGCGGCGTGGTGGAGGACTCCGTCGCCGTGCTCGCGGACGGCGGCCAGCACGCCTCCATCGCGGACCCCGAGGTGGAGGAGCACGGCGGGAGCTACATGTGGGTCTCTCCGGACGCAGAGCAGCTCACCGAGCTCGCTCGCCTGGCCGACGACGGCAAGCTCACCGTCCGCGTGGACCGCACCTTCCCGCTCGCGCAGCTGCCGGACGCATTCACCGCCAGCCAGGAGGGCCACGCCGTGGGCAAGATCGTGCTCACGGTCGACTGATCCGCGGAACGCCCCGGGGGCGTCTCGACCTCAGCGGGGCGACTCCCGGGGGGCTTTCGCGCAGGCCGGGGCCACGGAGCTCTGACCACATCACGACGATGCCTCGTCACGGGTGGACCGTGACGAGGCATCGTCATGTGCGGGGCCGTGCGGTGTCGTCGCCCGTGGCTGCGTGGCCGGGACGGGACAGGCGCGCGGCAGCGAGGATCAGCGCGGCGCCATGCGCAGGGCGCCGTCCATGCGGATGGTCTCCCCGTTGAGGTAGTCGTGCTCCACGATCATCCCCGCGAGCTGGGCGTACTCGTCCGGGCGGGCCAGGCGGTGCGGGAAGGGGACGGACTCCGCCAGGGCGCTGCGGAAATCCTCGCTCACCCGACCGAGCATGGGGGTGTCCACGATCCCGGGGGCGATCGTCATCACGCGCACCCCGCGGGAGGAGAGGTCACGCGCCGCGGCGATCGTCATCGAATGCACACCACCCTTGGACGCGGCGTACGCGGCCTGGCCGATCTGTCCCTCGAAGGCAGCCACGGAGGCGGTGTTGATGATGACGCCGCGTTGACCAGCCTCATCCACGGGCTCCTGCGCGGTCATGACCTCCGCGGCGAGCGCGAGGACCGTGAACGTGCCCATCAGGTTGATCCGCACCACGCGCTCGAACAATGCGAGGTCGTGAACGCCGTTCTTGCCCACCACGCGCGCGGAGGTCCCGATGCCCGCGCAATTGACCACGGTGCGCAACGGCGCCACGTCCGCGGCGGTGGCCACGGCGGCCCGCACCTGCTCCTCGTCGGTGACGTCCGCGGACACGTATTGCACGCCGTCGACCGGCGCGGCGGCGTGCACGACCTGCGGCAGATCCAGGCCGATCACGCGCGCCCCACGCGCCACGAGTTCCGCGGCCGTGGCCGCCCCCAGCCCGGAGGCCGCACCCGTGACGACCGCCGTCGAGTCCCTGATGTCCATGTCCGCTCCGTTCCCCGCCTCGTGGGCGGTCCAGCACGCTGTTGATGACGCCGTTCGTCGCCTTCTCCGCCCGATCGTACGGCTCCGGTGCGCGCAGGTCGACGGGCCCCATGAGCCGGCAGGCCCCGGTCAGCGCGCGACCAGCGACGACGCCCCGGTGCGGTGCAGTAAATTTGAGGAACCAGCCACCCCCGGTTCGAGGCGCGAGCACCACCGGCGCGCCGGGCCG
>NZ_DDIY01000017.1:0-510 GCF_002338785.1 Kocuria sp. UBA1838 | reverse complement strand
CGGGCCGGGGATCCGCACACGTCGCAGCGAGGATCCCATGAGCGAGACCACCGCCTCAGAACACTCCGTCACGCAGCGGTTCCGCGCCGCACGGGACCAGCTGCTGCGCCTACGCACCGACCTGGACGCCGCACACCGCGAGTTCGAGTGGCCCCGGTTCGAGTATTTCAACTTCGCCCTGGACTGGTTCGACGTCCTGGGCAACGACGAGGATGCGGACCGCGAGGCCCTCGTGATCGTGGAGGAGGACGGCACCGAAACCCGCCGCACGTACGCGCAGCTGTCCCGGCGCTCGTCGCAGCTGGCCAGATGGTTGCGCTCGCGGGGCGTGCGCCGCGGTGACCGGGTCATCCTCATGCTCGGCAACCAGGTGGAGTTGTGGGAAACCATGCTTGCGTGCACCAAACTGGGCGCACCCATGATCCCCACGACCGTGATGCTCGGGCCCGCCGATCTGCAGGACCGCGTGGAGCGCGGCCGGGCGGCCTGGGTGGTCACGTCCCACACGAA
>NZ_DDIY01000004.1:22966-23714 GCF_002338785.1 Kocuria sp. UBA1838 | reverse complement strand
CGGCGGTACATTGTGGAATGGCCGTCGCTCAACGGATAAAAGGTACCTCGGGGATAACAGGCTGATCTTGCCCAAGAGTCCATATCGACGGCATGGTTTGGCACCTCGATGTCGGCTCGTCGCATCCTGGGGCTGGAGTTGGTCCCAAGGGTTGGGCTGTTCGCCCATTAAAGCGGTACGCGAGCTGGGTTCAGAACGTCGTGAGACAGTTCGGTCCCTATCCGCTGCGTGCGTTGGAAATTTGTGGAGGCCTGTCCTTAGTACGAGAGGACCGGGACGGACGAACCTCTGGTATGTCAGTTGTTCCGCCAGGAGCACCGCTGATTAGCTACGTTCGGGATTGATAACCGCTGAAAGCATCTAAGCGGGAAGCTTGCTCCGAGATGAGATTTCCTGACCTCCTTTGTGGGGTGTGAGGTGCCCAGTAGACGACTGGGTTGATAGGCCAGATGTGGAAGCGTTGCAAGACGTGGAGCTGACTGGTACTAATACACCGAAGACTTCTACACACACAGTCTTCATTCGAAGAATGTGATGTTCGCGTCCACCATGTGGTTGACCACCAACAACCCCCCACCCNNTGGGGCGGTTGCCTCCTAAAGAGTAACGGAGGCGCCCAAAGGTTCCCTCAGCCTGGTCGGCAATCAGGTGGTGAGTGTAAGTGCACAAGGGAGCTTGACTGTGAGAGTGACAGCTCGAGCAGGGACGAAAGTCGGGACTAGTGATCCGGCGGTACATTGTGGAATGG
>NZ_DDIY01000004.1:3655-22476 GCF_002338785.1 Kocuria sp. UBA1838 | reverse complement strand
CCATTTAACACGCCGGAACGCACACAAGCCCGCGATCGTGCAGTGTAAACGCCACAGTGGGCTTCACCATGGCGCCAGCGGCGATGGGTTCATTCGGGCCACCACTAGATCGGGTTCTTCTGCCGCACCCCGATGCGAGTTGACAGCGTCACGCTCTCTCACTCTCAGATCCATCCCTCGTCCCATGCCCGCTGCACGGCCTCTTGACGGGTGGACACGTGCAACTTGGCCAGGGCCGAGGAGACGTAGTTCCGGACGGTCCCCGGTGCGAGATGCAGGGCCGCAGCCGCGTCCGCGAGAGTGGGCTGCTGCGCGGATTCACGCAGCACGTCCAGTTCCCGGTCACTCAGAGGGCATGCGGAGCCCGATAGCGCACTCGCGGCGATTTCTGGATCCACGTACCGCTTGCCGGCCGCGATGTCCCGCACCACCTGGGCCAGCTTCTCGGAGGGCGTGGACTTGGGGAGGAACCCGGACACGCCCGCAGACAGGGTGCGGCGCAGTACTCCGGGGCGGGCGTGGCGCGTGACCATGAGGATGCGGGTGTCCACCGAGCTCACGATGCGCTGCGCCGTGTCCACGCCATCCGTGGGCGGCATCTCCAGGTCCAGGATGCACACAGTGGGGGAGTGCTGCTGAGCCGCCCGTAGAGCCTCGGCCCCGTCTGCGACATCGGCCACCACGTCGAAGTCGTCCTCGAGGCGCAGCAGGGCAGCAAGGGCCCCACGGATCAGGTGCTCGTCGTCCGCGAGAAGAATCGTGATCTGCTCGTCATTCATGGTCGTCTCGTGTCATGGGCACGCGCGCGGTCAGGGTGAAACCGGCGTGCGCGGGATCGAAGGTGTACGTGAGCGTGCCTCCCAGCGCCGACAGTCGTTCACGCAGCCCCGCCAATCCGTTCCCGGTGGAGGCGTCCGGCGTGGATTCCGAGGACGGGGACGCGCCGTCGTTGTGGATGACGAGTTCGAGATGAGCGCCCCCGCCCGGCAGGCGTCGGCGCCGTGCGGCACGACCGGTGGGTGCGGCGTCGTCGTCACGACCCGTGGACGAGATCAAACGCAGCGAGATCCGCGCGGAGGAGGCGTGGGAGTGCCGCAGGATATTGGTCGTGCCCTCCCGCACAACGAGGCCCAGCACATGGCTCGTGACGGTGTCACCGCGGCCGTCCTCGGTGGAGTCGGGGAAGGGTCGTGAGCGACCGGCCCAGGTCCGCAGCATCGGGGGCAGGTCCACGTCCGTGTGGATCCCGGCCGCGCCGAGAACGGAGGACGCGTTCTCGAGCTCGTCCAGGAGAGTGGTGGAGCGATAACCCTGGACCAGGGAGCGTGTGTCACGCAGGACTTCCTGCGCGCCTGCGTGAGCCGCGAGGACCTGCTCGCGGGCGGCGTCGTACTGCTGTTTGCCGAGCAGGCGGGCCGCGAGATCCGTGGTGAGGCTGATGACCTGCAGGTGATGCCCCTGGACGTCGTGCAGGTCCGCCGCGAAGCGCAGCCGCTCGTTCGCGATGGCCAGGTCCGCGGCACGGAGCTGAGCGGCCTCGAGCTGTAGCATGACGCCCCAGACCCACAACGAGGAGGGGATGGCGAGCAGGACGATCCCCGCGTACTGGATGGTCATGGCGACGTCCATCGCGGTCGGGTTCATCACCCCCATGGCCCAACAGACCAAGAGGTACACGGGCGGGATCGCAGCGGCCACGAGGAACAACCAGCGCCAGCGGTGCTCGGGCTGCAGGCCGGCCGTCATGACCACGACGGCCAGGGGGAGTGCGGCGTAAACCCCTCGGGGGCCGACGCTCGCCGCGAGAACGGCGCACACAATCCCCAGGATCGCAGCCACACCCATGAAAGGAGTCAACACGGCCGCCCGACTCACACCCCGACGAATCCGCAACAGCCCTGCGGCCCAGCACAGCAGGCTCGTCACGCCGATGATCCCCGTCGTGACGTACGCGGCCGCCGATGGCCTGAACGCGATGGCCGCGAAGTTCAGGAAGAACACGTAGAGCAGGATGCCCACCAGCGTGAGGTAGGTGCTCCACCACACCAGGCTCATGTTCCGGCGTTGCCGCGCGAGGTCGAGCTCGTGCTGTTCTGCGCCGTGGACCGGCGCGGACGTAGGGATCGCCGACATGCCTCCACCCTAGGGGCCGGGTGATCCGGATATGACACGTGTCATGTGGGCTGATGACATCCGTGGCCAAGGTGATGACGCGGGCTCACTGCCGCGAACGGTCCCCGCGCGGAAGAGTGGTGGGCAGAAGGGCACGACAGCCCGAACACACGTCCACAGCGCGGCGCTCAAGCACCCGCCGGAGGAGAGGAAGAACGCCATGCGGTGGTTGCAGGAGAATGTGGAGGCCGCGGGGCAGACCGTTCAGGCCCTGTTCCTGATGCTGGGCGGGGCGATCCCGTTCATCGAGTCCTACGGGGCCTCGGCGGTGGGGGTCATCGCGGGGATCCATCCCGTGATGGCGGTGCTCTTCGCCGTGATCGGCAACATCGTCTCCATGACCCTGTTGGTCCTGTTCGCGGAGCGGGTCCGGAAGTTCTTCACGCGCAATCGGGACGAGCGCAAGGAGCCGAGCAAACGTCAGCAGCGTTTCGTGAGGATGTTCGAGAAGTACGGGGTAGCCGGGGTGTCAATCCTGGGTCAGGCCGTGCTGCCCAGTCAGATCACCTCGTCCATGATGGCCGGGGCTGGCGTGGCCAAGGGGAAGATCATCTTCTGGCAGTGCATCTCGATCGTGCTGTGGGGTGTCCTGTTCGCCGGCCTCGCCTCGGCGGGACTCTCCGTGATCACCGGGGTCTCCTGAGCGGGTGCTCCCTGAGCGGGCCACCCGTACCGGCACCCGGCCACGAGATGACGACGGCGCGTCGCACAGTGCGACGCGCCGTCGTGATGGATCGCAGGTGCGGGCTGCGAGGCCCGCACGAGATGGTCAGACGGTCGACTCCGCGGGGGCGTCACGCAGGCGCCCGCTCTTGTCCTTGAGCATGCGGTCCATGACGGCGGCGATGGCGCCGTCGCCGGTGACGTTACATGCGGTGCCGAACGAGTCAATGGCCACGTAGGTGGCGATCATGAGCCCCACGGCGGTCTCGTCGAAGCCCAGGGTGGACTGCAGGATGCCGACCGCGGCCATGATCGCGCCGCCGGGGACACCGGGCGCGGCGACCATGGTCACGCCCAGCAGCAGGATGAACCCGATGTACTGCCACGTGTTGATGGGCATCCCCGAGATGGTCATGATCGCCAGGGAGAACAGCACGATCTTCATCGTGGACCCGGAGAGGTGGATCGTGGCGCACAGGGGAATGGTGAACCCGGCGACGCGCTCGTCCACGCCGTTGCGCTTGGTACATTCCAAGGTCACGGGGATGGTCGCCGCGGACGATGACGTGCCCAGCGCCGTGGCGTACGCCGGGAGCATGTTCTTGAGCATCACGAACGGGTTGCGCTTGGCCACGAGGCCCGCCACGCAGTACTGGATGATCAGGATCACCACGGTCATGATGAACGCCAGGATCACCACGCGCAGGAAGGTGGAGATCACCAGGACGATCTGCCCGTTCATGGTGAGGCTCAGGAACATGCCGAAGATGTAGACGGGCAACAGCGGGATGATGATCTTCTCCACGATCCGCATCACGATCGTGCGCAGCTCCCCGAACCCGCGGTGCAGGGAGTTGCCCTTGACGAACGTGATCCCCACGCCGATGCAGAAGGCCAGGATGAGAGCTGTCATCACGTCGAACACGGGTGGCATGGTGATGTCGAAGAACCCGCTCAGGGCGTGGTCCTCCGGGTTCTCCAGCCCGTTGACGGACCTGTCACCGCCCAGCAGCCACGGGTAGCTCGCCTTGGCCACGAGGAACGCCAGGAGACCGGCGAAAATGGTGGACCCGTACGCGATGGCCGCCGTCACGGCCAACCACTTGCCCGCGCCCCGCCCCAGATCCGCAATGGCCGGTGTCACGAGGCCCACGATGATCAGGGGGATCAGAAACCCCAGGAACTGGCTGAAGATGCCGTTGAAGGTTATGAACACCCGTGCGAGCCATTCCGGGAAGAAGAGGCCGAAGACGACGCCCATGACGATGGCCACGAGGACCCGCAGAAGCAGGTTTTTGGAGAGGGATCTCAAACGCATGCTTCATTATGTACGGCGCCCACCCTCCTGCGGTTCACTCCGCGCGCGGATCATCCCGCCGCGTCCCGTTCGAGTGCCGCGAGCGGCCCGTCCATGGCGTTGGGAGTGCTCCGCGCACCGTTTGTAGAATGCTCTTCGAGAACATCCGGCGGTGCCAGATCCCGCCCCCGCACCATGGCCGCAGGCCGCAGTAGGAGACACCCCTTGAGCGAATCTGAACAGCACGGTTCCCACGATCGTTCCGATCGTCGACGCAGCGGGGGTGACCGCGGCGGCCGGTGGGGCCGTGACGAGCGCGGTTCATCCCGCGGTGGGGGAGACCGCCGGTTCTCCCGGGGCGACGACGATCGTCGGGGCACGGATCGCCGTGGCTCCGCTCGCTCCTCGTACCGTGGGGGCTCGGGGGGCCGTCCCGGAGATCGGGACGGTTTCGGCGGCCGAGGCGGCAGCGGACGCCGTTCATCCGGCGACGACGCTCGCAGCGGCTACCGGGGCCGGGACGAGCGGGCGGGGATTTACGGCGGGCGCGGTGATGAGCGCAGGAATGATGACCGGCGAGGCGGCTACCGCCGTGACGACGATCGACGCGGTCCGCGCGACGGCGCTCGTGGTGAGGAACGGGGCGGCTACGGGCGTCGGGACGAGCGTGGTGACCGGGACCGTCGTGAGGGCGGCTATGGACGTCGGGACGACCGTCGTGATGGTGGTTTTGGGCGACGTGATGATCGCGGGGACCGGGATCGCCGGGACGGGGGCTTCGCGGGCCGGGGCGGTGACCGGGCTCGCCAGGGCGGCGGGCGCGGCTTCGGAGCGCGCGACGAGCGCCGCGACTACCGTGACGACCGGCGCGGTGACGCACGTGGCCCCGAGCGCGATGACCGCCGAGATGCCCAGCCGCGGTTCGTGGCCCCGGACATCGACGCGGACGTCACGGGTCGGGAAATCGACCGGACCGTGCGCCGGGAACTGCAGGCCCTCGAGGCGAGCAATGCCGAGCGGGTGTCCAAACACCTCGTGATGGCGGCGCGCTATCTCGACGACGATCCCGAATTCGCCCTTGAACACGCCAACGCCGCCGTGCGTAAGGCGGGGCGGATCGGCGCTGTGCGCGAGGTTGCCGGGATCGCGGCGTATGCGGCCGGTGACTACGCGCTCGCCCTGAAGGAGTTGCGCACCCACCGGCGGATCTCCGGTTCGCAGGCACACCTGCCGCTCATGGTGGACGCCCAGCGTGCCCTGGGCCGCGTGGACAAGGCCATGGAAGAGGCCATCTCGGATGCCGCTGATGCGCTGGACGCCGAGGGCAAGGCCGAGCTCGCCATGGTCGTGTCCGGGATCCACGCCGACGCCGGTGACGAACAGGCCGCGCTCGCGGCGCTCGAGATCCCCCAGCTCGACAAGAACCGCGGGTTCTCCTACAGCCCCAAACTTTTCCGCGCGTACGCGGACGCCCTGCGCGCGGTGGGTCGCGACAGCGAGGCCATGTCGTGGGATCGCCAGGCCATCGTCGCGGAGGCGGCGCTGGGCATGGGCCAGTTCTCCGAGCCCGAAATCGTGGACCTGGGTGACGACTTAGACGAGGACGACGCTCGGCGCACCGTCCGGGAGGCCCAGAAGCGACACAGCGCGGACCGCCCCAGTGATGACGCCCCCGAAGTGAGCACGGACTCCGACGAGGAGGCGGCCCCTGCGCGGGAGGAGACAGCGCCGTCGGACGACGCGGCCGCTCCGGGTGACGCGTCAGCCGACAACCACGCACCCGCCGAGAGCGCCGACGGCGAGCACGGGACGGACACCGGTCATGACCGCAACTGATCCCGCCCGCGAGGAGGGGAGCGAGGACGCGACGCTCATCGAACGGTTCGACGCCTTGCTGTGCGATCTGGACGGTGTGGTCTACGCGGGACCGCACGCGATCGACGGCGCCCCGGAGAGCCTCAAGCGAGTGAAGGACTCGGGGCGCGCGGTGATGTACGTGACCAACAACGCATCCCGATCCCCCGAAGCGGTGGCCGAGCACATCTCGTCCCTCGGCGCTCCCGCTCGGACGCAGGACGTGGTGAGTTCCGCCCAGGCGGCCGCGGCTTTGCTGGCGGAGCGACTCCCGCGGTCGGCGAAAGTGTTGATCACGGGGGCGCAGGCGCTCGCGGACGAGATCCGCGCCGTGGGATTGACCCCCGTGACCTCCCAGGACGAGCAACCGGAGGCCGTGGTGCAGGGCTTCGACCCGCACATCGGATGGGAGCACCTCGCCGAGGCCGCCTTCACCCTCGCGGACGACGCCGTGCTGTGGTGCGCGACCAACACCGACCGCACCATCCCCAAGGAACGGGGGATCGCCCCCGGCAACGGGACGCTCGTGGCCGCTGTTGCCGCGGCGTCGGGCCGGGAACCCGTGGTCGCGGGCAAACCCGAGGCCCCCATCTTCCGCGAGGCGGCCGAGCGCGTCGGCGCCCGCAACCCCGCAGTCGTGGGGGACCGGCTGGACACCGACATCCTCGGGGCCAACAACGCGGGCATGCCCGGGATCGAGGTGTTCACGGGGGTGGACTCGCCGCGTTCGGTGCTCGCCGCGTGCACGTCCCAGCGCCCCACCTACCTCCTGGGGAACCTGCGTGAGCTGTTCGAGCCGTATCCCCGGGTGGACGTCACGCACGACGGCGACCGGTTCCGCGCGCGGTGCCGCGAGGCCGTCGCGGAGACCGACAGCATCGCCGTGACGGTCACCGCGCCTCGCGACAGCCTGGACGGCTGGCGCGCTGCGTGCGCCGCGTGGTGGGCCGCCCATCCCGACGTCGACGTCGCTCACGAACCGTCGCTGACGTGGCAGGACCCCGCGTGAACGAGGAACACCCCGAGCCCCCGCACACCGGCCTGGACCCCGTGGACCGCGTGCTCGCGCGTGAAGCAAACATCGCCGCGCTCCCCGTCACGGAACAGGCGGCGGCGTACGAGGTCCTGCACGAGGAACTGGAGCGGATCCTCAACGCGTCGCCGGGTTCGTTGCCCGCCGGGCTCATCGACTCCGTGACGGAGCCTGGGTCGGACGCCGCGGGGGAGCGGGAGCACCCGTGAACGATCGGCTCGACCGGGCGCTGACCGCGCGCGGTCTCGCCCGGTCCCGCACCGTGGCCGCCGCTCTGATCAAGGCCGGGCGCGTGAGTGTGAACGGGTCCGCGGCCACGAAACCCTCCGCCGTGGTCACCTCGGAGGCTACGCTCGAGGTCGCGGCAGCCGAGGGCGAGGAGTACGTGAGCCGCGCCGGGCACAAACTGGCCGGCGCGCTCGAACGATTCCCGGACGTGTACCCCGCGGGCAAGCGCTGTCTGGATGCGGGGGCGTCCACCGGAGGGTTCACGGACGTCCTGTTGCGCCGTGGTGCGCGCGAGGTCGTGGCGGTGGACGTGGGGCACGACCAATTGGTCCCCGAACTGCGCGCGGACCCCCGCGTCCGGGTCCACGAGGGGCTCAACGTGCGCTACCTGGATTCCGCCGAGATCGGCGGCCCCGCCCAACTGACAGTGTGCGACCTCTCCTTCATCTCCCTGACCCTCGTGGTCCCTGCGCTCGCGGCGGCCACGGAGCGTGGAGGGGACCTGTTGCTCATGGTCAAACCCCAGTTCGAGGTGGGGGCGCACGCGCTGTCCCGCACCGGCGTCGTGACGTCCGACGCCGCGCGGGAAGCGGCGGTGGAGCGCGTACGGGCGTGCGCGCGCGACGTCGGGCTCGAGGTCCTCGGCACGGTGCCCAGTCCGCTGCCGGGCCAGGACGGCAACGAGGAGTTCTTCGTGTGGTGCCGCAGCCCGAAGCACTGACCGCGTCGGGGCGCTCGCGTAGTGTTGGCTGAGTCAGCCCACCGTGGGAGTCGATCGCAGGAGGATGGTCTTCAGCTCGTGAGCCGGAAAATCTTGGTGATGACCCACACGGGGCGGCACGAGGCCAAGGAAGCGGCCCGCCAGTCCTGCGAACAACTGCACGACGCCGGGCTCGTACCTGTCCTCTGCCGCCCGGACCTCGAGGCCCTGCGTGCGGACGGGTCGGACATGGCACCCGTGGAGATCCTCGAGGAGGACGTGGCGCTGCGCGAGATCGAGATCGTCATGGTGCTCGGCGGTGACGGCTCCATCCTGCGCGCGGCGGAACTGGTGCGCGGAGTGGACACCCCTCTGCTGGGCGTCAATCTGGGTCACGTGGGCTTCCTCGCCGAGTCCGAGCGTTCCGCGCTGAGCGAGACCGTGGAGGCCATCGTCGACGGTCGCTACACGGTGGAGCGGCGCATGGCCCTGGACATCACCGTGTGGGAGCAGCGCCGAAAAGTCCTGCACACGTGGGCGCTCAACGAGGCCTCCGTGGAAAAGGGCAACCGGGAGAAGATGATCGAGGTCGTCACAGAGGTGGACCGCAGGCCGCTGTCCACGTTCGGGTGCGACGGCGTGGTCATGGCCACCCCCACCGGCTCCACGGCCTACGCGTTCTCCGCGGGTGGTCCCGTGGTCTGGCCGGAGGTCGAGGCCCTGCTCATGGTCCCGCTGTCCGCCCATGCCCTGTTCTCCCGCCCCCTCGTGATCTCCCCGCGCTCCATGATGGCCGTGGAGGTGCTCACCCGCACGGATGCCCGCGGTGTCCTGTGGTGCGACGGACGGCGAACCGTGGACCTGCCCCCGGGATCGCGCATCGAGGTGCGGCGGTCCGAGAAGTCCGTGAACCTGGCCCGCATGCACGCGACCCCGTTCTCCGAACGCCTCGTCAAGAAGTTCGAACTGCCGATCGCCGGATGGCGTGGCCCCATGCCCAAGGAACAGCTCGAGGCCCTCACCTCGGCCCTGTCTGTCGTGCAGCCCACCACCAAGGTGGTCGCTCAGGACGAGGAACAAGTCAAGCTCAGCGTGGGCCGGGAGATCCCGCACCACAACGACGCGCCCTGGCTCGATGGCGGCTCCTCGACCGGTGAGCGGACCGGCGACCGACCGGACGGGACCTCCCGGTCATGATCGAGGAGATCCACATCCACGACCTCGGCGTCATCACGGACGCCGTCCTGCCACTGGGCCCCGGATTGTCGATCCTCTCGGGTGAGACCGGCGCGGGGAAGACCATGGTGGTCACCGCGCTCGGCATGCTGCTCGGCAACCGCGCGGACGCCGGATCCGTGCGCTCGGGCAGCACCAAGGCGCTAGCGGAAGCCACCGTGCGGGTGCCGTCGGACCACGCCGCTGTGGCGCTCGTGGAGGAATCCGGTGGTGCGGTGGACAGCGAGACGGTCAATGGCACCGAGGAGTCCCTGGTCCTGCTCTCCCGCACCGTCTCGGCCGAGGGGCGCAGCCGCGCCCATGTGGGCGGCCGTTCCGCACCGGTGGGCACGCTCGGCGCCGTCGGTGAGACCCTCGTGGCCGTCCACGGGCAGTCCGACCAGCTACGCCTGAAGTCCCCGGCGGCCCAGCGCACGGCGCTCGACGACTACGCCGGTGCGGACGTTGCCGAGGAGCTCGCCACCTACCGCGGCAAACTCGCGCGCTACCGGGAGGTCGTGGCCACGTTGCGCGCGGCCAAGGAAAATTCCCGCGAACGAGCGCTGCAGGCCCAGGCGTTGACCACCGCGCTCGAGGAGATCGACGCCGTGGAGCCCGTTCCGGGCGAGGACGCCCAGTTGGACGCGGAGAGCGAGAAGCTCACTAACCTCGAGGCCCTGCGCGGTGCGGCATTGTCCGCCCACGGGGCCCTGAGCGGATCCGACGCGGACGACGAACCGGACCTCAACGCCGTCGCCCTGCTGTCCCACGCGCAACAGGCGATCGACCTCGTGGCGGAGTCCGACCCCGAACTCGTGGCCCTAGCCACCCGAGTGCGGGAGCTGACCGTGGTCGCCGCCGACGTCGCCGCGGACCTCTCGGGATACGCGAGCGGTCTGGACGAGGACGGCCCCGCGCGGCTCGCCGAGGTCGAGGCCCGCCGCAGTGCCCTGCGCGCGCTGACCAAGAAGTACGGTGCGAGCATCGACGAAGTGCTGTCCTGGGCGGACGAGGCCCGGACCCGGCTCGAGGGGCTCGTGGTGGACCCCCAACGCGAGGAACAACTGCGCGCGGAGGGCGAGAGCCTGCATGCGGCCCTCGTGAAGCACGCGACCAGGCTGTTGGAGCTGCGACGGGTGGCCGCCAAGAAACTCGCGGGCGCCGTGAGCGAGGAACTGAGCGCGCTGGCCATGCCCAACGCGTCCCTCGTGGTGGCGGTGGAACCCTCCGAGCGCTTCACGGACGACGGCAGGGACACGATCGAGTTCATGCTCGCGCCCCACCCGCAGGCCACACCCCGCCCGCTCGGCAAGGGTGCCTCCGGTGGTGAGCTCTCGCGCATCATGCTCGCGCTCGAGGTGGTGCTCTCCGAGGTGGACCCCGTGCCTACGTTCGTGTTCGATGAAGTCGATTCCGGTGTGGGCGGCAAGGCTGCCGTAGAGATCGGCCGGCGGCTGAAGATGCTCGCCAAGAACGTGCAGGTGCTCGTGGTGACCCACCTTCCCCAGGTCGCTGCGTTCGCGGATCAGCACATCCTGGTGACCAAGTCCTCGGACTCGAGCGTCTCGGACGTGAAAGTGCTCACGGACGAGGAACGCGTGGTGGAGCTGGCCCGCATGCTCGCGGGCCACGAGGACTCCAGTGCGGCCCGCGAACACGCGCGAGAACTCATGCGGGACGCTACCGCATGACCGACGACCCCCAACGCCCCGACGAGACACGAATGGTAGGCTCGAATCCCGTGGTGAATGCTCAGGACGCCGCCCACGAGGCAGGCACAGAAAAGAACGACGGCAAGGTGACCCGGCAGATCTTCGTCACGGGAGGTGTGGCCTCGTCCCTCGGCAAGGGGCTCACCGCGTCCTCACTCGGAATGCTTCTGCGTTCGCGCGGCCTGTCCGTGACCATGCAGAAATTGGATCCGTACCTCAACGTGGATCCCGGAACCATGAACCCCTTCCAGCACGGTGAGGTCTTCGTCACGGACGACGGCGCCGAGACGGACCTGGACATCGGTCACTACGAGCGCTTCCTGGACGAGAACCTGGACGCCTCCGCGAACGTGACCACCGGTCAGGTGTACTCCACGGTGATCGCCAAAGAACGCCGCGGCGAGTACCTGGGTGACACCGTGCAGGTCATCCCGCACATCACGGACGAGCTCAAGCGCCGGATGCGCCGCCGCGCCGAGGACGAAAACGCCCCGGACATCATCATCACCGAGATCGGCGGCACGGTCGGTGACATCGAGTCCCAGCCCTTCATCGAGGCCGCGCGCCAGGTGCGCCAGGACGTGGGTCGGCGCAATGTGTTCTACCTGCACGTGTCCCTGATCCCGTTCATCGGCCCGTCCGGTGAGCTCAAGACCAAGCCCACCCAGCACTCCGTGGCCTCGCTGCGCGGTCTGGGCATCCAGCCCGACGCCCTCGTGCTGCGCTGCGACCGGGACGTCCCGGACGCGATGCTGCGCAAGATCGGTGCCGCGTGCGACGTGGACCTGGACGCCGTGATCTCGTGCGCGGACGCCCCCAGCATCTACGACATTCCCAACACCCTGCACAGCCAGGGTCTGGACACCTACATCCTGGACTACCTGGGTCTGGACTACCAGGACGCCGATCTACGGCAGTGGTCCCGGCTGCTCACCGCGGTGCACGAGCCCGAGCACCACGTGACGGTCGCGCTCGTGGGCAAGTACATCGACCTCCCGGACGCGTACCTGTCCGTGTCCGAGGCGCTACGGGCCGGTGGATTCGCGAACAACGCCCGCGTGCACATCAAGTGGGTCGCCTCCGACCTGTGCGACACCCCAGAGGGCGCCCAGCGCGAACTCGGTGACGTGGACGCCGTCCTGATCCCCGGGGGCTTCGGCATCCGCGGGCTCGAGGGCAAGCTCGGCGCCCTGCGCTGGTCCCGTGAGCACAAGGTGCCCACCCTGGGGCTGTGCCTCGGGTTGCAGTGCATGGTCATCGAGTACGCGCGCGACGTCGTGGGCCTGCCCAACGCCTCCTCCACCGAGTTCGACCCGGACACGGACACTCCCGTGATCGCGACCATGGAGGAGCAGAAGCAGTTCGTGGAGGGCGCCGGTGACCTGGGCGGCACCATGCGTCTGGGCCTGTACCCCGCCGCGCTGGCCGAGGGTTCCGTGGTGGCCGAGGCCTACGGTGCCACGGAGGTCTCCGAGCGTCACCGCCACCGCTACGAGGTCAACAACGCGTACCGCGACGCCCTCTCGGAGGCCGGGCTGCGGATCTCGGGCACGTCCCCGGAGGGCACGCTCGTGGAATTCGTGGAGCTGCCCCGTGAGGAGCACCCCTACTACGTGGCCACGCAGGCACACCCCGAGCTGGCCTCCCGCCCGACCCGTCCGCACCCGCTGTTCGACGGCCTCGTCAAGGCCGCTCTCGAGCGCCGGGGCGTCCAGGCCAAGGGCTGAGCCGTGGAGTACACGAGCATCACCGCCGAGCAGCTGACGGATCGCCCGGATCCGCACACCGTCACGGATTCGCGGACCGTCTACGACGGCGCCATCTGGGACGTGCGCAGTGAGTCCTTCCGCATGGCGGGCCAGGAAGAACCGCTGACCCGGGAGTTCATCACGCACCCGGGGGCGGTGTCCGTGGTCGTGCTGGACGAGAAGGAACGGATCCTGCTCATCAACCAGTACCGCCACCCCGTGCGCAAGCGGATGTGGGAGATCCCAGCGGGGCTGCTCGACGTGTCCGGGGAACCCGCGCTGCAGGCGGCCCAGCGCGAGCTGGGCGAGGAAGCGGATCTCACGGCCCGGACCTGGCACACGCTCGTGGACTTCGACAACTCGCCGGGCTCCTCGGCGGAGGCCAACCGGATCTTCTTGGCCCGTGACCTGAGCGAGGTCCCCGAGTCCGAGCGGTTCGAACGCGAGGGCGAGGAGGCGGAGATCGTGGCTGGTTTCGCGGACCTCGACGACGCCGTGGCCGCGGTCATGGCCGGGCGGATCACGTCCCCTACGGCCACGCTCGGCATCCTCGCCACGCACATCGCGCGGTCCCGGGACTGGGCCACGCTGCGCGCACCGGACGCCGAATGGACCTCGCGGCCGCGGCACGAGGGGTGAACGACTCCCTCGAGCCGCACGGTCCCATCACCGAACCACTGCCGATCGTGGACGGGGGACCGAGGGCGGGTGCGGCGCCGTCGGACTCGACGACCGAGGCGGAGGCCGCACCGGAACTGCGGCGGGCCGTGGCGCGTTACCTGGACCACCTCGTGGTCGAGCGCGGACTCGCAGCGAACACCGTGAGCGCGTACCGCCGGGACCTCGCGCGCTACCTGCAGCACCTCACGGCGACCGCCGCGCACGTGCGCGTGCCCAGGGACATCACGGCCGATCACGTGCGGGCGTTCGTGCGGAGCATCCGCGAGGGCGACGCCGGCCACCCGGCGCTGTCCGCGCGCAGCAGTGCGCGGGTGCTC
The DNA here is from genome assembly GCF_002338785.1 of Kocuria sp. UBA1838. NCBI lineage: Bacteria > Bacillati > Actinomycetota > Actinomycetes > Micrococcales > Micrococcaceae > Kocuria > Kocuria sp. UBA1838. The sequence goes on along the minus strand of NZ_DDIY01000004.1, from coordinate 8,856 downwards.
GCGGCGGTGCGGGGGGCCCACGCGTTCTGGGTCACGGAGTCGAGCGTGGACACGGACGTCGCGTCCCGCGTGAGCCCGCCCATGCCGCCGCAGCGGCTGCCCAAGGCCATCGGCGTCACGGAGGTCGAGAACCTCCTGGCCGCCCCGGACCCGGACACACCCGCGGGACTGCGGGCCCGGGCGTTCCTCGAACTGCTGTACGCCACGGGTGCGCGTATCTCCGAGGCCGTCGCGCTGGATGTGGACGACCTCGCCGGTCTGCACGATGAGGACCTCGCCCTGATCCGTGTGACGGGCAAGGGCGCCAAGCAACGGCTCGTGCCCGTGGGATCGTTCGCCGTGGCGGCCCTGGACCGCTACCTTGTCCGGGCCCGCCCCGAGTTGGCGCGGCACGGTCGGGGGAGCCCGGCGGTGTTCCTCAATGCTCGCGGCACGCGGATCTCGCGGCAAACGGCGTGGAACATGGTCAAGGACGCCGCGCGCACGATCCACCAGGAGGAGCGGATCACGCCGCACACGCTGCGCCACTCGTTCGCCACGCACCTGCTCGAGGGCGGCGCGGACCTGCGGGTCGTGCAGGAACTGCTGGGTCACGCCTCCCTGGCCACGACCCAGATCTACACGCGCGTGTCCGTGGAGTCCCTGCGCGAGGTCTACGCGACGTCCCACCCGCGAGCGCGCTGAGCCGGCAGCGTCGGGGCCGCGCACTGAGCCGACCACGTCGGGAGCCGCAGCACACGGAGTGGGTGACGTTCCGCCCGCACACCGAGCCGGCGACGTCGCCCGCCGCACCGCCCGGAGCCCGGGACCTCCCGCGCGTGGGCGCCGGGCCCGCGAGGGGCGGGGAGCGGCGTCGTCGGCTGTTCGCCCATAGGCCGACCGCGCGTCACGCGCAGCATCTATCGTGGCCTCATGCGAACCGTCATGCATCGTCCGGCCCTGCTCACCGCCCTGTTGGCCGCGCTGCTGCTCGTGGGCGGCATGGTACCGGCCCACGCCGGGGCGGGGATCGACAACGAGTACCGCGCCCTGCCGAATCCCGGCGCATGGTTGGGCAAGCCCACGTCCGCCGAACGCTGTGGCCTGCGGGACCGCGGCTGCTATCGGCAGTACCAGAAGGGCACGATCCACTGGACGTCCACGACCGGTGCGCGGGCCCAGCGCGGCGGGATCCTGGCGAAGTGGCGCGCGGAGGGTTCCGAGCACGGGGCCCTGGGGTACCCCGTGACGCGTGAGACCTGCACGGGTGGCACGTGCGAGGTCCGCTACCAGCGCGGCCGCATCACCTGGACCGCCCAGGGAGGAGCGCGGGTGCACCGGGACATCGACGATGCCCGCAGCGTGTCCGTGGTCGTGAACAAGAAACGCCCGCTGTCCCCGCGCACCTACGCCCCGGCTCCGTTACGTTCGGTGGGCGGGGGAGTCCTGCTACGGGACGACGCTGCAGCGGCCTACCAGCGCATGAGCCGTGCCGCGGCCGCACAGGGGGTCACGCTGGTCCCGGTGAGCGGGTACCGCGACTACGACACCCAAGCGCGCCTCTACCGCGAGTACACGGCCCTGTACGGACAGGCCACCGCCGACACCATTTCCGCGCGGGCCGGTCACTCCGAACATCAGACCGGCCTCGCGATCGACGTGGGCACCCCCGGGGCCACCTGCGGTCTGCTCCCGTGCTTCGGCAACACCCCACAGGGGAAGTGGATCGCCGCGAACGGGCACACCTACGGGTTCGTGGTGCGCTACCCCAACGGGCACACCGCAACCACCGGGTACGCCTACGAACCGTGGCACCTGCGCTACGTGGGCACCGCCACGGCCACGAGTTTGAAGAACAGCGGGTCCGCGACGGTGGAGTCCTACATGGGTCTGCCGCGGGCCCCGAAGTACTGACGACGGCCCGCCACCTCTCACGTGTGAAGGGGCGGCGGGCCGTCGTGGTGTGCCAAGCTCAGGACAGGTGACGCTCGTCCGGGCCGCTGTAGTCCGAGAGCGGGCGGATCAGCGAGTTGTTTGCGCGTTGCTCCATGATGTGCGCGGTCCAGCCCACGATCCGCGCGGCCACGAAGATGGGCGTGAACGCGGGGATGTCGAACCCCATGAGCCAGTACGTGGGGCCCGCGGGATAGTCCAAGTTGGGCTTGATGGACTTGGCCTCGTCCATGGACTTGGCCAGACCGTTGTAGAGCCCAAGGACCTCGGGCCGGTCGTAGTGCTTGAGCATGCGGAACAGGGCGTCCTGCATGGTGGGCACGCGCGAGTCACCGTGCTTGTACACGCGGTGGCCGAAGCCCATGACCTTCTTCTTCTCCGCGAGCGCCTGGTCCATCCACTCCTTGGCGCGCTTCTCCGCTTCCTCGGCGGATTCGTCCTTGCGGATCCCGAGCTCCTCGAACGTGTGCATCACGGCCTCGTTGGCGCCGCCGTGCAGGGGGCCCTTGAGGGCGCCGATGGCCCCGGTCACTGCCGAGTGCAGGTCCGCGAGCGTGGAGGTGATCACGCGCGCCGTGAAGGTGGAGGCGTTGAACGAGTGTTCCGCGTACAGGATGATCGACACCCGGAACGCGTCCACGACCTCCGGGGCGGGTTCCTCGCCGAAGGCCATCCACAGGAAGTTCTGGGAGTAATCGAGGTCCTCACGGGGATCCACGAGGTCCTGGCCGTGACGGCGGCGCTGGTCGTAGCACACCACGGCGGGCATGACGGCGAACAGTTCCTGGGCCTTGCGCAGCTCCGCCTCGGGGGAGTTGTCCTCTGCCTGCGGGTGCTGCGCGCCGATCACCGAGGCGGCGGTGCGGCACACGTCCATGGGGTGGCACGTGGTGGGCAGCTCGTCGATGACGCGCTTGAGCTCGGGCGTCAGCGCGCGGTGGGAACGCTCCAGCTTTTGGAACGCGGTGAGCTCGTCCTCGGACGGCAGCTCGCCGTTCCACAACAGCAGCGCCACCTGTTCCGCGGAACAGTTCTGCGCGAGTTCCTGCACCGGGTAGCCCCGGTAGAGCAGCGAGTTGGTCTCTGCATTGACCTTGGACACGGCGGTGGTGTCAGCCACCACCCCGGCGAGTCCTTTGTGGATCTCGGTATCGGCCACGGTGATCTCCTTCGACGATCGGGCTCGTGCACGGACTGAGTGTTCCCACCACACCACACTTGGCGTGGTGGGAACAGAGGGGTTCAGGCGTCCGGGGTCTCGGGGACCTCGAAATTGAACACCCCGGAATCGAACTGGTTGTACCCGTTGTAGTCCACGAGTTCGTACAGCCGCTTACGGGTGAGCATGTTCTCTACCTGCGCCTGCTGGGTGCCGTCCTCCCGGATGGTGGTGAGCAGGCGTTCCATGGCGCCGAGGGCCTGGCGCTGCAGGGACACGGGGTAGATGATCATGGACACCCCTGCACCGTGCAGTTGCTGCGTGGTGAACAGCTGGGACTTGCCGAATTCGGTCATGTTGGCCAGGATCGGCACGTCCAGGGCCTCAGCCATGCGCTCGAACTCCGAGAGGTCCGCCATGGCCTCGGGGAAGATCACGTCCGCGCCGGCGTCGGCGAGGGCCTTGGCCCGGTCGATCGCGGCATCCAGTCCGTCCACACCGCGCAGGTCCGTGCGGGCCATGACCACGAAGTTCGGGTCCCGGCGGGCTTCTACGGCGGCCTTGATCCGCTTGGTGGCCGTGGCGGTGTCCACCACGTTCTTCCCGTCCAGGTGGCCGCAGCGCTTGGGATTGAACTGGTCCTCGATGTGGCAACCGGCCAGGCCGGCGTCCTCGAGTTCCTGGACGGTGCGGGCAACGTTCATGGGCTCACCGAATCCGGTGTCCGCGTCCACGAGGCACGGCAGGTCCGTGCTGCGCGCGATCTGACCGGCGCGCGTGGCCACCTCGGTCAGGGTCGTGAGACCGATGTCCGGCAGGCCCAGTTCGTTGGCGAGCACGCCGCCGGAGATGTAGACGCCCTCGAAGCCCTGCTCCTGGATGAGCTTGGTGGACAGGGGCGTGAACGCTCCGGGGAAACGGGCGATCTCCGGGGCCGTGAGCAGTTCGCGGAACCGTTCGCGCTTCTCGGCCGGGGTCACGGTGGTGTACAGCATGATCAGAAGATTCCCTTCGCTGAGGTCTCCAGCTCCACGGCGGCCGTGATGTTCAGCTGCCCGAGCTCCCCGGCACCCAGTTCGGGGACGCGCTGGACCGCGTCCAGGAACCGCTCGATCTCCTCCGGGGCCACGATGCCCTCGGCCAGGGTACGGAACTTGGTGATGTACTGTTCCCGCGCGAACGGGCGGGCACCGAGCGGGTGGGCGTCCGCCACGGCGATCTGGTCCGTGATCACGGTGCCGTCCGCGAGGGTGATCTCCACGGAACCGCCGAACGCCTTCTCGGAGATGTCCAGGGAGTGGTACCGGCGGGTCCACTCCGGGTCCTCCTGCGTGGTGACCTTGTGCCACAGCTCCACGGTGTCCTGGCGGGCCGCACGCTCGGGGGCGTAGGAGTCCACGTGGTGCCACGCGCCGTCCTGCAGGGCCACGGTGAAGATGTACGGGATCGAGTGGTCAAGAGTCTCACGCGACGCCGTGGGATCGTACTTCTGGGGGTCGTTGGCCCCGGAACCGATCACGTAGTGGGTGTGGTGCGAGGACTTGATGAGCACCGAGGCCACGTTGGCGGGGTCGGTGACCTCCGGGTGCTCGCGGTGCAGCTTGCGCGCCAGGTCGATCCACGCCTGGGCCTGGTACTCCGCCGAGTGCTCCTTGGTGTACGTGTCCAGGATCGCGCGCTTGGGCTCACCCGGGGCCGGCAGGGGCACCGTGTAGCGGGCCTCCGGGCCCGAGAGCAGCCACGCGATCACGCCGTCCTCGCCCTCGTAGATAGGGGTCGGGGAGGTCTGCCCGCGCATCGCGCGGTCCACGGCCTCGACCGCCATCTTCCCGGCGAAGGCGGGCGCGTGGGCCTTCCACGTGGAGATCTCGCCCTTGCGGGACTGCCGGGTCTGGGTGGTCGTGTGCAGTGCCTGACCGATCGCCTGGAAGATGGTCTCGGTGTCCAGACCGAGCAGCGTGCCGATGCCCGCGGCGGCGGACGGACCGATGTGCGCAATGTGGTCGATCTTGTGCTCGTGCAGGCACATGCCCTTGACCAGGTCCACCTGGATCTCGTACCCGGTGGCGATCGCGCGCACGAGGTCCTCGCCCGAGCTGCCCACGTGCTG
>NZ_DDIY01000004.1:0-3395 GCF_002338785.1 Kocuria sp. UBA1838 | reverse complement strand
GCGCCGGTGCCCGAGAAGCCGCCGCCGTCGACGACCCGGTGGCACAGGGCCTGCGAGCGCGCGGAGACGATGGGCCCGCGGTTGAGGGAGGCCACGGCCACGGACGCGTTGTCGATGATCCGGTTGATGACCATGTCCACGACCTCGGGCTCCACGGCCACCGGGTCGGTCGCGACGCTCGCGAGCTTGTGGGCGAGCTGCTCCTCGCGGGGCAGTTCCTCCTTGGACGAGTATGTGCGCACGGTGTGTTCGACGGTCACGGGCGTTCCTTTCGCTGCGAGGTGTCTCTGGGATGTCTCCGCGGGCTTGCGGATGGTTCGTGGGGCGTACGCCCCGGTCAGGAGGCCTCCGGGCGGGCCCGCGCGAGCGCGGGGGAGCCGAGGGCCTTGCTCAGGGCGTTCTTCAGGTGCACGCGCGTGGTCGCGACGGCCAGGGGTGCGTCCCCGTGCGCGATCGCGCGGGCGATCGCCTCGTGTTCGGCGGCCGCGGCGGCCAGCCGCTGCGGATCGGAGGTGGCGAGCCGGCGCACGCGGGCGAGGTGCAGACGCACGTTCTCGAGGGCCTGTTGCAGGTAGGGGTTGCCCGCGGCGGCGTCGATCTGTTCGTCCATGCGGTCCACGAGATCGTAGTACGCAGGGTGGTCGGGGTCGTCCGAGAGCCGCTCCGCTGCGTGGGACAGTTCGTCCGCGAGCGCTCGGAACGTTTCGGGGTTGCCGCGCTGGGCAGCGAGTTCGGCGGCCCGGCAGTCGAGCGTGTCGCGTAGTTCGTAGAGGGCGCGCACGTCGTCCGCAGACAGGGCGCTGACGACGACACCGCGGCCGTTGTGCGGCTCGGTGAGCCCGTCCGCGGTGAGCCGGGACAGCGCTTCGCGCACGGGGGTGCGGGAGATGCCGAGCCGTTCGGAGAGGTCCACTTCGCCCAGGACCTGCCCGGGGACCAGGCGCCACGACACGATGTCCGCGCGCAGTTCGCGGTAGGCACGCTCACCCGCTCGCATGGCTCCTCCTGAAGATCGAAAGTTCTTTCAGTGTATACACGAGCCCGTCATGCGCCAAGAGTTTTCCGGGACTGAAGAGGAAGTTACGCGTCGTGTGTATACAAAGCTCTTGTTTTGTGTGATCAGGGACACTATCCTGGTGGCACCGATCCTCACCACGACCACCCGCGGAGGAAGCCATGTCCGAGGCCACGTACGCATCCGTCTACCGTTCCAGCGTGGAGGACCCCGAGCGGTTCTGGCTCGACGCCGCCGACGCCGTGGACTGGGTGAGCCCACCCACCCGCGCACTCGACGACTCCGCCGCACCCCTCTACCGGTGGTTCCCGGACGGGGAGCTCAACACGTGCGTCAACGCCGTGGACCGTCACGTGGCCGCGGGGCACGGGGAACGCACGGCATTGATCTACGACTCCGCCGTGCTGGACACCCAGGAACACATCACGTACGCGCAGCTGCAGGAGCGCGTGGCCCGCTTCGCCGGCGCGCTCGCCGCCCAGGGTGTGACCAAGGGGGACCGGGTACTGCTCTACATGCCCATGATCGCGGAGTCCCTGATCGCGATGCTCGCGTGCGCGCGACTGGGTGCGGTGCACTCCGTCGTGTTCGGGGGTTTCGCCCCCAAGGAACTGGCGAGCCGGATCGACGACTCCGCCCCGGTGGTCGTCGTCACCGCGTCCGGTGGCGTGGAGCCCAAGCGCCGGATCGAGTACCTGCCCGCGATCGAGGAGGCCCTGCAGTTGAGCGACCACGCGCCGTCGGCGGTGCTCGTGCACGAACGGGACGGTTTCGTCACGACCGTGGCCCAGGCGCGCGAGCGGGCCGGCGACGGCGGGCCCGCGTGGCTGTCGTGGACCGAGGCGCAGGACGGCGTGACGCCCGCGGAGCCCGTGACGGTCAAGGCCACCGACCCGCTCTACATCCTCTACACCTCCGGCACCACGGGCACCCCCAAGGGCGTGGTGCGGGACAACGGCGGGCACGCGGTGGCCTTGAGCTGGTCCATGCGCAACATCTACGACATCGGCGCCGGGGACGTGATGTGGACCGCCTCGGACGTGGGATGGGTCGTGGGCCACTCCTACATCGTCTACGGGCCCCTGTTGGCCGGCGCGACCACCGTGGTCTACGAGGGCAAGCCCGTGGGCACCCCGGACGCCGGGGCCTTCTGGAAGCGCGTGGCCGAGCACGGGGTCAAGGTGCTGTTCACCGCCCCCACGGCGTTGCGCGCGATCCGCAAGGCCGATCCGCAGGGGGACCTGGTGCGCGACTACGACATCTCCTCGCTGCAGACGCTGTTCGTGGCCGGTGAGCGACTGGACCCGGAGACCCACCGCTGGGCCTCGGACGTGCTCGGGGTGCCCGTGGTGGACCACTGGTGGCAGACCGAGACCGGGTGGGCCATCTGCGCCAACCCCTTCGGGATCGAGAAGCTGCCAATAGTGTCGGGCTCGCCCACGGTCCCCGTGCCCGGGTTCAACGTGGAGATCCTCGACCCCGTGGGTGAGCCGCTGGGTCCGGGGGAAGAGGGCAACATCGCGGTTCGGCTGCCCCTGCCGCCGGGCACCCTGGTGACCCTGTGGCGCAACGACGAGCGGTTCGTGTCCTCCTACCTCTCGGCGTTCCCGGGATACTACGCCACGGGGGACTCGGGCTACATCGATGAGAACGGGTACGTGTTCGTGATGGGCCGCACCGACGACGTCATCAACGTCTCCGGGCACCGGTTGTCCACGGGGCACATGGAGCAGGTCGTGGCGACCCACCCGGACGTGGCCGAGTGCGCGGTGATCGGTGTGAACGATCCCCTCAAGGGTCAGCGCCCCAGCGGGTATGTGGTGCTCAAGACCGGATCGGACATCGAACCCCAGAAGCTGCGCGAGGACCTCGTGGGCATGGTGCGTTCGCAGATAGGGCCCGTGGCGGACTTCAAGGACGTGGCCGTGGTGGACGCACTGCCCAAGACCCGCTCGGGGAAGATCCTGCGCAAGACCATGCGTCAGATGGCGGACGGGGAGAAGTACACGGTGCCCTCGACCATCGAGGACGATTCCGTACCTGAGGCGCTGCACGCCGTGCTGGCACCGCGCGAGCAGGGGTAGCGGCTCGCGCGGACCGACAGGATCCGCGCGGGCATTCGGCAGTCGCGTAGACACTCTGACTCCGCACAAACACTCCCCGTCCGCGCGGTCAAGGACCGCTCGCGGGGTGTTGCCACCCGCCGTCCGGTGACTCGGCACGTGCGGTGGACGGGGACCCAGGCCCTTGCCCTGAGTACGAGCAGACGGCTCGTGGCTCTGGAAGTCCTGCGCGGCCTGGCGATCCTGGGCACCCTGTTGACCAACATCTGGCTCTTCTCGAGCTCGTCCGTAAGCAGGGCGGATTCAACTGGTCGTCG
>NZ_DDIY01000003.1:151347-166964 GCF_002338785.1 Kocuria sp. UBA1838 | reverse complement strand
CCTCCCACCATTTAACACGCCGGAACGCTGTAGTGTCTGGGGCTATGGTCGTTGAAGCAGCTGTGAAGCCTCCGAACCGAGCGCGCGTCGTCGTGGTGGGCGGTGGCAATGGCGGGATCGCCCTGGCCTCGCGCCTGAATCGCAAGGGCGAGAGCGACGTCGTGATCGTTGAGCCCCGCTCGGAGCATTTCTACCGCCCGCTCTTGTCCTACGTGGGAGCCGGCCTGGCGACCCTGGGCGATGCACGGCGGGAGCAAAGCAAAGTCATGCCGGAGGGATCCACCTGGGTGCGCGACGTCGTGACACGGGTCCATCCCGAACTCTCCACGGTGACCCTGGGCAGCGGCGCGACGATCGGCTACGACCAGCTCGTGCTCGCCGCCGGCTCGCGTCCCGACTGGGACTTCATCCCGGGATCGGCTGAGGCCGTCCTGTCCGAGAACGCGTCCACTAACTATCTGTTCGATCTCGCCCCGAAGACGTGGCGACTCGTGGACGGCGCCACCTCGGGGACCGCTGTGTTCACGATGCCCGACACCACGTGCCCGTGTGCGGGGGCCGCCCAGAAGATTCTCTACATGGCGTGCGATCTGTGGCGCAGCCGCGGTTTCCTGGACGACATGCGGGTGGTCCTCACCGTCCCGGAAGACACGATCTTCGGCGTCCCCGTCGTGGACGATGAACTACAACGGGCGGTCGACGATTACGGGATCGAGCTACGCACGCGTACCCGTGTCCGGTCGGTGGACTCGGGGACGACCGCGATCACGATCGAATCCGACGGTGCCACGGAGGAGATCTCGTACGACTTCCTGCACCTCACGCCACCGCACATCGCCCCGGACTGGGTGGTGGACTGCGGCCTCTCCGCCGAGGGAGCGCGCGGGTTCGTGGACGTGGATCCCGGGACGCTGCGTCATCGCCAGTACGAGAACGTCTGGGCACTCGGGGACATCGCGGCCACCCCGGGCTCCAGTTCCGGTGGTGCGCTGCGGAAGCAGACACCGGTCGTCGCGCAGAACATCCTGTCCGCGCTGCGCGGGCAGCCCGCCACTGCCCGGTACTCCGGGTACACCGTGAGTCCGTTCACCGTCTCCCGCCGCACGCTGGTGCTGGCGGAGTTCACCGCGGACGGCACCCCCAAGCCCAGCAGCAAGGTGTTCGACCCGCGGAAGGAACGCAGGTCCACGTTCCTCTTCGACCGCTGGGGCCTTCCTTGGATCTACTGGCACCGCATCCTGCGGGGTAAGTGACGCTTCGCGCTCCCCCGCCCAGAGCGACACCGCACCGATCACCGATCCCGAGGTGGGATCCCATGCAGAAAAGATCATCCCGCACGTGTGGTGCCAGGGCACCGCGGAGGAAGCAGTCGCGTTCTACCGGAACGCCCTGCCGGACTGCATGCTCGCCGGTTCGTCCCGGTATCCGTCGGAGGGGGTGCCCGATTTCCAGCAGACGTTCGCCGGCGAACTGCTCACCGCGGATCTGCGGATCGGGGACTACCACGTGGTCCTCATCAACGCGGGTAACGCATGCTGGAGATGAAAAAGCTGAGTATCGTGGGGCTGCGCGGGGACTGACTCCGAGGATCCCGCGCGTCTGCCTCTGGGGCGGCCCGCGCAGGTCGTTTCGGTCAGTTGCACCGGGCAGGTGGCCGACGGCTGCATTCTCGGGGGCCACCTGCCCGGGCCAAGATCGACGGGCACCTGTCCCGGGCCAAGATCGACGGGCACCTGTCCCGGGTCCGGGTCGACGCGTCCCTCTTCCGGGTCAGGACCGGTTCACCTGGCTGCGCCGAGCGCCCGGTCCAGGTCCGCCAGGTGATCCTCGATGTCCTCGATCCCCACGGACAGGCGCACCAGATCCTCGGGAACCTCGTACGGGGTGCCCACCCGGGAACCGTGGGTCATGCTGTGGGGCACGCACGTGAGGGACTCTACACCCCCCAGGCTCACCGAGAGGTTGTAGAGCTCGGTTTCGCGCACGAACGCGTGAGCCGCCTCGATGCCCCCGGCGGGCCGGAACGAGATGATGCCGCCGAATCCGCCGGTGAGGGTTTGTGCAGCCAGCTCGTGCTGCGGGTGTTCCTCGAGACCGGGGTAGTTGACCTCCAGGACGTCGGAGCGTGAGCGCAGGAAGCGGGCCACCTCCAGCGCATTCGAGCAGTGCCGTTCCATGCGCAGCGGGAGGGTCTTCAACCCCCGGGCCGCGAGGAACGAGTCGAACGGGCCGGCCACCGCGCCCCCGGCGAACTGCTGGAACCCGATGAGCTCGGACAACGGCTGACCCCGCCACTCGGTGTCACCCACGACCACGGCACCGCCGAGCACGTCCGAGTGCCCGCCGATGTACTTGGTCGTGGAATGCACGACCACGTGGGCGCCAAGCACGAGCGGGTTCTGCAGGGCGGGGGACGCGAAGGTGTTGTCCACGACGAGGAGGGCGTCGGCGTCGTCGGCCACCTGCGCCCACGCGGCGATGTCCGCGACGCGCAACAACGGGTTGGACGGCGTCTCGAGCCACAGGACCTTGGTGCGTCCGGGGAGGACGGTCTCCGCGGCGTCGGACGCGGAGGCGGACGGCACGAAGCCGTGCTCGATACCCCACTTGGACAGCACCTGGTCCACGAGGCGGAACGTGCCGCCGTAGACGTCCGAGGCGAGCACGATGTGATCCCCCGGGGCAAGGACCGCGCGCAACAAGGCGTCCTCCGCGGCCATGCCGGAGGCGAACGCGAAGGCCCGGGTGCCCTGCTCGAGGGAGGCGAGCTGTTCCTCGAAACCGTTGCGTGTGGGATTGGAACCGCGGCTGTATTCGTGGCCCCCGGTGCGGAACTGGTTCACGCCGTCCTGGACGAACGTGGAGGTCTGGTAAATGGGCGGGACCACGGCGCCGGTGGTCGGGTCGGGCTGTTGGCCGTCGTGGATGGCGCGCGTGGCGAGTCCGGGCAGGCGGGTGTCGGTGCGGATCATGGGGTGGTCTCCTTCGGGGGGTGCGGGCAGCTCAGTGGGCCGCGGTGGTCGACGCCGAGCGGGGCTGCGGTGCGTGCGCCGGGGCGATGACCGACAGGGCTTGGAAGAGATCGGCCGTGAGATCGGCTTCGTCCTCGAGCCCCACGCTCACGCGCAGGGTCCGCTCGGTGATCCCGCTCGCGCGGAACTGCTCGGGCGTGAGGCGGCAGTGGGTCATGCTCGCGGGGTGCGCCACGAGGGTACGGACGTCACCGATGTTGGCCGCGAGTTTGATCAGACGCAGCGAGTTCACGGCATGCTCGACCTGTTCCGGGGTTCCCTTGAGGTCGATCGAGAACACGCCGCCCACCCCGCGGTAGCCTCCGGTCTCCCGCAGCTGTTGCTGTCGCGGATCCCCGAAGCGGGGGTGGTGGACACGCTCCACCGCGGGATGCTCGGCCAGGGTGAGGGCGAGTCGCTCCGCCGTGGCGGACTGGCGTTCCACGCGCACACCCAGGGTCGTGATGCCCTGCAGGATCTCGTGGGCCGTGGTCGCGCCCATGCACGGGCCCAGGTCGTTGAGGTACTTGCACCGGGCCACACCCAGCAGCGCTCGCCGGGCACCGAAGACCTCCACGGGGGAACGGTCCCCCCAGCGGTGGTGCTTGCGGGTCAACCACGGCCACCGTTCGGGGTCCTCGGTGGGGTCGAAGGACCCGGTGTCCACGAGCACACCGCCCAGGGGCCCGCCGTGTCCCGAGAGGTACTTGGTGGCCGAGTGCACCACGAGGTCCGCACCGTGGCGCCCGGGAGTGTAGAGGTGCGGCGTGGCCACGGTGTTGTCCACGATCACGACCACACCGTTGCGGTGCGCGATCTCCGCGATCGCCTCGAGTTCGGGCAGTTCCGTGAGCGGATTGGCCACGGATTCGAGGAAGAACACGCGCGTGCCGGGGCGCAGGGCATCCTCCCACTGCTGCGGTTCGCGGGGATCCGCGAACGTGACCTCCAGGCCCGTGTCCGCGAGGGTGTCCGTAAGCAGGTCCACCGTCCCGCCGTAGATCCGCGAGGAGACGACGACGTGCGCGTCCTTCGCGGGCCCGGTCAGCGTGAGCAAAGCGAGGCTCACCGCGGCTTGTCCCGAGGACGTCGCGACCGCGCATTCCCCTCCCTCCAGCCGCGCGACCTCGGCCTCGAGCGCCGCGACGTTCGGATTACCCGTGCGGGCGTACGTGAAACCGCTCGCGCGCTGGGCGAAGACCTCACGGGCGTCGGCCAGGGTCTCGAACGCGTACGCGGCACTGTGGTGGATGGGCCGGACGATGGGTGTGCCCAGCGGTGCGGGGGTGGCTGCGGTCATGGTCTTCTTCCTTCCTCGGTGCACCCGGTGGCCGCGCGGCGGCGGCCACCGGGCGGACCTTCCCTACGGGTGAATCAGCGCTGCGCCGGAGTATCCGCGGCAGGGGTCGACGACGCGGCGACAGTGACGCTCCCGGACACGGTCGTCGCGTCGTTCGGGTCCACGTTCGCCGGTGCACCTGCGGGCGCGCCGGCCGTCCGAGCGGCGTCGTCGGCGGAGAGTTCCGCGCGCACGGTGACCGTCGCGGCGACCAGCCGGTCCAGTGCGGCCTCGGTCTCGGGCCAGCCGCGGGTCTTCAACCCGCAGTCGGGGTTAACCCACACGCGCTCGGCGCCGATCTCGTGCGCCGCGTGGCGGATGCGCCCCGCGAGCTCCTCGAACGTGGGGACCCGGGGCGAGTGGATGTCCCACACGCCGGGACCCACGTCCCGAGGGAAGTCGGATGCCGCGAGCCCGGTCACGATGCCCGAACCGGAGCGGGACGCCTCGAGCGTGGTGACGTCCGCGTCCAGGGCGTCGATCGCGTCCAGGACGGTCTCGAACTCCGAATAGCACAGGTGGGTGTGGATCTGGGTGTCCGTGGCCGCCCCGCCCGTGGCCAGGCGGAACGCCCCCACGGACCACTCGAGGTACGCCGGGCGCTCGGCCGCCCGCAGCGGCAGCAGCTCGCGCAGCGCGGGCTCGTCCACCTGGATCACGGGCGTTCCCGCGCGCTCGAGATCCGCGATCTCGTCCCGCAGGGCGAGTGCGATCTGGTCGGCGACCTCGGCGGCCGGAGCGTCGTCGCGCACGAAGGACCACGCGAGGATCGTGACCGGCCCGGTCAACATGCCCTTGACGGGGCGCTCGGTCAGGGACGCCGCGTACGAGGTCCAGTCCACCGTGATCGGCGCGGGGCGCGAGACGTCCCCGAACAGGATCGACGGGCGCGTGCAGCGCGATCCATAGGACTGCACCCAGCCGTGCTGCGTGGTCACGAAACCGTCCAGGCCCTCCGCGAAGTACTGCACCATGTCGTTGCGCTCGGGTTCGCCGTGCACCAGGACGTCGAGCCCCAGTTCCTCCTGGACGCGCACCGTGTGGGCGATCTCCGCGCGGATCGCGTCCGTGTACTCGGCCTCCGTGATCCGCCCCGCGCGGTGGTCCGCCCGGGTCTTGCGGATCTGCGGCGTCTGCGGGAAGGATCCGATGGTCGTGGTGGGCAGCACGGGCAAGCGCAGACGTTCGCGCTGGGCAGCGCGGCGCTGTTCGGCGTCCGCGCGCTGGCGGTCCGCGTCCTGCACCGCGGCGGTGCGCTCGCGGATCTCGGCCTTGTGAGTTGCCGGGTGCTCGGCGCGGGCCGCGCGGATCGTGGCGTCCTCGTCCAGGGTGTCCCGGATGGCATCCCAGCCGTGCTCGACGCCGCGCGCGAGCCCGACCACCTCGGTCACCTTCTGGTCAGCGAACGCGACCCAGCTGGTGACGTCCGGATCCAGCGCGGTCTCGCGGGCGACGTCGTGCGGGACGTGCAGCAGCGGCGTCGCGGTGCCCACGGCCACCGGCCCGCGGGCCGCGGCGCGCAGCCGGTCCAGGGTCTCGACGGCGCGCGCGAGGTCGGTGCGCCACACGGTGCGTCCGCCCACGACGCCGCCCACGACGGGGCGTTCGCCCCATGCCTCGAGTGCCTCCTTGCCGGGGACGTCCCCGCGGTCGAGGTCGATGGCCAGGGCGTCGACGTTCGTGTGGGCCAGGGCGAGCTGGGCGTCCTCGCCGGCATCGCCGTAGCCCACGGTCACGAGGATCGCGGGGCGCTGTTGCTCGTTCGAGAGTTGGGTGTAGGCGCTCTCGAGGGCGGCCACGAGTTCGGTGCGTTCCACGCTCCACCCGTCCGCGGCGAGGGCCGGCTCGTCGAGTTGCACCCATTCGACGCCGGCCTCGGCCAGGGCTTGCAGGATCGCGGCGTATTCGGCCACGACGTCGTCGAGGCGCTGCAGAGGGTGACTCGCGACGGCATCGGTGGTCTCGGGGCGTGAGAGCAAGAGCAGGCTCACGGGACCCACGAGGACCGGGCGGGTGGTGATCCCGGTGGTCCCGAGGGTGGTCCGGTAGCGGGACACGAGGCTCTCGGGGTTCGCACGCAACGAGGTGTCCGGGCCGATCTCGGGTACGTAGTAGTGGTAGTTGGTGTCGAACCACTTGGTCATCTCGAGCGGCTCCAACCGATCGGTGCCGCGGGACAACGCCGTGATCAGCTCGATCCCGCGGGGCGTGTCCGGGGCGGCGGGCTCGTAGCCGTCCGCGATGAACCGCGCGGGAACCGCGCCCAGCGCCAGGGACGTGTCCAGGACGTGGTCCACCGCGAACCCCTCGGACGGCACAGCGTGATCCGCGGTGAGGCCGAGTTCGGACAATCGCGTGGCGGTGCGCTCACGCAACCGGGCGAGGGTGTCCAGCACGGTGGTGGCGGGGTGCTGTTGCGGGTCCTTCCAATAGGACTCGAGTGCGCGCTTGAGCTCGCGGTCGGGGCCGATGCGGGGGTAGCCCAGGATCGTGGCGGCGGGGAACGGGACGGGCTGGGTGCTCATGGGAACTCCTCGGAGCTGGTGTGGGGTATGGCGGTTAGGGGGTGTGATGAGCCGCGGCAACGGGTGTGCTCCGGCGCGGCGGGGTAAGGGGAACGTCAGCGTGGGTGGTGCCGCTACGAACGATTTTCGGCCTGCCCGGATGTGGCGGTCGAAGCCAACACGATCGGTTCACGGGTCGGTCGGGGCTGGTGCGGCGGTCAGGCCGCGGGGCTGCGGCCTCGGTATTCGCGTGCGGCATCCCGGACCCGCAGGTGCTCCAGGATGGTCAGCGCCGCCTCGGGGCGGTTGAACGTGTACAGGTGGAAACCGGCGCAGCCCAGATCCATGAGGTCGTCGATCAGGGACAGGGTGGCCGCGACCCCTCGGTGGCGCAGTTCCTCAGGAGTGTCGGCGCGCAGGAACCGGGTGAGGCGTTCCGGGACCCGGACCCCGGTGATCTCGGTCATGCGCTGCAACCGTTGCGGGTTGCTCAGCGGCATGAGCCCGGCGACCACGGGGATGTGGATGCCCTCCGAGCGCGCGCGTTCCAGGAACGTGGCGTAGTCCTCGGGTTCGTAGAGCACCTGCGTGATCGCGTAGTCCGCACCGGCCTCCTGCTTGTCCCACAGGGACGCGAGATCCGCCTCGAAGTCGCGGCCACGCGCGGGGGACGGGTAGCACGCCACCGACACGGACAGCGGTCGCTGACCCGGGCGGAACCCGGTGCCGAAGCGACGTCGTTCGACGTCCCGGATCAGCTCCACCAGTTGGGAGGCCCGGCCCAGGCCACCCGCGGGGGTCCGCCATTCCCCGGTACCCAGGGGCGGGTCGCCGCGCAGCGCGAGGAGGTCGCGAACGCCGTCGTCCAGCAACTGGTCCACGGCGCGCTCGAGACCCGCGCGGTCCGTGCCACCGCACGTGAAGTGCGCCATGACCGGGGTCTTGGTCGTGCGGCGCAGGTGGCGCAGCGCCTCGCGGGAGACGCCGTGATGGCCGGCGTGACCGTGGGTGACGGAGAAGAAATCCGGCCCGGCCTGGGCCATGGCGTCGATGTTGCGCCACACAGTGTCCGGGTCCGCGGTGGGCCGCGGCGGGAACACTTCGAACGAGACGAGCGTGGAGCGGCGCGGGCGCCGGACCAGCCAGGACGTCCCCGTGGGCGGGCCAGTCACGGGCGCGGGTTCTGACGCTGCGAGGGGTGCGGGCATATAAAAAATCCTCCGGCCTTAGGACGCCGGAGGACGAGCTCCGAGCGCCGTACTTGCCGACCACGCGGTTGCGCGGCGGCCGGATCCTCATCTGGGGCACCCCACTACAGCTGGAGGGTTGCCGCCCGGCTAGCCAGAGCTTCGCACCGGGACTCATGATCCTTTGTTACGAGTAAGCGTAGCACAGCCCCGTGACGAGGCCCACGAACGATGACGGAACCGCCGGCCTCCCGCCGCGCTCGTCTTCCCAAGCGGGCGGAATGGACCGCACGGGGGCACCTGGGCCCTGCCGTGGTCATCCTGCCCCACGACGTGCAGGACATGAAGATGCCCGAGTTGGGACCCGAGAACTGGGTCTCGCGCTCGATAGCCGCGGCGCCGGCCGCGGGCGGGTCCGCGTCCTCGCAGGCACCCGCTCCGACGACGACGCCGTCCCCCTTGCGCAGCGCGACCGCCAACCCCGGTCGTCACGAACCCTGGGACCTGCCGGGAGCGACGTCGTCCACGCAGGAACCCTGAGTTCGGGCCGCCGTGCATCCGGCGGCTCGCCGGTGCACCCGCGTGACGAAAGCGCGGCGAAAAGCAGGGACGCCCACCCGGTCAACCGACCGGTTGAGCGCGCCTTGGCGTGTCATCAGCGACTCAGCACGGGTGCCAGACCTTGCCTCCCGGTTCGTAGCACCGGGGGCCGGTGTAACCGGGATAGCCGCCATCACTCTCGGGAGCCGGGGGCACGTGGGGTGCCGCCGGCAGCTGCGGGGCAGCAGGTACCCGGGGCGCGGCCGGTAGCTGAGGTGCCGCGGGCTGCGCGGGGGCGGGGTCGTAGTTGTAGCTTGGTTGCGGAGCGGGATTGGGCTGGGGTGCCGGATCGCCCACGGCGACCTCGTCCTCCACGACCGCGGGAGGCGCCTCGAGCGTCGGCGTGGGAGTGGGTGTGGAGGACGGGGTGGGACTCGGCGTCGCGCTCGGGCTCGCGGTGCTCGAAGTTGTGGTGCCGGGGGATGCGGATTCCCCCGGCGGCGCGCAGTCCTGCTTCGGGTCGAAGAAACCGACCTGCATGGCCTGGGCCACGTTGTACGCGCTGTCCATCTCTCGCCGGTACGTGCTGTTGGCGCCCACGGTCATGGGCGTTGCCAGGCCCGCCTTGACGAGTGCCTGGTTGGCGTTCAACCCGTCGTCGTCGCGGGTCACTCGTGCGAGGGTGCGGCCGTAGCGGTCCGTGCGTTCCACGTCGTAGTCCAGGTGGATCGTGGTTCCCTTGGGCAGGAGGTCCTCAAGCTTGGCCGTGGCCTCGTCCGCGAGGCACTCGCCGGGCTGACCGTCCCGCGCGACCTCCGGGGTATTGATGTTCAGCAGCCGCACCCGCGTGGACTTCCCCGCGATCGTGGCGTCCAGGGTGTCCCCGTCCACCACGCGTTCCACTGTGGCCACTGAGTCGTCCGGGGTGGTGCGCAGTGCGGCATGGTGTAGACAAGACGCATGGCCACCATCGATGAGCTTCCCGGTGAGATCGTCGCGGACCTGCGTGTGAGCGATGCCCGTCCCCTGAGCGGCGGGGACACCGCCCACGCCTACTGGCTCGAGACCCCGGACGGGCCCCTGTTCGCCAAGACCATGCCGGGTGCCCCGGCGGGCGTGTTGGCGTTGGAGGCGGCGGGACTCGAGGCGCTGCGCGCCGTCGCCCCCGCCGAGGTGCGGGTGCCCAGGGTGCATCACGTGGGCGATGAGGCCCTGGTGCTTGAGTGGATCGACGAGGGTCCCGGACGGCAGGACCGTGCCACGGAACGCAGCATGGGGGCCGGTCTCGCGGCCATCCACCGCGCGCGAGCCCCGCACGTCGGGTGGCTCTCGGCGGAGCTGCCGGAACGCATCGGCTCGTTCCCGGTGGATCTCACGCCCACGGACGACTGGGCCGACTTCCTGTTGCACCGCCGCATCGAGCCGTTACTGCGCGCGGCGATCGACGCGGGACACCTGGACCCCGCGGCGTCGGACCTGCTGGCGCGCGTGGCGCCGCGAGCGGACGAACTCGCGGGCCCTCCCGAGCCCCCGAGCCTGCTGCACGGTGACCTGTGGGCAGGCAACCGCGTGGTCGATCGCAACGGGACGAACTGGCTCATCGATCCGTCCTCGTTCTACGGACACCGCGAGTACGACCTGGCCATGATGCAGCTCTTCGGCGGTTTTGGGCGGGAATGCTTCGCGGCGTACGACGACGTCTACCCCCTCGCGGACGGCTGGCACGACCGGGTGCCGTGGTACCAGTTGCCGCCGCTGCTGGTGCATGCGATCAGGTTCGACGGTGGTTACGGCGGGGCGGTCCTGCGGGCCCTGCGCAGTCTGATGTGACACTACGGGGCGCGTCCATCACCCGCTGAGGACAGGGCGTTCTCGGCCGATGACCGCGACAAGGCAGGTGCGGACAACGTTTTCCACCCGCGTGACATGGGTGGACACGTCCCCCGCACGTGCAGCATGATGTTTACTAGATTGTCTAGTTACCCACAACGCGAGGAACGCGATGGAGAGCAGTGCAACGTGGTACGGGCCGGTGAGCCCGCAGTCGCGTGCGCTGCGCCGGGTGGTCGTGCTCAACGCGGAGATCGCGTACGAGATCCGCCGCATCTTGGGGCTCAAGGGAACCGATTACGCGGCCATGGCCATGCTCATAGTCCATTCCATGGGGCCCACGGAACTGGCTCACGCGCTGCACATCACGACGGCCTCCGCGACCGCGGTGGTGGACCGACTGGTGCGCGCGGGTCACGTGGTCCGGGAGCCCGTGGAGGGGGATCGACGCCGGATGACTGTGCGCGCGGTGACCTCGTCCAGGGAGCGGACCCGGGAGCACGTCGTGCCGGTAATCGGGATGGTCGAGGACGAGCTCGACGCCCTGGACGAGCCCGGGCGTGAGGCCGTCCTCCGGTTCCTGAGAGGTACCGAGTCCCGTCTGGAGGAGTACTTGGAAGACTTGCGCGGGCGCGCGGACCAGGCGTCCCAGGACGATCCCGGGGCGGGTGGGTCATGACCGAACGCGTACGCACCGCCCGGTCCCGTGAATCCCACCGAGCGGCTCCCGGGATCCCGTCCGTTACCGATCCTGGGGCCTCCCCGAGTGTCGCCCCCGCTGACGACGCCGCCTGGCGCCGTTTCCGCACCGCCGTGGGGGAAGAGCTGGACGCGTTCTTCGCGGCCCCCGCGAATCGAGTTCCCACCAGCCCGGGTTTCGGGGTGCTGTGGGAGCGGGTGCGCGAGCACATGGTGGGCGGCAAGCTCATCCGGCCGCGACTGACGTGGATCGCGTGGTCCTCCTTCGCCGGGGGCGCGGGGGATGAATCGAGCGCGCCTGACCCGCTCGTCGCGCCGGACGCCGGGGATGCCGCGGAGACGCCGGGTGTGCGCGACGCGGCCGGAGACGGGAACCACACGGCGGGCGACCGAAAGACAGAGGCGCCGGACCCCGAGTGCGTGCGCCTGGCGGCGTCGTTCGAGATGCTGCACGCGGCCCTACTGGTCCACGACGACGTGGTGGACCGCGACTGGCTGCGCCGGGGCATGCCCACGGTGGGAGAGCTGTTCCGCCGTGACGCGGCCCGCGCCGGCGCACCCGAGCACGAAGCGGAACACGCGGGGGCCTCGGCGGCGATCCTCGCGGGGGACCTGTTGTTGGCGGGGGCACTGCGGCTCGCGACCACGTGCGCATCGGACCTCGCGCGGTGTCGCGCCGTGGCGGACGTGGTGTTCGACGCCGTGACCGCCTCCGCGGCCGGGGAGCTGGATGACGTGCTGTTGTCCCTGCATCGCTTCGGCGCCGAGCACCCCGGGGTGCAGGACATCCTGGACATGGAGCGGCTCAAGACCGCCACGTATTCGTTCGAGGCCCCGCTGCGGGCCGGCGCACTGCTCGCGGGTGCTCCCGCGGACGTCGCGGAGCGGCTGGCCCAGGCCGGCGCCATGCTGGGCGTGGGGTACCAGGTGGTGGACGACGTCCTGGGGACGTTCGGTGACCCGGGACTGACCGGCAAATCGGTGGACGCGGATCTACGTTCGGGCAAGGCCACCGTGCTCACCGCCCACGGGATGGGGGTACCCACGGTCCGCCGGGTCCTCAGGGACCTCGCGGCGGAACGCACCACGGTGCATCACGCGCGGGAAGCGCTCACGGCCTCCGGCGCCAAGGACGTGGCCGTGGAACTGGCCACGGATCTCGTGGACCGCGCCCGGACCACCCTGGACGAACTGCCCCTGCCCGCGGCGCAGCGCGATCAGCTCGTCGCGCTGTGCCACCACGTCCTGAACAGACACTCGTAGTGAGGACCCCCATGCCGGATTCGGACGCGCCGCCCCTCTCGTCGCTTCGCCTGTATACCGCCACGGCCCTCGCGGCCTCCGGGTCGGTCATCGGCCGGTACTCCACATCCTTCTCGCTGGCGTGCCGCACTCTGCCGCCCGCCGTGCGCCGGGACATTGCGGGGATCTACGCGCTTGTACGCGTCGCGGATGAGGTCGTGGACGGCACCGCGGGCGCCGCGGGCCTCGAAGCCGCCCGCGTGCGCACCGCCCTGGACGGGTACGAAGCGGCTGTGAACTCGGCCCTGGCCACGGGATTCGCCACGGACCTGGTGATCCACGGCTTCGCGGACGTCGCCCGCCGTCACGGTTTCGGGCGGGAGCTGACCGAACCGTTCTTCGCGTCCATGCGCGCCGACCTGGACGTGGCCGAGCACGACGGCGCGTCGCTCGAGTCGTACATCTACGGTTCCGCGGAGGTCGTGGGACTCATGTGCCTCGAGGTGTTCATGGACATGCCCGGCACACGGGCGGACACCCCTGAGCAGCGGGACATGCTGCGGGCCACGGCCCGTCGGCTGGGAGCGGCCTTCCAGAAGGTGAATTTCCTGCGTGACCTCGGGGCGGACCACGACCAGCTCGGTCGCACGTATTTCCCGGGCGCGGACCCCGCCCACTTGGACGAGACCCAGAAGGCGCAGCTGCTCGCGGACCTCAATGCGGATCTCGACGCCGCGATGCCCGGGATCCTGGCCCTGGACCGGCGCGCTCGCCGGGCAGTCCTGATTGCGCACGGACTGTTCGCGGAACTGTCCCGGCGGATCGAACGCGTCCCCGCGCGGGAACTGACCAGACAACGCATCAGCGTGCCCACCGCGGTGAAACTGCGGATCGCGGCGCGCTCCCTCTCGGATTCGGTGGTGACACGATGACACGGACGGTGGTGATCGGCGGTGGTTTCGCGGGCCTGGCCACGGCGGGGCTGCTCGCCCAGGACGGGCA
This sequence comes from Kocuria sp. UBA1838, assembly GCF_002338785.1. Lineage (NCBI taxonomy): Bacteria > Bacillati > Actinomycetota > Actinomycetes > Micrococcales > Micrococcaceae > Kocuria > Kocuria sp. UBA1838. The sequence continues at coordinate 153,610 of NZ_DDIY01000003.1, read as the reverse complement.
CCGCGTGACCCTTCTGGAACAACAGGACATCCTGGGTGGGCGCTCCGGGCGGTGGTCCGCGGAGGGCTTCTCGTTCGACACCGGCCCCAGCTGGTACCTCATGCCGGAGGTCATCGACCGGTGGTTCCGGCTCATGGGCTCCAGCGCCGCAGCAGAACTGGACCTGCGCACCCTGAGCCCGGGCTACCGCACGTTCTTCGAGGAGCACCTGGACGAGCCACCGACGGACGTGGTCAGCGGGCACGCGGAGGAACTGTTCGAGCAACTGGACCCGGGATCCTCCCGTGCGCTGCGCATGTACCTGGACTCCGGCGCGGAAGTCTACGAGCTCGCCAAGAAGTACTTTCTCTACACGGATTTCGCGCACCCCCGTGAGCTCATGACCCCGCAGGTGCTCAAGAACCTCCCGCGGCTCGGCACACTGCTGACCCGGTCCATGAAGGGCTACATCGACCAGCGGTTCACCGATCCGCGGGAACGCCAGATCCTGGGGTACCCCGCGGTGTTCCTGGGCGCCTCGCCCTCGAGTGCTCCGGCCATGTACCACCTCATGAGTCACCTCGATCTCACGGACGGAGTGCAGTACCCCGTGGGTGGGTTCAGCGCGCTCGTGGACGCGATGGCCGAGCTGGTGCGCGCGGCCGGGGTCGAGATCGTGACCGGGGCGACCGTCACGGGGATCGACGTCGAGCGGGCACCGCGCTCCGTGCGTTCCCAGGTGGCTGCCGCCCGTTCACGACGTCGCTCGGCCGGCTCCGTGCGCGGCGTACGTTACCGTGCGACGTCATCGGCCTCGAATGCGCCGCGGACGGCGGCCGACGGTGCGGAGACCACCGTGCCCGCCGATCTCGTGGTGGGTGCCACGGATCTGCACCACATCCAGACCAGGTTGCTGCCCGAGCGGTACCGGGCCCCGGAATCGCGGTGGAAGCGCCGGGACCCGGGGCCGTCCGGGGTGCTCGTGTGCCTGGGCGTGCGGGGGAAATTGCCGCAATTGGCCCACCACAACCTGCTGTTCACGGCGGACTGGGACGACAACTTCGCGCGCATCGGTACCGGGCGGGAGCTCGCGGAGGAGACCTCGATCTACGTGTCCATGACGTCGGCCACGGACCCCGCTACTGCGCCCGAGGGGGACGAGAACCTCTTCATCCTGGTGCCCGCACCGGCCGTCCCCGAGTGGGGTCGCGGCGGGATCAGCACGCCGGAACGCCACGAACCGGGTTCGGAACAGGTCGAGCGGGTCGCGGACGCGGCCGTGGCGCAACTGGCCCGCTGGGCGAAGATCCCGGATCTCGAGTCCCGGGTCGTGGTGCGGCGCACGTACGGGCCGGGGGACTTCGTCGCCCAGTTCAACGCGTGGCGCGGTTCCCTCCTGGGCCCCGGTCACACGCTCGGCCAGTCCGCGATGCTGCGCCCCGGCGTGACCGATCCCGGGATTCGGGGCCTGTTCTACGCGGGGTCCTCGGTGCGCCCGGGGATCGGCGTGCCCATGTGCTTGATCTCATCCCAGGTGGTGTGGGACGCCATCCGCGAGGACAGCGGGGTGTCCTGATGTATTTGCTCATGCTGCTCGTGTTCCTGGGGTGCTACGCGCTGATCGACCGGCGGTGGAACCTCTACTTCTGGTCGGGGTACAAACTGCGGGCGTGGCTCGTGCTCGTCGTGGGGGTCCTGTTCTTCCTCGCGTGGGACGTTGTGGGGATCGTCAACGGGCTGTTCTGGCACGGCGAGAACTCGCTGACCCTGGGGATCTTGGTGGCCCCCGAACTGCCCCTCGAAGAGGTCTTCTTCCTGGCATTCCTGTGCTACCAGACCATGATCTACGTGCTCGGGGCACCCGTGCTGTGGCGGTGGCTGCGGGAGCAACGGGGCACCGCGGCGTCGTCGTCCGAACTGCGAGGAGGTCACGGAGCGTGACGTACTGGAGCGTGAACTTCATCTTCTTGGGCATCTCGGCAGTGGTGCTGCTCGTGGCCGTGCTCGTGCGGCGTCCGCGGGGGCTGTTCTGGGGATCCCTGGTGGCGTCCTTCGTGCTGCTCGGGGTGCTCACCGCGATCTTCGACAACCTCATGATCGCCGCCGGGATCATGACCTACACGGAACACAACATCTCCGGCGTGCAGATCGGACTGGCCCCGCTCGAGGACTTCGCGTACCCGTTCGCGGGGGTGGTCCTGCTGCCGGCGCTGTGGTTGTTGCTCGGTGGTGCCCGCCAAGAACGCGGTGCCCGTGAAGAACGTCGTGCCGGCGACGGACGCGG
>NZ_DDIY01000003.1:54937-151161 GCF_002338785.1 Kocuria sp. UBA1838 | reverse complement strand
GGACGCGGGGCGCACGACGGACGCGGCGCTCGCGGTGCCCGAACGCCGGAGGCTGAGGAAAGGGGAGTCCGTGCTGAGTAAGCTCTTCTGGGCCTCGCGCCCCCTGAGCTGGGTGAACACCGCGTACCCGTTTACCGCGGCGGTGCTGTTGACCGGGGGCATCCCGTGGTGGCTCGTGGTGCTCGGCACGGTGTTCTTCCTGGTGCCCTACAACCTGGCCATGTACGGCATCAACGACGTCTTCGACTACGAGTCCGATCTGCGCAATCCCCGCAAGGGCGGTGTGGAGGGTGCTGTGGTGGACCGTGCCGCGCAGCGCCCCGTGTTGCTGGCCTCGTGCCTGGTCCCGGTGCCCTTCGTCCTGGTGCTCCTGGGCTACGCGGTGGTCACGGGCAACTGGGTGTCCATCGCGGTGCTCGCGGTCTCGCTGTTCGCCGTGGTGGCGTACTCGTGGGCCGGGCTGCGGTTCAAGGAACGCCCGTTCGTGGACGCGATGACGAGTGCCACCCACTTCGTCTCGCCCGCGGTCTACGGCCTGACGCTGGCGGGCGCCACGTTCACACCGGGACTGTGGGCGCCGCTCATCGGGTTCTTCCTGTGGGGCATGGCCTCCCAGATGTTCGGCGCGGTCCAGGACGTGGTCCCGGACCGGGAGGGCGGACTCGCGTCCGTGGCCACGGTGCTCGGGGCCCGGCCCACCGTGTGGGTGGCCGCGCTGCTGTACGCCCTGGCGGGCGGGCTCATGGTGTTCACCGAGTGGCCAGGCCAGCTCGCCGCACTGCTCGCGGTGCCGTACCTGCTCAACGTGCTGCGCTTCAGCGGTGTCACGGACACCGATTCCGGGCGGGCCAACGCGGGGTGGAAGACCTTCCTGTGGTTGAACTACCTCACCGGTTTCCTGGTGACCATGCTGCTCATCTGGTGGGCCACGGTGCGCCCGGTCTGACCCCGGCCGGTCGCTCGACGCCGCTCGCCCCCTCCCGGGGGCGGGCGGCGTCGTCGTTCTCGTCGTGATCCGATTCGTGAACCCTTGACCGCCTCGCCGGTTATGTGGTTCATTAGTAAAGTAATGAACTAAGGAGCTGGAAGTTCTCCATGACACCCAAACAAGACGGTCGCCCGATCTTCATGGTCCTGGCCGATCAGATCGCGGACGACATCCTCCAGGGCAACTACCCGGTGGATTCCGCGGTGCCATCCACCAACGAACTCGCCGCGTTCTACCGCATCAACCCCGCGACGGCGGGGAAAGCGCTGGGACGCTTGGTGGATCAGGGAGTCCTGGAGCGGCGTCGTGGGATCGGGACGTTCGTGGCCGCGGATGGCCCGGACATCCTGCGAGCGCAGCGCCGGGAGGCGTTCCATGAAGACTTCATCCAACCCGCCGTGGCCGAGGCCCGGAGGCTCGGACTCACACTCGACGACATGGTCGCACTCATCAGAAAGGTCTCGCCATGAGTTCTCCCGTACGACACACGGATCACCGCGAGAGCGCGCCGGGGCAGGGGATCCGGATCAGGAACTTGAACAAGTCCTTCGGCAAGAAGCACGTGCTGCGGGACATCACCGTGGATTTCGCGCCCGATCGGGTGCACGGGCTGCTCGGGGCCAACGGCGTGGGTAAGACCACGCTGATGTCCGTGATCCTCAATCACACGTTCCGCAACTCCGGTGAGGTGCTGATCGACGGTGAGGATCCGCGGGAGAACGCGCGGTTGCTCGAACGCACGTGCTTCGTCCACGAAGACCAGAAGTTCCACGACGACGACACCCCGGCCTCCCTGCTGCGCATCCTGCCCACGTTCTACCCCACGTGGGACACCGACCTGGCCGAGCGCCTGGCGTCCCGGTTCAAGCTGCCGATGAGCACGCGCACCAGCAAGCTCTCCCGCGGGCAGCGCAGCGCGCTGGCGATCGTCATCTCGCTGGCCGCGCGGGCGCCGTACACCTTCATGGACGAGCCGTACCTGGGGCTCGACCCCGGGCACCGAGCCCTGTTCTACGAGGAGAGCGCCCGCGCCATGGCCGAACACCCGCGCACCGTGATCCTCTCCACGCACCTGATCGACGAGGTGTCCGACCTGCTCGAGAACGTGGTCATGATCGAGGACGGCCGGGTCACGGTGGACGCGGACATCGACGACGCCCGGGACAGCGCGTTCGTGCTGCGCGGACTCGAACCCGTGGTCCGGGACGTCGTGGGCGCTCGCAGGGTCCTGCGCGAGCACCGACTCGGCAACATCCTCTCCGTCACCGTGGACGGCACCGCGACCGCCGAGGACCGGCGCCGCGCGGACGCCGCCAATGTCTCGGTGGAACCCGTCACCTTGCAGGAACTCGTGGCCGCGCGGGGCATGCGCGGCATCGACGACGCAGAAATGAGTGTGTGATGCAGTACGCCCGCCGGAACCTCGCGCTGTACCTGACCAACCGACTCAACTCCTTCGTGGTGGCCCCGGCCATCCTGGTCCTGGTCGCGATCCTCACGGTCGTGATCGGGCTGATCATCGGCATCCGCACCGGTCTGCCCCTACCGCAGCCTGTCCAGGACGGATTCCAAGCCAACCTGGCCGTGTTCTGGGCCCTCCCGGGCTTCCTGATCTCCCACGGCGCGCTGACCGCCAACCGGGGTTTCGCCGGCGCGCTCGCGTTCGGCAGCACCCGCCGGAACTTCTGGGCGGGCACGGCCATGGGTTTCATGATCACGTCCCTGGTGGTCGCAGCCGTGGGTCTCGTGATCCTGGCCGCGGAGGCCGCGACCGGGTTCGGGCTGGGGATCAGTTTCCTCACCATTCACGCCCTGGGTGACGGCAACCCCCTGATCGTGGCCGTGACATTGTTCCTGCTGAGTCTCATGAGCCTCTTCGCGGGCATGAGTTTCGGCGGGATCTACCGCGCGGCCGGGGTGATCTGGACCGTGATCTCGATCGTGGCCGTGGTGCTCGTGGCACTGGGTCTGCTCGCCGCGATCGTAGCCTGGCCGGACTTGTGGTTGGACCTTGCGAGCGAGCTCGGACGGTGGGGCATCCCGCTCGGCCTCGTGGTCGTCACGCTGATCGCCGGTCTCGCGAGCCGCGCGGTGGTGCGGTACGCGGAGATCTGAGCTCCCGGTACGACGCCGCTCGCTCCCTTCCCGGGGGTGGGCGTCGTCGTCGTGTGCGGGTCGTGTCGTGCGGGGGGTGCGTGGACTGCACCCCTGACATCACCCGCTCCCGGGCCACCCCACCTGACATCATGGCCCCATGAGCCGATCGACATTCACCACGCACACCGCCCACGTCAATGACACCGAGCTGGCCTACACGGACGAGGGCCGGGGCGAGTCCATCGTGCTGCTGCACGGCCACGCGTACGACCGCTCCATGTGGGACGGGCAGGTCACGACTCTCGCGGAGCAGGGTTGGCGCGTGATCGCTCCGGACCTGCGCGGGTTCGGCGAGTCCCAGGTCACCGAGGGGATCGTGTACACCGAGGAGTTCGCCGCGGACATCGTCGCGCTGCTGGACGAGCTCGGCCTGGAGACCGTGATCCTGTTGGGCTTCTCGATGTCCGGGCAGGTGGCCATGCAGATCGCCGCGTCGTACCCCGAACGGGTGAGCGCGCTGATCATCAACGACACGGTGCCCACGTCCGAGGACGCGGCGGGGCGGCGTCGTCGTCATGTGGCGGCGGACGGGATCGTGCGGGACGGCATGGAGACCTACGCGCAGAACGTGCTGTCCAAGATGATCGCGGAGGAGAACGTGGAGCGGCTGCCGGAGGTCGCCGAGCGCGTGCGTGAGATGATCCGGACCGCCCCGCTCGAGGGCTCCACCGCGGCCATGCGCGGGCGCGCCGAACGCAACGACTTCACCGAGACGCTGCGCGCGTGGGAGAAGCCCGCGCTCGTGATCGTGGGGGACTCGGACGCGTTCGACAACGGCGCGGGCCAGGCCATGAGCGAGCTGCTGCGCCACGGTGAGCTCGTGGTGGTCCCCGCGAGCGGGCACACGCCCAACATGGAGAACCCCTCGGAGTACGACGCCGCTCTGGGCGCCTTCCTCTCGCGCCTCGTCTGATCGGGCGGCTCGCGGGTGCCGCTCACGGGCGGAATGGCGGGCGAACATCTGAGTCCCGATAGTGCCTCGGAATCGCGATCCGGGTGCTTTATCGGGGCATGGATGTACCCGGGGATGCCCGGCGCTCAGTTCCAGTTGTCGGCGAGCAACTCCATGGCTGTGAGGACGTCCGGTTGGCGCGTGGCGGTGGGGGAGATCATCAGCTCGTCCGCATCAGCGTGTTCTGCGAACCGGTGCAGGTAGTCCACCACGGTGTCCGGGGTGCCCGCGCCGGTGTAACTGATCATGTGCAGGATCTGGGCGGCAGCGGGGGAGGCCATGACCATGTCCATCTCCTCGTCCGTGAACTCCCGGCCGCGGCCCACCATGGCCTTGACCCGGGAGCGCTGGGTCGCTTCCAACTGACGGGCGGCGTCCTGCGCGTCCTCGGAAATGATCACGTTCACCGCGGCGATCACGTACGGCTCCGCGAGCTGTTCGGACGGCTGGAACTGGGACCGGTACGCGGCCACGGCGTCCACGAGGGCGTCCGGCGCGAAGTGCGATGCGAACGCATAGGGCAGCCCGTAGGCCGCGGCCAGCTGGGCCCCGAACAGGGATGAGCCCAGGATGGTCAGCGGCACGTCGGTCCCCGCACCCGGCATCGCCTGCACGCCCGGGATGAGTGAGTTGCCGGTCAGGTAGCCCCGCAGTTCCTTGACGTCCTGGGGGAAGCTCTCGGCGGATTCGGGGGAACGACGCAGTGCGCGCAGCGTGCGCGGGTCCGTCCCCGGGGCGCGGCCGAGCCCCAGGTCGATCCGGCCGGGATGCAGCTCCGCGAGGGTGCCGAACTGTTCCGCGATCGTGAGCGGGGAGTGATTGGGCAGCATGACGCCGCCCGAACCGAGCCGGATGCGTTCCGTGTGCGCGGCCACGTGGGCGATCAACACTGCCGGTGCGGAGGACGCGATCGTGGGCATGTTGTGGTGCTCCGCGTACCAGACCCGCGTGTATCCCAACCGCTCCGCGTGCTGGGCAAGGATCACGGAATCCGCGAAACTCTCACCCACCGATTGGTTCTCGCGTACGGTGGCGAAGTCGATGACCGATAGGGGCAGTGCCATGAATGAAACCCTTTCCAGAGAAAACTTGCTGTAGGAATAACGGGCTCACGGGGCCCGATATTCCGCGGGCCGCTGCTCTCCCGGGTGTGCTGAACGGGTTGCTCGGGGTGGGAGGGGATGAGCGGGGGAGCGGGATGAGGGAGCGCCTACCGGCAGACTCGGGGCCACCACCGGACCCGGACTTGCCGGTTCAGTTCTCGGGGCGCCCTGCTCGGATCGCCCCAGCCGGCGCCTGGCGGCGCGCGTTGTGGGTGTCGGGGGTCGGTCATAGGCTCACGGGCATGGCCGAGTACGAGGTCACCGAGCTGTTCACCGTCCCCCGCGAGCCCACCGTGCTCGCGCCCGGGGCCGTGCACGTTCCCGATTGGCTCCCCGTCGCCCGGCAGCACGATCTCGTGGCCGCGTGCCGTGACTGGGTGCGCTCGGCCCCCATGCGTCACCAGGTGATGCCGGGCGGCGGTCGAATGTCCGTGCAGTCGGTCATGCTCGGCGCGAATCGGACCCCCTACCGCTACGGGGCCACCGGGGGAGCGGAGGTCGCGGCCCTGCCGGACTGGCTCGTGGACCTGGGTGCGCGGGCCGTGGCGGACGCGTACGGGGTGGTGGACGCGGGAGATGTGCGCGTCCCCGAAGTCGAGGACGTCGTCCGCGGTTTCGTCCCCGACTCCGCGCTGGTCAACTACTACGACGGCGCCGCGCACATGGGGATGCACCAGGACAAGGACGAGTTCTCGGCGGCGCCCATCGTGTCCCTGTCCCTGGGGGACACGTGCACGTTCCGCTTCGGCAACACCGAGACCCGCACGGCTCCGTACCGGGACGTGGAACTGCGCTCGGGGGACCTGTTCGTGTTCGGCGGACCCTCCCGGTACGCGTTCCACGGCGTGCCCAAAGTGTTCCCCGGCACGGGTGGCCTGCACCTGGGGTTGAAGAACGGCGGGCGGTTGAACATCACGCTACGCATGACGGGTGGACACCGGCGAGCACGCTGACGTGCTGAGAGCGACCCCGTCTGTCGGCAGACGGGGTCGGGCGCCCCGCTCGAACGCGAGGGTCTGCGTGCGGCTCGGCCACGAGAACCGGTGCCCCGCTCGGACCCGGGGCCGCGACGGGCGCGATGACACACTGGGGTCATGCAGAACGAGGCCCTGGATCCCCGCCCCACGGACGTGCAGGTGGAGCGCTACCGCACCCTGGCCGCCGATCACGCGGTGGGGGTGGGCGTGGTGTGCTCGCGCTACCGGGGCAAGGACCACGCGATCACCGTCACGGCGTTCGCGGACGTCTCTTACGATCCGCCCACCATGCTCGTGTGCCTGTACGACATGGGCCGCATGTGCGAGGCCGTGGAGAGCACCGGCACATGGACCCTATCCCTGCTGAACGCGGATCAGCGCTCTGTGGCGAATTGGCTCGCGAGTCCGGGCAACCCCGTGGACGGACTGCTGGACACCGTCCCGTTCCACCGCACCGAGCGCACGGGGACGCCTGTGATCGACGGGTGCCTGAGCTGGTTCGAGCTGGACACCGTGTCCACCCACACCGCGGCAACCCACCTGGTGGTCGTGGGGCGTGTTACGGCCATGGGCCGAGGGGTGGACGCGGGTGCCGCGGACCGTCCCCTGATCCATTTCGCGAGGGAGTACAAGAGCATCGGGTGATCCCGGCCGCGGGTGGGCGTACGGTGAGAAGTGGGGGATCGCGCGTCGCACGGTGCGTAGCGGTGGTGTCCCCCCAATGTGACGTCTCATTGCGCCGTGTGGCCCAGAATGTGGACTACGAAATCATGTGTTGGACATGAGATGGCTGGCAGGATTTAGCCTGTCCGGATAACGGCGGCCGGACCGCCGATCCGGGAACACAGCCGTGTGAGAGGACCCACCATGCCGGACCGCGTCAGCCAGAACACCTCAGCAGATCCCGAGACCCCCGACCCCGGCCAGGGGTTGGACGGTGTCCCGGCATCCGGGGGTGAGGCAGAACGGGTCGCCGCACATGCCGTGGACCTCGTGGCCCCCACGGAGGCGCTGCACAGCGATCCGCGCCTGACGGAAGGGTTCAAGTCCGCGTTCGGTCAGCATCCCGCGGGCATCGCGATCATCACGGTCGCCGGGCCGGAAGGCCCCGTGGGCCTCACGGCGTCCTCCGTCTCCTCCATCTCCGCCGACCCACCGATCCTCGGCTTCTCGCTGCAGGCCAAGCGCGGTTCGGCGGCCGTCGTGGCAACGGCCGATTCCTTCGTGGTGCATTTCCTGGATTCGGACAATGTGGAACTCGCACGGTCCTTCGCCATTTCGGGTGCACCCCGTTTCGGGGACGACATGGAGTGGACCACGCTGTCCACAGGCGAGCCCCGTTTGCTCGGGGTGCGCCGCGTGCTGCGGGCCATCCCGCTCGCGCGGATCAAGGCCGGGTCGGCGCTCGTGTTCAATGCCGCCGTCGTGGAGGTCCTGGGTGAAGAGGGCTCGGGCAGCCCGCTTGTGTACCACCAGCGGCAGTTCCACGGCCTCAGCGACAGCTCGGTGCTGGACCTACACCTCTGACGGGCGGGCCTTCGCCGTGCCGTGTGTGACGCTGTTCACCCAAAGTTTTCTCCAGAATAGGTTGACGCATCAAACAGTGGGTCGTAAATTAGTTTCCGAAGCAACCAATTGGGCCGTCCGACGACGGCCCGCCCGATGCCAAGGAGGAACGAATGACCACGCTCGAAGGTATGACCCCCGGAACCTGGACCCTGGACCCCGCCCACACGGAGGTCGCGTTCTCCGTCCGCCACGCCGGTATCTCCAAGGTGCGCGGCGTGTTCAGCGACGTCTCCGGTGAACTCAACGTGGCCAAGGACGCTTCGCAGTCCAACGGCCAGGTGACCGTGGGGATGAACTCCGTGGACACCAAGAACGAGACCCGCGACAACCACGTGCGCTCGGCCGAGTTCTTCGACGTGGAGAACCACCCGCAGATGACCTACAAGATCACCGGCCTGGAGCTCAACGACGGTGAGGGCACCGTGACCGGCGAGCTCACCCTGCGTGGCGTGACCAAGCCCGTGAAGCTGGACGCCGAGTTCAACGGCGTGGCCGTGGACGCCTTCGGCACCACCCGCGCGGGCTTCACCGCCTCCACCTCGATCTCCCGCAAGGAGTTCAACGTGACCTGGAACGCCGCCCTCGAGGCCGGCGGGGTCATGGTCTCCGACAAGGTGCGCATCGACCTGGACGTGGAGTTCACCGCTCCGGAGTCCACCAACTGAACGACTCGCACCTGAGCATCTCGCGCCCGAGCGACTCGCTCCCCGCGTGAACAGTGCCCCACCGGTTGTCCGACCGATGGGGCACTTGCGTTCCGCGGGGCAGGAGCGCGGCTAGCGCAACGACTGCACGATGAAGTAGATCAGCGGCACGAGCACGAGTCCCACGAGCGCGATGCGCCGCACCCGCACCTCCATACGCGCGGGGTTGATCCGGTACCCCTCGCGGCGGGTTTCGTTCGCGTCTCGGCGCGACGACGCCTCGGACAGGGGCCCCGGAGCGGCGTCGTCGTCCGGGAAGTTCCGATCGGGGGGCCCGGCGCCCCGCCCGTCATCGGGTGACGAGAGGTGAGGGGAAGTGTTCACGAGGCCTCCTGCGGGGCGCGAGTGCGGATCGGTGGCAGGGTCAACGCCATCTGGTAGTCATGATGAGCCCCGCCAGCATGAACCCGAGCCCGATCACCAGATTCCACACGCTGATCCCGGGGATGGGCACCATGCCCTGGAACAGGTAGTAGGTGATGATCCACAACAGCCCCAGGATCATCAACCCGATCATGACCACCTTGTACCACAGCGGCGTGGGCTGGTAGTCGGTGGACCGGCGCTCGCGCTTCTCCGCCTTGGCGGCCTTCGCCGCACGACGTCGCTCGTCCCGCTGCAGCTTCTTGCGCGCCGCGGGCGTCTCCGCGTCCTCGCTCGTATCGGACGTGCCGACGCCCGGCTCGTCGGTGGGCCCGGCCTCGCCGGACGCGTCCGCTCCGGACGTACCGGCCCGGGCCACCTTCATGCCGGATTCGTTCGCTACAGCGGTCCCGGAAGCGGACACGGATGCCGCGGTCGCCCGCTTCTTCCCCGCCCGGCCCTTACCGACGGACGTCGTCTTGCCAGCGGGCACAGCCGGGTCACCGGACGCATCCCCGGTACCGGGCGCAGCGGCGTCGTCGGCGAGACCGTGGTCGGTCGCCGCATCCTTGGTGGAGACGGCCGAGGACCCGGACTTGCGCGCGGCAGAACGCTCGAAGGACGCGGCGGCGCTGTTGCGGGGAAGGATCTCCGCCGCGAGGGCGGCGAGTTCGCGGTCCCGTTCCGTGAGGGCGAAGTCCTGTGTGTCGTCCTGCGACTTACGGGATCGACCGAAGCGCTTCTTGGGCTCAGACACTGGCGTTCTTTCCTCCTGCTGCGTGGGCACCACGTCCGGGCGTGGCCCGGGGGTGGGTTCGCGGCCGTGGCGGCCCGCGGGTGCGGCGGGGACCGGTTCCTGCCGCGAGATCGGCGTTCAGTCTATCCGCCCGAGCGGGCGTAGACTGGCGCGAGTTCTGTCAATTGGTGAACGTGCAGGAGTTCTTGAGTGTCTGTGAAGATTCTCGTCGTGGATAACTACGACAGCTTTGTCTACACTTTGGTGGGGTATCTGCAGCAATTGGGGGCCCAGACGACCGTGGTGCGCAACGACGACCTGGACGTCGCCGCGGCCACCGCTCTCGCCGGTGAACACCAAGGTGTCCTGCTGTCCCCCGGCCCCGGTGCCCCCGCGGACGCCGGCGTGTGCGCGGACCTGATCCGCTGGGCGGAGCACACCAGGACACCGTTGCTCGGCGTGTGCCTGGGCCACCAGGCGCTCGGTGAAGTCTACGGCGCTCGCGTGGGCCACGCCCAACAGCTCATGCACGGCAAGACGTCCCAGTTGGTGCACCACGGGGACAGCGTCTTCCCCTCGGTCCCGTCGCCGTTCACCGCGACCCGGTACCACTCGCTCGCCGTGGCCGCGGACACCGTCCCGGACTGCCTCGAGGTCACCGCGACCACCGAGGACGGGCAGGTTGTCATGGGTCTCAAGCACCGCTCCGCCCCGCTGCACGGCGTGCAGTTCCACCCTGAGTCCGTGCTCACGGAGGGTGGCTACCTCATGCTCGGCAACTGGCTCGAGGAAGTGGGCCAGCACGGTGCCGCCGCAGCGGCCGCGGGGTTGTCCCCGCTCATGACCGCCTGAGAACCAGTTCCGTCAGAGGCACCCGGACCGCACACTCCGTCGGAGCGAGGTCCGTCGAAGCAGGGCCCCGCACAATAAGACCCGGCCGATCTCAGCCGTCGCCCCCGCGGGATGCGGTGGGGCGACTCGTGGGCTGGGGCTGCGTGGGTTGGGGTGCGGCATCCGTGGGTTCGGCGGGAGTCGTGGGTTCGACGGGAGTCGTGGGTTCCGCCGTGGGCTCGTCCTCGTTCGTCGGGGACGGGGTGGGGCTCGGCGTGGGCGTCACCTTCCGGGCCACCGTGAGCGTGATCGTGGACCCCTGGCTCACGGAGGACCCCGCGGGAGCGGACTGCCGCAGCACCGTGCCAGCCTCAGCATCCTCGGTCTCGCGGATCTCCACGTCGTAGTTGAGTCGCACGTCGTCCGCCCGCAAGGCCTGTTCGGCCTCCGCGCGGCTGCGGCCGACGACGTCCGGGACCGTGACCTTGCCCGTGGACACCTGCAGTTTGACCGCGCTGTCCCGGGCCACCGAGGCGCCCTGTCCGGGATCGGTCGAGAGCACCACGTTGTGGGGCACGGTGGCGCTGTTGACCGTGCTGACCGGGCCCGCCGTGAGGCCGGCCTGCTGCAGGGACTGGCGGGCGTAGTCCAAGGATTGGCCCACGAGATCGTTGGGCACGGTCACGTTCTCGGGCCCCTCGGAGACCACGACGGCCACCGAGGACCCCTGGTCCACCTGGGCCCCCGCGGCGGGGCTCATGCTGATCACGTGCTTGTCCGGCACACTGTCACTGTGCTGCGTGGTGAACGTGGGGTTCAGCCCCGCGTCCCGCAGGGTGTTCTCCGCCGTGGTGCTGTCCATCCCCGTGACCTGGGGGACGCTCACCTGCGCGACCTGTTCGACCTGCTGGTCCTGCCACCACCGCACGCCCAGCACGGTTCCGCCGACCAGCAGCGCGAGCACGAGCAGCAGCACCACGGGCACGACCCACAGGGGCCTGCGACGGCGCCGTTCGTACCGCGCGGAGGCGGACGCGGGGGCGGCGACGGGCGCTGGGTCGTCGGCCGCGGCGTCGTCGTCGAACCGGCCGTACTGTGCGGAGACGGTGGGCTCGGCGTCTTCGCTGCGTCCCGCGGCGGTCACGGCGGCGGCCGGGGTACCGGCGCCCACCGCGGGCAGGGTCTTGGTGTGAGAGTCGGCAGTGTGGGCGACGTTGATGGGCTGGGTCGCCCCGAGGTTGCCGGGCAGTTGCCCGCCGAGTTCCCGCAGCGCCCGGCGCATCTGCCCGGCGTCCACGAACCGGTCCCGGGGGTCCTTGGCCAGGGCGCGCTCCATGAACCGGTCCACGGCGGGCGGCAACTGCGGGTTCACCGCCGACGGCGCGGGCGGCGCGTCCCGCACGTGCTGCGCGGCGATCGCCACGGAGGATTCCCCCACGAACGGCGCGCGCCCGGTCAGCAACTCGAAGAGCACGCACGCGGCGGAGTACAGGTCCGAACGGGGATCCACCGCGGCCCCGCTGGCCTGTTCGGGGGAAAGGTACTGTGCGGTGCCGAGCACCGCCTGGGACTGGGTCAGCGCGGCCTGCGTGTCCTCCACGGCACGCGCGATCCCGAAGTCCATGACCTTGACGCTGCCGTCCGGGGTGACCTTCACATTGGCGGGTTTGATGTCCCGGTGCACGATCCCCGCGCGGTGGCTGAAGGACAGGGCGTCCATGATGCCGAGCATGTACTCGATGGCCTGTTCCGGAGTGACCCCCGGCCCGTGCATGAGTTCCCGCAGTGTGCGCCCGGGGACGTATTCCATGACGATGTAGGGGCGCAGGACACCGTCCGGGCCCTGGGGGCGGATCTCCCCGGTGTCGTAGATGGCCACGATCGAGTGGTGGTTGAGGGACGCCACGGCGTGGGCCTCGCGCTGGAACCGCTCGTGGAACGTCTCGTCCGCGGCCAGCTCCGGGCGCAGGATCTTGATCGCCACGCGACGGCCCAGACGCACGTCCTGTCCCACGTGCACCGTGGCCATGCCACCGCGGCCGATGACCTCACCGACCTCGTACCGGTCGTTGATCAGATCCGGCAGTCCCGACGTCCCCATGCGTGTCAGCCGCCCGCGCCGCTGCCGGGAGCGCTCGGAGCTGCGAGCGCCCCGTCACCGGTGCCCTGCACGGGGTTGGACTGCCCCGATCCTGCCTCGGTGCGGGCGCTCTGATCCGTGGTCCCCTGGGCGCCGGTGTCCGCCTGGGTGTTCGCTCCGTTCTGGCCGGTCTCCCCGGCGCCGTTGGTGGCTCCGTTACCGGCCCCGCCGTTGTCCGCGCCGCCGCCGTTACCGGCGCCATTGCCCCCGCCGTTGGTGGGAGCGGGCTGAGCGGTCTGCTGCGGTGCCTGGGTGTTCTGGTTCTGCTCGGGCTGTTGCTGCGGTGACTGCGTGGCACCGGTGCCCCCGGTCCCGGCGCCCGAGGTCGTCTGGGCACCCGGGGTCCACGCGACGTACATCACCACGGTGGAACCGACCTTCACCCGCGAACCGGCCGCGGGTTCCACGGAGACCACGGTGTTCTCCGCCTGACCCGTGCCCTGCTGCAGCCGCTTGTCCACGTTCACGCCCATGGCGGTGATCTCGGAGGCGACCTGGTCCGCGTCGCGGCCCACCATGTTGGCGGGCAACACCACGGTGTTCGCGGTGGGGCTCACGGTGGAGGACGTGACGGTGCCCGGTGCGGGGGAGCCGGAATCGTCCCGCGAGGAGAAGAAGTACACCCCGGCCACGGCCAGGGCCACCAGAAGTGCGAGCAGCGGCAACAACCACGCCCACACGGACGTCTTGCGCCGCTCACCCTGCGGGGTGGAACCGCGCTGCGAGCTCGGTGGCCGGTTCACGGTGTCGAACTGTGCGGTAGAGGGGTGGGCGCTGTACTTGGGGTCCGGCTGGGCCGCGGCCGCGGCCGAACCGGTCACTCCCGCGGCGGCCGTCCCGGACATGGGCCGGGTGCTCGGTCCCGAGACCGGTGCGATGGCCTCGGTGGGTTGCTCGTCGGAGAAGTCCTGGGACAGGAACGGCTGCATCCCCGGGACCATCGTGACCGCGGCCGTGACGTCCCCGCGGCGCAGCGCATCCACGGCGTTGGCGAGCTTGCCCGCGTTCTCCGGGCGTTCCTCCGGGTCCTTGGCGAGCATGGACATGATGAGGGCGCGCACCGGGTCCGGGATGGAGTCCGGCAGCGCGGGAGGGTTGTCGTTGACCTGGGCCAGTGCGATCGCGATCTGGGATTCCCCCGTGAAGGGGCGCCGGCCGGCGAGCAGTTCGTAGCCGATGATCCCCAGGGAGTAGATGTCCGAGGAGCCCGTGGCGGTCTGACCGGTGGCCTGCTCGGGGGCCAGGTACTGGGCCGTGCCCATGACCTGGCCGGTGGCCGTGAGCGGCACCTGGTCCGCGAGCCGGGCGATGCCGAAGTCGGTGACCTTGACGCGGTTGTCCGGGGTGATGATCAGGTTGCCGGGCTTCACGTCCCGGTGCACGAGCCCTTGCGCGTGCGCGGCGGCCAGGGCGCGGGCGGTCTGGCCGATGTAGTTCAGGACCGTGTCCGGGTCCAACGACTTCTGCCGGTCGATGATGTTGGACAGCGGTTCGCCGGGCACGAGTTCCATGACCAGGAACGCGGAGCCCTCGTCCTCGCCGTAGTCGAAGACGTTGGCCACACCCGGGTGGTTGAGCAGGGCGGTGTGGCGGGCCTCCGCCCGGAACCGCTGCAGGAACGTGGGATCCCCGTTGTACTCGTCCTTGAGGATCTTCACCGCGACGATCCGACCCAGGACCTGATCCTTGGCCTTCCACACCTCGCCCATGCCGCCGATGGCAATTCGTTCCGTCAGGGCGTAACGACCGCCCAGGGTGGTGTTCGACGATGGTCTCACTTGTTCAACACCGCCTCGAAGAGTTGCCGTGCACTGGGGCTGGTCAGGGAAGACCCTGTGGTGACGTCCACGTCCTCGACCACCACGGCCACCGCCAACTGGGGGTCGTCGGCGGGCGCGAATCCAGTGAACCACGAATCGTTCAATCCGTCCCTGCCGATCTCCGCCGTGCCGGTCTTCCCGGCCACCTGCACGCCGGGCACGGCCGCGCCGGACGCGATGCCGTTACTGACCACGGAGGTCATCAGGTCCTTGACGGTGCGCGCGGTCTCCGCGTCCGTGGAGCGGCGCAGCTGCTCGGCCTGGAACTGGTCGATCACGGACAGGTCCGAGGAGCGCACGGTCTTGATGAGGCTGGGACGCATCATCACACCGTCGTTGGCTATAGCTGCGGAGGCCATGGCCACCTGCAGCGGGGTGGTGCGGACGTCGTACTGCCCGATCGAGGACAGGGCGAGTTGGGCCTGGTTCATGTCCTCGGGGAACACGGACGGGGTGACCTGCAGCGGGATGTCCAGGCTCTGGCCGTAGCCGAAGTTCTGCGCTGTCTGGCGGATCTTGTCCTGGCCCAGGTCCATGGCGATGTGCGCGAACGGGGTGTTGCAGGACTGCTCGAGCGCGAAGCGCAGGTCCACCTGGGAGCGCGCGGCACACCCGCCCTGGCGGTAGTTGGGCAGGCTAACTGTCGTGTCCGGGAGCGGGAGCTCGTTGGGGTTCGGCAGCGTGGTGTCGGTCGTGTACTTCCCGGACTCCAGCGCGGCCACGGTGTCGATGATTTTGAACGTGGAACCGGGGGAGTACAGGTCCCCGCTGATCGCGCGGTTCACGAGCGGCTTGTCCGGGTCCGCGTTCAGGGACTGGGCGGCTGCGACCACCTGGTTCGTGTCGTGCGAGGACAGGGCGTTCGCGTCGTAGCTCTTGCGGGAGACCATGGCCTTGATCTCGCCGGTCTTGGGGTCCACGGCCACGATGGAGCCGTTGTGACCCTCCAGTGCGTTGTACGCGATGCGCTGCAGCTCGGGGTCCAGGGTCAGCTCCACCGAGGCGCCCTTGGGCTGGTTCCCGGAGAACAGGGACACCACGCGGTCGTAGAACTGGTCGTCGGACGCACCCGAGAGCTGGTCACCCATGGCGGATTCGAGTCCCGTGGCCCCGTAGACCAGGGAGAAGTACCCGGTGAGGTTCGCGTACAGGGGGGAGTCCGAGTAGACGCGCTGGTGCGCGAAGTCGCCGTCCGCGGGCACGGAGCGAGCGATCTCCTTCCCGCCCACGAGGATCGAGCCGCGGTCCCGGCCGAACTGTTCGTACAGCGTGCGGTTGTTCCACGGGTTGGCCTGGAGGGCGTTGGCCGCGAAGAACTGCACGTACGTCAGTGTCAGTAGTAGCACCACCATGATGGCCACGGCCATGAGCCACATGCGCCGGATCGCCTTGTTCACCGGGTCCCCCCTTCCTGATCGTGCGCGTTGCCGCCGGATGCGCCGCGTTCACCGGACGACGACGCCGCGTCACCCCCGGTGCGGTCGCTCCGGGAGGCGCGCGTGGCGCCGTAGCCGGCGGAACCGCTCGAGCGATGCGTGATCCGCGAGATCGCCTCGGTCGCGGATGCCGATTCCGCCGCGCCCGGGGACGCCGCGGCGTCGTGGGATACGGACGTGGTCCGCGACAGCGACGGGGTGGGCTCCGTGGCCGGCTCCCGGGCCGGGGCGGCGTCGGCGCCGTCGGTGCGGGTGCGCTCGTCGTCGCGGCGTTCCTCGCGGGCGCGGAGGCGGCGCTCGAAGGTCGCGAGGTCCTCGTCCGTGGCGGGGCCGGTGACCACGGGGCGCCGCGCGCTGTGGGAGATGGCCAGCAGAATCGCCACGATGATCCAGTTGGACAGCAGGGACGAGCCACCGGCGGACATGAACGGGGTGGTCAGACCGGTCAGCGGCAGCAACCGCGTGACACCGCCGATCACCACGAGCAACTGCAGCACCATGAGCGAGGACAGGCCCGCGGCCAACAGCTTGCCGAACGCATCACGGGTACCCAGGGCCGCGCGCAACCCGCGGGTCGCGAAGAGCAGGAACATCACCAGGATCGCGCCGAGCCCGATCAGCCCGAGCTCCTCACCGAACGCCGTGATGATCATGTCCGAATTGGAATAGGAGACCAGGTCCGGGCGCCCCTGACCCAGGCCCTGACCGAACAGTCCGCCGGAGGCCAGACCGAACAGTCCCTGCACGATCTGCGCCGAGCCACCGGGGGAGCGGTTGTAGACGTCCGGGTTGAAGGCGTCCAGCCACGCGTCCAGGCGCAGGGCCACGTGGGAGAACATGCGGCTCGCGGCGAAACCTCCCACGGCCATGAGCAGCACGCCCAACACGATCCAGCCCAGGCGTCCCGTGGCCAGGTAGACCATGGCCAGGAACAGGCCGAAGAACATGATGGCGGTACCCATGTCCTTCTGCAGCACCAGCACGCCGATCGCGATCACCCACGCCGCGAGCATGGGGGCGATGTCCCGGAACCGCGGCAGGCGCACGGGGCCGATCTTGCGCCCAGCCAGCAGGATCAGGTCCCGGTTGGTCGAGAGGTAGCCCGCGAAGAAGATGGCCAGCGTGATCTTGGCGATCTCACCGGGCTGGAACGTTCGCCCGGCCACCGAGATCCACAGTCGGGCGCCGTTGATCTCCACGCCGAGGCCCGGGATCATGGGCAGCAGCAGGAGCACGGCGGAGAGCAGCAACATGATGTACGTGACGTTGCGCAGTCGCCGGTGGTCCTTGAGCAACCACAGCACCACGCAGCACGCGAGCATGGCCACGCCGGTCCACACCACCTGGGTGTCGGCGGCACTCTGGTTGGTGGACAGGTCGATGCGGTGGATCATCGCCAGCCCGAGCCCGTTGAGCGCCACGGCCAGCGGGAGCAGGTAGGGGTCCGCGTAGCGCGCCCGGATCCACAGCACCACGTGCACCAGCAGGGCGCCCACGCCCAGCACGGTACCGCTCATGATGATGTGGCGGGGATCCGCTTGGGCGCGTTCGGGATCCACCAGGATGTTGGCGCCCACGCCGATCGCCAGGGCCACGAGCAGCAACAGCAACTCGGTGATCCGCCGCGGCCTGGGGCGCACGGGAGTCTCTGTGCCGCGCTCGGGCGCGGTGTTCACGGTCGAACTCATCGGTTCTCACCCCCGGGGGTCCCCGAGGCACCGGGGGACGTGCGCGGGGTGGCCGAGCCACTCGGCGACGCGCTCGCGGACGGGTTCGGTGTGGGGGTCGTGACCGTCACCCGGCCCGTGGGGCGGGGTTCGGGTCCGCGCGAGGACTCCAGGTCCGCGACGATCTGTTCGGCCTCCTCGCGGCTGCCCGCGGGGATCGTGGCGCGCACGCGGTCCTGCGCGTACTGGGACAGGGAGTCCACGGGGATCTCGGTGGTCGCGCTCAACTCGCTCAGCGAAATGGGACCCAGGGACTGCGAGACCCCCTGGAACACGGCCACGTGACCCCGGTCCTCACCCACGTAGTACTGGGACGAGGTCCACGCGCGCGCACCCCACCCGCCGAGCAGCAGGGCGAGGGCGAGCACGACGACGCCCACGATCCACGCCGCACGACGGCGTTTGGTCCCGCGCGCGGGGTCGTCACCCTTGCGACGCAACAGGCTGCGTACCTCGGCGGGATCGGTGGTCACGTCCAGCGTGGAGGTCGCGAGCATCGTGGCGCGGCGCTGGATCGCCGAGTCCGAGACGGTAGGGATGCGCCCCGTCTGGGTCGCGTTCGCCGCGGCACCCACGAGCAGGTGGGGACGCTCGGCCAGGTCCCGGCGCAGCACGGAGGCCGAGGACTGGGTGGGCTGCGATGTGGTGTGGGGGTAGCCGGGTTCGCGGTAGTCGGTGCCGCCGCCGGCCACGGGGGAGTCCATGGGTCCGTCCCAGTGCTCCACCTCGGACTCGCTCATGAGTTGCTCGTCCGACGTGCGGGACTGATCCGGTACGGCCCCCTGGCTCTCCCCGGTCATGGGGTGGGCCTCGCTGCCCTGGGGGATCTCGTCCACCTGCACCACAACCACGGTCACGTTGTCCGGGGCCCCGCGGTCCAGGGTCAGTTCCACGAGGGAGTTCACGATCTGGTTCAGATCCCCCGTGGAGCGCATCACGTTCTCGATGGTCTGAGCGTTCACCACCGCGTTGAGGCCGTCGGAGCACAGCAACCAGCGCTCACCCACGGCCGGGCGCACGGTGCGCACCTCGAGTTCGGGGGAGGCGTCCACGTCACCGAGCACCCGCATGAGCACGTTCTTGTGGGGGTGGGTCTCGGCCTCCTCGGGCTGCAACCGGCCCTCGTCGATCAGCCGCTGGACGAACGTGTGGTCGGTAGTGACCTGCTCGAAACCCTCGGCCTCGGACAACCGGTACGCGCGGGAGTCCCCGATGTGCGCCACGCAGATCACGTCCCCGTCGATCAGCAGGGACGTCACGGTGGTGCCCATCCCGCCCAACCGTGGATTGGACTGCACGAGTTTCGCGAGGTTCTGGTTGGCGTTCTGGATCTCGTCCGCGAGCACGGTCTCGGCGTCGCCGTCGTAGCCGGCGTGGTCCAGGTGGGTCAGGTCGATCACCGCGGAGGCCGAGGCGACGTCACCCCCCACGTGACCACCCATCCCGTCCGCGACGACGGCCAGGTAGCGGCCGGCGTAGGCGGAGTCGTCGTTCTTGGAACGGGCCCGGCCCACGTCGGAGCGAGCAGCATATCGGAAAGCAATGGGCATGGGCTACGGCCTCAGTTCCATCACGGTGCGCCCCACCCGGAACCGGGCGCCCGGGTCCACCACGGTGGCGCGGGACAGTCGCTGGTCCTGCAGGTAGGTGCCGTTCGTGGACCCGAGGTCCTCCAGGAACCACTTGGATCCCTGCGCGAACAGGCGGGCGTGGCGCCCCGAGGCGTAGTCGTCCTCGAGCGGGATGGTGGCCTCTGCGGAACGGCCCAACATCACGGGGGCCGATCCCAGTTGGAAGCTACGCCCGGCGAGCGGGCCGTCCACGACCACGAGCTGTTGCGCGCGCGTACGCGCACCCCCGGTGGTGGGGGCGGCGGGGCGGGGGTTCTGGGGTGCCTCCTGGCGGGGTTCCCGTGCGCGGGCGTCACGCAGTTTCTCGCGGCCACCGCGCACGGCCGCGCGGGCCTTGCCGCCCACGGTCAGGTCACGCGCCTGGGAGAAGACCACGGCGGCGATGAAGATCCACAGCAGTGCCAGGAATCCGTAGCGCAGCAGGGTCACGGTCAGTTCGGACACGTCAGCGCCTCTCCCTCGGGAGCATCAGTCGGAAGGTCAACCTGGTGCGCCCCACGGTGATCACGGAACCGTCCACGAGCTGGGCTCTGCCCTGGATCCGCTGGCCGTCCACATAGGAACCGTTCGTGGAACCGAGGTCCACAGCCAGGAAATGGTCCCCTTGGCGCCGGATTTCGAGGTGCTCGCGGGAGACCCCCGTGTCCTCCACGGTCACGTCCGCCTGCGCGGAGCGGCCCACGCTCACGCGGTCCGCGTTGAGCGTGAAACGTTCGGCGCCCACCTGGATCACGGGCACCGGTTGCAGCCCGGCCTGGTCGTCGACCGGGTCGTGGTAGCCGCCGGGAACGTGGCCCGCAGCGTTGTCGTCGGTCGAATGAGCGGCTTGGTCCTCGCGCGGGCGGGCGTGCGGGGCGGGCGCCGGGGGTTGGGGTGCGCGCGCGGAGGTCCCGGCGTCCGCGGGAACCTCCGGTGTGCTCGTGCGCTCGAACGAGGACAGGATGTCGAAGTGGCCGGCCTCGAGTTCGGACTGGCGCGTGAAGCTCACGCGCACCGCGCCCTGCAGGGTATAGGCCTGCGAGCGCGCGTGACGGATGACGACGTCGCACAGTTCCTCGGCCAGTTGGACGCCCCATTCCTGGGCCCGGGGGAAGTCGTCGTCGGAGAACTCCACGGTGAAGACGTTGGGTGCCATGGTGCGGCCCGCGGGAACGGTGAAGGACTCCTGGTCCAGTTCACGGCGCAGGGCGCTTGCGATCTCCACGGCCTCGACCCGCTTGCGAGAACCCGCGGTGAAGGCGGTGCGGACCACCTTCTCGATCCCGTTCTCCAGCCCGGTCCAGAAACCCATCCCGCCTCCTTCCTCGGTCAGCCAGTGGCGCTGCGCGGCGTGCGACCGCAGGGGGCGGCGGTACACACGGCCATGGACAGTGTTCAGAATAGTAGCCGGACAGGCTGAGTGGGCGGTGACAGCGCGCGTGATCCCGCTGGGAGCGCGCCCGGCCGGGCAGGACGCGGTGGCCGGCCCGGCGCGTCGCGACGTACCGCGGTGCAGCGCGGGTGGTCAACACACTGCGACTTCTACCGACGGACCCTCGCCCCGGTCCCCCGGGGCGGGCGATACTCGGGACCATGAAGCGACCCCAGAAGATCCTGACCCTCGGTTCCGCCGCACTGCTGAGCGCCTCGTTGCTCGTGGGCTGCGGGAACACCACCCAGAACCAGGCCCCTGCGCAGAACGACGCGACCCAGGGCGCCGGGGACGCCACCCCGGCGGCCACCGGCACCACGCAGGACGCGGCCACGCCCGACGCGACCGGTGCATCCCCGTCCGACACCGCGTCCGCCACGGACAGCGCCTCGCCGTCCGACAGCGCCTCGCCCACGAGCAGCGCGTCCGGCAGTGCGAGCCCGAGCGGTTCGGCGTCCGGCGCGGCCGTCAACGGCGGGCAGGCCGCCGCGCTGGCCGCCGTGGACTCCGCGCTGGCCCAGCACCAGGGTGGTGACGTGGTGGAGATCGATTACGACCGCCGCGCGGACAAGTTCGAGGTGGACCTGATCGCGGACGGTAACGCCCACCAGGTCACGGTGGACGGCACGGGCAAGAACGTCCAGGAGGACCGTGCGGACGGCCGCGCGGACGAGGACGACGTGGCCGAGCTGCGTGCCGCGGCCGTGGGCGCGAAGGACGCGATCAAGCGGGTCTTCGAGTCCGCCGAGTCCGAGTCGGGCACCAAGGTGCTGGACGAGGCCTCCCTGGACGAGGACGACGACGTCGTGCGCTGGGAAGTTGAGCTCGACATCGACAACCGGGACAGGGAGTACACGGTCAACGTGCAGGACGGCAGCGTCACCGCGCGCTGACGTCCCGGGGCGCCGCTTACATACCGTCTTGCCCCCCCTCGCGCCTGTCGCTTCGTGGGGGGAGGCGGGGGCGGATCACCGGGGACGCCCCTATGAGCCGCTGACCGAGCGCCCCGCTGCACACTGACAGCGGGGCGTTCTGTGATCGCGTCGTGACTGCGACGCCGTATCAGGGCAGCGACGCGGCCAGTTCCACGGCCTCACGGATCGCGCGTTTCGCGTCCAGTTCCGCCGCCACGTGCGCGCCACCCACCACGTGCACGGGGCGCTCCCCGTTCTCTCCCGCGAGTTCCCGGGCGAGCTCGGCGCGGGGTTCCTGGCCCGCGCACAGCACCACGGTGTCCGCGGGGATGATCCGTTCGATCCGGTCCTCGGTGTCCGGGTCGCCGGTCTGCGACGCATCCCGCTGCGCGGGCGCCAGGACGTGCACGCCCTGTTCGTCGATCCGCACGTACTGCACCCCGGTTACGAACTCCACGTCCGCCATGCGCAGTTCGGCGCGGTGGATCCACCCCGTGGTGGTGCCCAGTCGCGCTCCGGGCTTACCGGCGCTGCGCTGCAGCAGGGTCACGCGCCGTCTCGGTTTCGACGGCGCCGGGGCGAGCAACCCGCCCCGTGCTTCCAGCGAGCGGTCCACTCCCCACTCGGTGTAGAAGTCGGAGTGCGGGTCGTGCGTGAGGAAGTGCGCGACGTCGAATCCGATCCCGCCGCCGCCGACGACCGCCACGCGCTCACCCACGGGGGCGCCGGCCAAGACGTCCTTGTACCCGAGCACCGTGGGGCCGTCCTCCCCGGGGATGCCGGGGACGCGCGGGGTCACGCCGGTGGCCACGACCACGCGGTCCGCGAAGGCCACGTCCTGCGCGGTGGCGGTGTGCCCCGTGCGCACGGTGACCCCCAGCTCGGCCAGGCGCGTGCTGAAGTAGCGCACGGTGTGGGCGTAGTCCTCTTTGCCCGGGATGCGCAGCGCCAACTGGAACTGGCCGCCCAACTCCGGTTGCTCCTCGAACAGGGTCACCCGGTGACCCCGCTGCGCCGCAGCCTCCGCGAAGGCCAGCCCAGCCGGTCCGGCACCCACCACCGCGATCCGCTCCGCGGTGCGCGTGGGGCCCAGCACCAGCTCCTCCTCGCGCATCGCGCGCGGGTTCACGAGGCATGACATGCGGCGGCCGGAGAAGGTGTGGTCCAGGCACGCCTGGTTGCACGCGATGCACGTGTTGATCTCCGCGGGGCGCTGCGCGCGGGCCTTGGCCACGAATTGCGGGTCCGCCAGGAACGGGCGGGCCAGGCACACGAGGTCTGCGTCCCCGCGTTCGATCACCGCTTCCCCGATCTCCGGGGTGTTGATCCGGTTGACCGCGGCCACGGGTAATCTCAGGTGCTCGCGCAGTGCCCTGCTGACCCATGTGAACCCCGCGGGCGGCACGCTCGTGGCGATCGTGGGGATCCGGGCCTCGTGCCACCCGATCCCCGTGTTGATGATCGACGCCCCCGCGGCCTCGATCTCCCGGCCGAGCTCCAGGACCTGCGCGAACTGCTGGGCGTCCGGCACGAGGTCCAGCGCGGAGAGCCGGTACATGATGAGGAAGTCCGGGCCCGTGGCCTCGCGCACGCGCCGGACGATCTCGGTGGCGAACCGGCGGCGAGCGGCGTCGGACCCGCCGTACCGGTCGGTGCGCTCGTTCGTGTGGGCCACGAGGAACTCGTTGATCAGGTACCCCTCGGAGCCCATGATCTCCACGCCGTCGTAGCCCGCGCGCTGCGCGAGGTGCGCGGCGTTCGCGAAGTCCTCGACCGTACGCTCGACCTCCGCCGTACTCAGCTCGCGCGGCGTGACCTTGTTGATGGGAGCGCGGATGGCCGACGGCGCCACGGCGTCCTCGTGCATCGCGTACCGTCCGCTGTGCATCAGCTGCAGTGCGATCAGCCCGCCCTCGCCATGTACCGCGTCCGTGACCGTGCGGTGCGGATCCAGTTGGTCCTCGCGGCTGAGGTGCGCACCGCCGCGGCGGGCAGCGCCCTCCGGGTTGGGGGAGATCCCGCCCGTGACGATCAGCCCGGCGCCGCCGCGCACGCGTTCCACGTAGAAGCGCGCGAGCTCGTGCTCACCGCCCGGGACCTCCTCGAGGCCGGTATGCATGGACCCCATGATCACGCGGTGGGGCAGGGTCAGCGGACCCACGCGCAGCGGGGACAGAAGATGGGGATAGGAACTCATCCGATACTCCAGGTCTCAGGTATTTCTTCCACCCTAGAGCCCGTGAGCTGGATCACCAATCCGACCGGGCCGTGGCAGCTACAACTGGACCACGGATCACGCCACCGCCGTGAGGGGGTACCGCCAGGGCGGCGCCCACGATGGGGATGAACGCTCCCAGGAACATGATCATGGTCAGCGGGGTCGCGAGCGGCACACCGAGCAACCACAGCAGGCCGCGATCGCGAGCATCTCGATCACCGCCACCGCAGCGGTGCCCCGCACGTAACCACCCAGGATGCGCACGGTGTCCCGGCCGGTCCGGCGTAGCTTCTCGGTGTGGCGCGGCGGGAACCAGCTCAGCAGGAAACCCCCGATCCGTTCGGCGTCCGCGGCGGAATGGGTCGAGGGGTCGGTTCAGGCGGAGTTCACAGCCCGCATCCGGGCGGCTCGCGGATTCCCACTCGCGTTCCGTCAGCGGGGTGTCGTGCCGCGGCACCGTAGAGGCGCTCCGGAGCCAGAGCACCGTACAGGCGCTCCGGAGCCAGAGCACCGTGGAGACGCTTCGGGACCAGAACGCCGTCTGGCCGATCTTCCGGGCACACCGAGGCCACGAACGCCCCAGGGCGGTGGCTCCCGAGTGACCCCTGGTGCAATGCTCGCGTCCTTGTTATTCTGAATACATCAAAATAAGACGGCATGGTGTGGTTCCACCCCGGGACCACCGCCCCACGAGGAGGTTGTCATGGCCAAGAAATCCACGAAGAACGCCAACTACACCGTTCCGGGTCTCACCACGGAGCAGGGCCACGGTGTGGCCGAGATCCTGCAGCAGCGGCTGCACGCGCTCAACGACCTGCAACTGACCCTCAAGCACGCCCACTGGAACGTGGTGGGTCCCAACTTCATCTCCGTCCACGAGATGCTGGACCCGCAGATCGAGGAGGTCCGCGGGTACGTGGACGAGCTCGCGGAGCGCATGGCCACCCTGGGTGTGTCGCCGAATGGTCTGCCCGGCGCCATCGCGGCCGAGCGCACGTGGGACGACTACGACGTCCAGCGCGCCTCCGGCGTGGAGCACCTCGCGGCACTGGACCTCGTCTACGACGGCGTCATCACCGACCATCGGGATGCCCTGGCCCGCATCAGCGACGTGGATCCCATCACCGAGGACATGCTGATCGCCCAGGTCCGCGGGCTCGAGCTCTTCCAGTGGTTCATGCGCTCGCACATCGAGTCCGATTCCGGCGTGCTGGAGAACTCCGCCGCCCGCACGGAGAAGGACGCCGCCAAGGCCGTCAAGCGCGGCCGGGTCGCCAAGAAGAAGTAACCACACATGTAGTAGAAGGACCCCCGGATCCGCATCATGCGGGTCCGGGGGTCCTTCCTCTGCGGTCGGGTG
Organism: Kocuria sp. UBA1838; assembly: GCF_002338785.1. NCBI lineage: Bacteria > Bacillati > Actinomycetota > Actinomycetes > Micrococcales > Micrococcaceae > Kocuria > Kocuria sp. UBA1838. The sequence goes on along the minus strand of NZ_DDIY01000003.1, from coordinate 126,124 downwards.
CCGCCGCACGCTGTCGTATGCCTTGGAGAACGACGACGCCGCCGCTTGCGGTCACCCGGCCAAGGCGGCGCCGCGCCGTCGTCGCCGGATGGGTGACCGCGGGTCAGAACGCCAGGTTGAACACCCACACGCCCAGGGTCATGGTCGTGGCGGTGATCAGGACCAGGGCGATCAGGTTGAGCCCGATCCCGCCCTTGATCATCTGCCCGATGGTCACGTACCCGGAACCGAACGCAATGGCGTTGGGCGGGGTGGCCACCGGCAGCATGAACGCGCACGTGGCGGCGAGCGCCACGGGGATCGCCAGGAGCATGGGGTCCACGCCGATCCCCATGGCCACACCGCCAGCCACGGGCAGGAACGTGGCCGCGGTGGCCGTGTTGGACGTGAGCTCGGTGAGCAGCAGGATGCCGCCGGCCATGATGAGCACGAGCAACACCACGGGCAGTCCGCCGAGACCCTGGGCGCGCTCGCCGATCCACTCGGTGAGCCCGGAGGTGGAGAACTGTGCGGACAGGGCCAGGCCACCGCCGAACAGCAACAGCACGCCCCACGGCAACTTGACCGCGGAGTCCCAGTCCAGCAGGCGCACGCCCGGTGCCGCACCGGCCGGGCACAGGAACAACAGCAGCCCCACGGCCATGGCGATGCCCGCGTCGGAGATGATGGGATCCGCGAAGAGCACCGGCACGAAGACCCAGGACAGCGCGGCGAGCACGAAGATGGTCAGCACACGCTTCTCACCCGGGGACATAGGGCCGAGCTTGGCGAGTTCGTCGTTGATGAGTTCCTTGCCGCCGGGGATCTCGGTGATCTCGGGCTTGAACAACACCTTGGTCAGCAGCACCCAGCACAGCGCGAGCAGCACCACGGCCAGGGGCACGCCCACGAGCATCCACTGACCGAAACCGATCGTGATGTCGTGCGCATCCGAGAGGTAGCCGGCCATCAGGGTGTTGGGCGGGGTGCCGATGATGGTTCCCAACGAACCGATCGACGCCGCGTACGCGATCCCGAGCATCAGCGCGGTGCCGAAGTTGGACTTGACGATCTCTTCCTTGACCTCGCTGTCCTGGGGGTCGATCTCCTCCGGGGCGGGCGCGGCGGAGGTGCCCTGCGCGGCGTCGGCACCGGAACCGATCTTGGTCACGAGCAGCAGCACGGACACGCCGATCGGCAGCATCATCACGGCGGTCGCGGTGTTGGACACCCACATGGACAGGAAGCCCGTGGCCACCATGAACCCCGCGATCATCTGTGTGGGCTTGGTACCGATCACCTTGACGGTGAGCAGCGCGATCCGCCGGTGCAGGTTCCAGCGCTGCATCGCGAGCGCGAGCAGGAACCCGCCCATGAACAGGAAGATGACGTTGTTGCCGTAGGACGCCCCGACGGCGTCGAACTTCACGTCCGTGCCGAGCGTGGGGAACACCACCAGGGGGACCAGGGCGGTCGCGGGCAGCGGCAGGGCCTCGGTCATCCACCACACGCCCATGAGCACGGCCGTGGCGGCCGTGAGCCGGGCGGCGTGGGGGACGTCCTGCGGCATCAGGGTGTAGATGAGCACCGCGAGCAACAGACCGCCCGCCAGGCCGATCCAGCGCACGGTGCGGGTGCGGGGTTTCTCCGCCTCCGCCCGTTCGCCCGGGGACTGGAAGTCCACCTCCTCACCGCGGTGAGGGTCCGGGTCCATGTTCTGCAGGTGCGCGCCGGGTACGGCCGGGTGACTCATGATGTCTCCACATCGTTGTGGGGGAAGGGGCGGTCACCCCAGCGTACGGCAGCGTGGTTCAGCTGACCGTGGCCACCCGGATGGTTTCGGGCAGGGCCTTGACGGCCGCCACGACGTCCTCCGTGACCCCGTTGCCGCAGTCCGTGACCAGATAGCCCATCTGCCCCTTGGTCACGAGCTGCTGGCGGTCCACGTTGATCCCGTGCTCGCCGAGCACCGCGTTCACGCGAGCCAGCACGCCGGGCAGGTTGCTGTGGATGTGCAGCAACCGGGTGCCGTGGATGTGGGGGTCCAGCTGCACCTCGGGGAAGTTCACGGACAGGCTCGTGGTGCCGTAGCGGCAGTAGTCGATGAGCTTGCCGGAGACGAAACCGCCGATGTTCTCCTGGGCCTCCGCCGTGGAACCACCCACGTGCGGGGTGAGGATCACATTGGGCAGCCCCTGCAGCGGGGACTCGAACGCCTCGCCGGCGACCTTGGGCTCGGACGGGTAGACGTCCAGGCCCGCCCCGGCCAGGTGGCCGGAGACGAGGGCTTCACGCAGGGCCTCGATGTCCACCACGTGACCGCGGGACAGGTTGAGGAACAGGGAACGGGGGCGCATCTGGCGGAACTGCTCCCGGCCGAACATGTTGGTGTTGCTCTCGCGCCCGTCCACGTGCAGGGTCACGGTCTCCACCGTGTTCAGCAGTTGCTCCAGGGAATCGCACTTGGTCGCGTTGCCCATGGCCAGGCGGTCCACGATGTCGTAGAAGTAGACGTTCATCCCGAAGGCCTCCGCCACGACCGACAACTGCTTGCCGATGTTGCCGTAGCCCACAATCCCCAGGGTGCGGCCCCGCACCTCGTGGGAGCCCTTGGCGGACTTGTCCCACACGCCCTGGTGCATCGCGGAGTTCTTGTCCGTGAGGTGACGCGCCAGCGCGATGATCTCACCCAGCGCGAGCTCCACCACGGAACGCGTGTTGGAGTACGGCGCGTTGAACACGGCCGTGGCGGTGTCCGTGGCGGCGGTGAGATCGATCTGGTTGGTCCCGATGCAGAACGCACCCACGGCCTTGAGGGTGGGGTGCGCCTCGAACACTTCGCGGGTCACGCGCGTCTTGGAGCGGATCCCCAGCAGGTCCACGCCGTCCAGCGCGGCCATCAGTTCCTGCGGGTCCAGGGCACCCTTGCGGGTCTCCACCTCGAAGCCGCGGCTACGCAGCGAGTCGACGGCGTCGGTATGAATGTTCTCGAGCAGTAAGGCCTTCACCCGTCCATCCTACGGGGTGGGGCGCGGGCGCCCCGTTTCACGTCGTAGCATTCCGGGTCACCCCCGAGCGCGGCGCTCGCACGCGGGGTGACCCGGCGGCGTCGTCCTCCGGGACCGCGCCGTCCGCTCAGTCCCGGTACGCGCCCAGCAGCTTCTCGACGACGGCGCGCATCCCGTACTCGCGCGCGATCGTGTCCGCGGCCGCCCGACCCGCTCGCCGTCGCCGCTCGGGATCGGCGATCAGCTGCGCGAGGGCATCTTCGAGGGATGGCTGGGTGTCGTCCACGACCGCGCCGGACCCCGTTCGCGCGACCGTGGGCGCGAGCCCGCACGTGTCCGTCACGACCACGGGCAGCCCCGCGGACATGGCCTCGAGAACCGACATGGGGTACGGCTCGTGGACGGAGGGCAGGACGTACACGTCCGATTCCGCCATCCACTGCGCCGCGCCCGCGGAGTCCACCGGGCCGGCCCACGTGAGGCGCTCGCCGAGGCCCGCGGCCGCGATCGCCGCGCGCACCGCGTCCCCCTGGCCCTCATCCGGGCCCACGAGCGTGAACGTGGCGCGCGGGAACCGCTCGGCCAGGGATCGCGCGGCGGCCACGAACGCGAGCGGACGCTTGCGCTCCTGCAGACGCGCGAGGAACAGCACGCGACACTCGTCGTCTTCCCGCGGCACGCGGGGGCGCGAGGATACGGGCATCCCATTGTGCAGTTCCATGAGGTTCACGGGCCCGCGGGCGACCTCGGTGAGGTCCTGTTCCTCCTGGGGGGTGAGATAGCAGACCCGGTGCGCGTCCCGCAGCACCCGCCGGGTCAGCAGTGCATCCAGGGGCCCCGCGAGGGGATTCTCGGACGGGTCGATCATCCCGTGGGTCTGCAGGACGGTTCGGGTGCCCGCGCGCTCCGCGAGCCACGCGGTCGGCAGGGTCAGCAGGTCACGCGCCGTGTGCACGTGCACCACGTCCGCGGTCGGCGCGACCCGGCGCAGCCACGACAGCATGGCCGGCGAGGTGAGACCCGCGAAACCCGCACCCGGCAGGGCCTGGACGGGACGGAAGAGCTGCGTGCGCACGCCGTCGCGTTCGGTGGGCAGGGGCGCGCCCAGATCGGAGCCGGTCGCGGCGAGGATCACGTCGTGTCCGGCGTAGGCGAGCGCGCGGCACTGGTTGAGGGCCACCGTGGTGGGCCCGCCGTACGCGTTGGTGCCCGAGACCAGGGCGACGACCTGCAGGATCCGCATGCCGCTCACGCCTTCGTGGCCACGGGGGCGAGCACGCGCGCCCCGGCCGGGACGTCCCGCGTGACGAGCGCGGTGGCTCCCACGACGGCGCCCTCGCCCACCGTGACGCCGCGCAGGACGGTGGCTCGCAGGGCGATCCATGCGCCGTCGGCCACGGTGATGGGGGCGTTGTCGAACTCGAAGGCCGGGTCGTCCGCGCGGTGGCTGCCCGTGCACAGCATGGCGCCCTGCGACACGCACACGTCCGAGCCGATCGTGATGGGCTCCAGATTGAGCAACCATGCGCCCACGCCGATCCACGAGTTCTCGCCCACGGTCAGTTTCCACGGCCAGTGGATCCGCACGTCGTGGCGGATCAGTGTGCCCTCCCCGATCTGCGCGCCGAAGGCCCGCAGGATGCGGGTGCGTACGCTCGGCGGGCACAGGACGGACCGCTGCAGCGGTTCCGCCACGAGGGCCCACGCGGCGCACTGCAGCGTTCCCCGGCCCTTGTCGTAGCCGCGGCCGGTGAAAGTGGCCAGGCGTCTCGTCGTGTGTGTCATGGTCTCCCCCTGTCGTCGAGCCGCAAATAGGGCTGCGCTCTGCGCGCAACCGGTCCGCTCTCCCCGCGGGCGCGCGGCTACGGGATCCAAGCTTGGCACACTGCGCTCGTCGATCCGCCTGCTTCTGACCCCATAAGTGGAGACACCGGGGGTAATGCCGTCGCTTCGTCCTCGATATCTCCTCGACGCCGACGGGCGCCTGGGGCGGGGTCCTTGCCCGCATGCGTACGGGAAGACTTTCCGCAACGGCGCAGGTCGCGTACTGTCTCGTTGCTGAGGGCAACGTACTTGTCGTGGGAATGTTTCTGCTTCTGCGAACAGTTTTGCAGCCCTCATTTCCTGCGGGTTCCAATTGCTGTCGAGATCTGCCGATGAAGGTTTATCCCCCAATTCGGGTACAAAATAATTCCAGAGAAACTACCTGCGTGTTCATCGACATGATTTCGCGCGTTAGACTGAGGCCCATTACAGGGGAGCGATGAAGAGACTGGTGGGACGTGCTCGGGGGCTGGGCAGCGTCCGAGACGAACCGTCTTTCATTGTGATCAGGGGCTGGGAGGGCACATGACGCTGCATGATTACGTCGATATTTTGAAGAAATGGTGGAAAACCGTCATCACACTGACCGTGGTGGGCTTGTTGGCCGGGGGGATCTACGCCTTGGTGTCTCCGGACACGTACAAGGCCACGTCATCCCTCTACGTCTCCATTCCCGCGAGTGACTCCGCCACGGAGTTGAACCAGGCAGCTACGTACCTTTCGCGAGAGCTGAAGTCGTACGCGACCGTGGCGACGTCCCCCTACATCCTCAAACCCGTCGTCGAGGACACGGGTGTGGATAAGACGGTCGCGCAATTGCAGGACATGTTGGACGTCACCAATCCGACGGCCACCTCCATCATCCAGGTCGATGCCACCGCGGACTCACCTCAGGAGGCCCAGACGGTTGCCAACGGGGTCGCGGATCAATTGACCAGAGGGGTCGGGTCACTGTCCCCCGAGGTCGCCAACCGGGGAGGCGCCGTTCAGGCCACGGTTCTCAGCCGGGCGCAGCTCCCGGATGAAACCAGTGGCCTGCCGTCGTGGCTCTATCCGTTGTTCGGTGTGGTCGGCGGCGCGCTGTTGGGCGTGATCCTCGCCTTCGTGTTGGAGAGTCTGGTTCGGCGGCCGCGGACCACGACGGAGCTGCGTCGTGTGCCGGGTGCGTCGCTGGTCGCGTCCGTTCCGCGACTGAAGCACAGGACTGACGCGCGCAGCTTCTTTCCCGCGGGTGGCGAATCCGCGCCGGCGCGGGAGGTGTCACCTCACGTCACTTCGCTGCGCTCGCGCATCCAACAAGGTCATGCCGAGGTCCTGCCCCATGTGGCCGGCTGCGCGGTACTGGTGGTGACCGGTCAGCGTTCGGGCGACGGTGCCACCACGGTCGCCGTGGAACTCGCGCGTAGCTTTGCCGGTCTGGGCAGCCGCGTGGCTCTCGTGGATGCCAACCTCTCCGACCGCGGGGCAACTGTTTTGCTGGCCCAGCACAATCACCTCGGTGTCTCGGATCTCGTGGAACGTCGGGCCGGGGCAGACCAGAGCACTGTTCGTCTCGAGATGGGGCTGACCTTCCTACCCGCGGGTACGCCGACGCCGCGCCCGAGTGACCTGGTGTGCTCGGAACCGATGGCTGCGTTGGTGGGTGAGTTGCGTTCGGAATTCGACGTGGTCGTCCTCGATTGTTCCCCGTTGCAGGACTCCGTGGACGCGGCGGTGCTGGGCGAACTGGCGGATGAGGTCCTGCTGGTCACGGTGCCCGGGAAGACCTCGACCGATCAGCTGCAGTTCTCGGTTCAGGGATTCCGCGAAACGCCCGTGGCATTGGTGGCCAACCAGGTGCGCCCTTCGCGCGCACACTCCGGCGTTCTCTGAAGCCCACGATGAACACGATGACTCCTTTCGGCTGGGCCGTGTTCCTCCTGGGGGCCACGACCGCCGTGGGTGCGCTCGCGCTCATCCACATCTGGACCAGGGACCGGGTGGACGGGCTGAACCTGCGGATGTGGCTCGTGATCAACTTCCTCGTGGCCAACGTCCTGTCCGGATTCGCCCATGTATTGGGGTGGTCCAGGGACCGCGGATTCTACGAGGCCATGTCCGGTACTCCCGCAGGTGCTACATCCGGCTTGACCACGGCCGCCTGGTCGACCTTCTTGGGCATGTGTGCCCTCTGGGCGGGGCTGACGATCCCGCGGCCGCGGATCCTGGCCGCACACCGTGGTCCCCGACAGGTTCCCCGGCGCCCTCTGATACCCGAACAGTTGTATTCCTTCGTATCCCATCACCGGGTCAGCATGGGGGGCCTGGCTCTCGTACTCGTAGCAGCGGGCGCCGTGGGACTCGTGCGAGTGATGGGCGCCACGACCGACCAGACCGGCGGGCGGATCATTTCTGTGGACGGCGGCAATGCCCGCTACGCATTCCTGGCGGGTTGGCTGCCGTGGGGCATTACGATCCTGGTCTTGGCGCTCGCGAGCCGGAAGCGTGTGCCCGGCCCAGCGGTGTGGAACACCATCATCCTGGTGGCCGGGTTGGCCGCATTGGGCGTCAGCGCCACGTGGAACGGTGGGCGTTCCGAGATCGCCTACGTGGCATTTCCTCTGCTGGCTCTGATGCTGCCCCGGATCAACGTCCTGCGGTGGCCGCTGATCGTGGTGGGCGTGACCGTGTTCGTGGGGTTTATCATCGCGACCACGGCCCGGCGCGTAGGTGCCACCACGGACCCGTGGTCGTTCGTGGATTGGCAATGGGGGCGGTTCTCCATGGCCGCCTGGGCCGAGAACCACGTCCAGTTCCACGGGGCGCTCCACGGTGAGACCCTGTTGAGCGCCCTGCTCAACGTCCCGCTTGCGCTTCTGCATTTCGCGGGTATCCCGGCGGAGAATCCTTTCCGGTCCATGGTGCAGGTCTCGGGATACGACTTGTTGGGTGGGGAAGACCAGATTTACGTGGTTCCGGGGCTCAGCGCAGAAATGATCCTGAATTTCGGCCTGCTCGGTGCGATCGTCGGCTACTTCGTGTTGGGGCTGGTGTCTGCCATGGTCTCCGATGCCTACAGTCGCAGCCGGAGTGAAACCAATCGGTTGTTGTTGGCCACCGTAGGATCCACGCTCGTCTTCCAGGGCATCGTGGGGCAGCTGGAGTCCCTCGAGGTGTTCTTGACGTTGTCGATCCTGCCACTGTGGGGGTTGTGGATCGTTGAACGCATCTTCGGCCGTGGTGATACGAAATCACCGCCCGCGGGAATAAGATCTTCACCGGCCACGGAGCTTTCACCGCGGACACCGGCAGTTCACAAATAAATCAGCTCAACGGGTGTGGAGGGGCGACCTCCGCGTTCCCGGGGCTTCATCAACGGGGAGTGGACCACTTTGCCCAGGCTTACTGTCATCATGCCCGCCTATCGGGCGGGCGCCACCGTGGAGAGTGCCATGCGTTCCACGCTGCGGGCCATGCCGCGGGACGCGGAGCTGGTGGTGTCCGTGGACGGCCCGGACGCCGAGACCGAACGTGCGGCCCGCCGGGTGACGGACCGCCGCGTCGTCGTCCGGACCGATGCCGTCAACCGGGGGACCGTGGCGTGCATGCGCCGGGCCCTGGAGTCCACGGACAGCGAGCTCGTGGCCCGCATGGACTCGGACGACATCTCCCTCCCGTGGCGTTTCCGGGTGGGCTTCCGGGCCGTGCGCCACGCGGACATCGTGTGCGGCACGGGGATCCGCTTCGGGCGGGGGATGCTCCCGCGCCCCGGGTACCCGGGCAGTCTCACGACCCGCGAGATCGGACTGCTGCTGCCGTTCGTCAACCCCCTGTTCCACTCGAGCATGCTCGCCACCCGGGAGGCGCTCGTAGCCGCGGACGCCTACGCGCGGCCCAACACCGCGGAGGACTACGTCCTGTGGCTCGACGCCCTGCGCGCCGGGGCCCGGATCGTGAAACTGGCCACCCCCGTGGTGGCCTACCGGTTGAGTGAGAGCCAGCTGTCGAGTTCGGACACCTACCTGGAGCGCATCGTCTCCGACCCCGAGATCCGGCGCGCGTGGACCGCGTGGGCCCACGCCTCCGGGCGGCCGTGGCTCGAGGCCAACGGCGGGGTCCCCGGATCCATCCGGGGCACGGGGGGACAGCTCGAGACCATCGTGGCCGGGGTGCGTCCCGGGACGCGGCACTACGCGCGGCGTCAGTTGGCGAGAGCCGCCACCCTCATCCCGGCGTCGGCATGCTGAACCAGATCAAGTCGCTCATCGAGCGCGCGATCCCGCGGATGTCCTCCGCGATCGTGATCCTCACGCTCGCCGCGTTCACGTCCCCGCACTACGTGGGTATTTACAACGTGGTGACCCTGCTCTACACGGCCATCCAGGTCACGATCGACTCCGGGGCCCGGTTCGCGGTGATCCGTGTGCTGACCGAACCCGGGGGCATGAAGATCATGAACCGCTACCGGGTGATCATGCCCGTCCTGGCCTTCGTGATCCTTACCGGGCTCATGCTGTTCCTTCTGCACAACGGGACGCTCGAGAACTGGGGCGAGTTCTTCCAGGTGCTGCCCGTGGCGCTCGCGCCCGGTTTCGGGGCCCTGGGTCTGCTGTACGTGGGCACGCTGCAGGCCACCAACCAGTGGGGGACCCTGGCCCGGATGCAGTTGCGGGCCTCCCTCGTGGGTCTGCTCGTGGGCGGGACCATCCTGGTGCTGACCCACTCGCTGCTGGGCCCGGCCCTGCAGCTGGCCGTCACGGAGGGCATGTTCGCCCTGCTGTGCTGGCGCCGTGCGCGCCGTAACACCCAGCCCCTGCCGCACTCCACGCCGGGCGAGCGTTCGATCCTCTCCGACATGGGCACGATGTCCGGCTACGCGCTGGTGTCCTGGTTCCAGGGCCAGGCCGAGCGACTGTTCATGGCCGTGTTCGCCGGTACCGCCGTCCTCGGTACCTACACCGCGGGCAGCGCCGTGGGCCGCGCCCCGGGGGACGCCCTGGCCGCGTCCACCGCGAACGTGGTGCGCGTGGGGATCGCGGACAAGGAGACCCCGGAGGAGATCCGGAGCGCGAGTGACCATTTGTTGCTGCGCGCGCTCATGCTCGCGTTCGCGTGCGTGCTGATCGCCCTCACTGCGAGTGTGGTCCTCACGCCCCTGCTGGGTGGCGACTGGAAACCCGCGATGTCCATGGTGCCGTTCATCGCCATGGTGTCCTTCCCCGTAGTGCTGTCCTGGGCGGCCTCCGTGCTGCTCGTGCGCACCGGTGCGGCCTGGAAGACGTTCGTGGGTCCGGTGATCGGCGTGGTCTTCGGTGCGCTGATCGCATGGGTCGCGTCGTTCGACCTGCACCTCGCGGCCACGCTGCTGGTCATCCGTGAGTTCGCCGTGGTCCTCGTCGCATACGTCCTGGTGGGACGCAGCGCGCCGTGGCGGTCGTTCCTGGTGGCTGCGGTCCTCTCGACCATCGGGCTGGCGGGCTGCTGGCTCCTGGTGGCGTAGGGCCAACGCACAGCCCGTTCCCGGTCTGCGGACGCAGCATGACGACATGACCACCTCGACCCCGGCGACCGGCCGGTCCACCTTCCTGCGCGGGCGCCTCGACGAGCCCGCGGTCACCGGCGGCGGGTCCCGCGGCGGCGTCGTCCTTTGAGGCCGCAACGGGTACGACGACGCCGCGCCCCTCCCGCTCCCCGCTCACCCGATGGTGGGTGGCCGCGGCGGGGGTGGTGCTGATCGGGGTGGTCGCGTTCAGTCGGCTCTACCTGGGGTACCACTGGCCCACGGACTTGACGGCTCGCTGCTGCTCGCGATCGCGATCCTGGGCGTGGACGCGTGGCGTCCCGCGGCGCGGCGGGCGGTGCTCCCTCGAGCGTGAGCACCGCCTCGATGGCCTCCTCGAGCACGGCGATCACGCCGGTGCATTCGATGGCGTAGTCCGCTGCCCCTCCGGTGATCTCCCGGATCCGTTCCAGCGAGTCCTCCTTCCCGGAATTGATCACGTGCGTGGCCCCGTAGCGCTGGGCGAGCTCCGGGCGGGAGTCATGCAGGTCCACCGCGATGATCGTGGCCGCGGCCGAATTGCGGGCCGCCATGATGGCCCCGAGCCCCACGGCGCCCACACCGTAGACCACCACGGATTCACCCGGGCCTGGGTTCGCGGTGTTGAGCACAGCTCCCGCCCCGGTGGTGATACCGCACGCAAGGGGGCCCGCGAGTTCCAGGGGAACAGACTCATCCACGGTGAGTTCTTCCCACCGGAACGGCGCATCGACGTGATCGACCACGTAGGCGTGGATGTTCATGGCCGCCTTCTCGAGCAGGGCGCTCGGCTCTGAACGCCGGGCTCCCATGCTATTTGCGGTCGGCACGCCGCGGCCATCCCCGCGGGGCAGCGGAGATGGCCCGCATCGCGCGGGGCATCCGGTCGCTCAGGCGCCCCGCGCCTGCTCGCGATTCGCGCGGTACCAGGCCACGGCGTCGTCGAGCCCGGTGGGCAGGTCGATCGAGGCGGACCAGCCCAGCGAGCGCAACAGGGAGACGTCCATAAGCTTGCGGGGCGTCCCGTCCGGCTTGGAGGTGTCCCACGAGGTGGTGCCCTCGTACCCGGTGGCCGAGGCCACGAGGCCGGCGAGTTCCTTGATGGTCACGTCCTCGCCGGTGCCCACGTTGACCTGCTGGGGCCCGTCGTAATGCTCCATGAGGTACAGGCACGCCGTGGCCAGGTCCGACACGTGCAGGAACTCGCGCCGCGGTGAACCCGAACCCCAGTTGGTGATCTCGGTGTCACCGGCACGCACGGCCTCGTCGTAGCGGCGGATCATGGCGGGCAGCACGTGGGAGCCGGACGGGGAGAAGTTGTCCCCGGGGCCGTAGAGGTTGGTGGGCATCGCAGAGATCCACGGCAGCCCGTACTGGCGTCGCATCGACTGCACGTGCAGGATGCCGGCGATCTTGGCGATCGCGTAGGCGTCGTTGGTGGGCTCCAGGTACCCCGTGAGCAGCGAGTCCTCGCGCAGCGGTTGTTCCGCGAGTTTGGGGTAGATGCAGGAGGAACCCAGGAACAGCACGCGTTCCACGCCGGCGGTGCGCGCGGCGTCCAGGATGTTGAGCTGGATCCGCAGGTTGTCGGACAGGAAGTCCACGGGCTGGGAATTGTTCGCGCCGATCCCGCCGACCTTGGCCGCCGCGAGCACGAGGTAGCGCGGCCTGTGCTCGGCTATGAACGCCTCCACGGCCGCACGGTCCCGCAGGTCCAGCTCACGGGAGCTCGCACCGATCAGGTTCTCGAAACCCTCGTCCTGGAGGTGACGCCAGATGGCGGAACCCACGAGACCGCGGTGACCGGCCACGTAGAACGGCGCGGAGCGGTCCAGCGCGCCGGGGGTGTAGGCGACGTCGTCGGTCGTGCGGGCATCGGCCGGGTCGCTCACCGTGTGCGGCCAGTGCTCCTGGCCGGCAGCGGTGTCCCGGCGGTTCGCCACGTCCGCGCTCACGCCGCGTGCTCCGGCGTCCAGATGCGCTCGGACACGGTGTCGATCCACGGGGAACCGGCGCACTCCAGGGCAGCGCGGTCCGCGTCCACCATGATCCGCGCGAGCTCCGGGGCGTGCACCGTGGCCTTCCACCCGAGCTTCTGCTCGGCCTTGGACGGGTCACCGATGAGCGCGTCCACCTCGGTGGGGCGCAGGTAACGGTCGTCGAAGCGGACGTGCTTCTCCCAGTCCAGCCCGGCGTGCTCGAACGCGGTCTCCAGGAACTCGCGCACCGTGGACGGGCGGCCCGTGGCCAGCACGAAGTCCTCCGGTTCGTCCACCTGGAGCATGCGCCACATGCCCTCCACGTACTCCGCCGCGTAGCCCCAGTCGCGCACGGCGTCCAGGTTGCCCATGTATAGCAGGTCCTGCTTGCCCGCCGCGATCGCGGCCACGGCACGCGTGATCTTGCGCGTCACGAACGTCTCGCCGCGGCGCGGGGACTCGTGGTTGAAGAGGATCCCGTTCACGGCGAACATGTCGTACGCCTCGCGGTAGTTCTTGGTGATCCAGTAGGAGTAGATCTTGGCCGCGCCGTACGGGGAGCGCGGGTAGAACGGGGTGTCCTCGTTCTGCGGCGGGGGAGTGGCCCCGAACAGCTCGGACGTGGAGGCCTGGTAGAAGCGGCACTTCACCCCGGCGCGGCGCACGGCCTCGAGCAGACGGACCGTGCCGAGGCCCGTGGTGTCACCCGTGTGCTCGGGCTCGTCGAAGGACACGCGCACGTGCGACTGGGCCGCGAGGTTGTAGACCTCATCCGGGTCTATCTCGCCCAGCAGCGTGACCAGACGGGCGGCGTCGGAAAGATCGCCGTAGTGCAGGAACAACCGCGCCTGCGGGTCGTGCGGGTCCTGGTACAGGTGGTCGATGCGGGACGTGTTGAACGTGGACGCGCGGCGGATCAGGCCGTGGACCTCGTAGCCCTTGGCGAGCAACAGCTCCGCGAGGTAGGAACCGTCCTGCCCGGTGATGCCGGTGATGAGTGCTTTCTTGGTCATGAGTGGTCTCCCCTGTGTGACGTGGTACGTCGGGACGGGTGTCCCGGCCGATCAGGAATGCAGTGCCGCCGCAGGTGCGGTGGTCTCGGTGGGTAGCAGTGCGCGCAGCGCGGTGCTGAAGGCGCGGACCGCGGCGCCGGCGCTGAGCACGTCGCGCACGTAGCGGCGTCCGCCGCGGTGCGTGGCGCCGCCGGTCGCGATCCACTCCTCGTGCAGTTGCAGGGCGCCCGCCACGAGTGCCTCGGGATCCCCGGGCGCCACACGGATGCCCGCGCCCGCGGCGTCGAGCTCGGCGGCGGACGGGCTCTCGGCCTCGACGGCCGCGAGCACGGGACGGCCAGCGGTGAAGTAGCTCGTGAGCTTGCTCGGGACGCACATCTCCTTGAGCCCCGGTCGTTCGTTGACCAGCAGGACGTCCGCGGCGCGCAGCAGTCCGGCGTAGGTCTCGTCGTCGACCCCGGGCAGGACCTCGAAGCGCGGCGTGCGCCGGGCCAGCTCCTCGAGCTGCGGGCGTTGGTGCCCGCCGCCCACGAGCACGAATCGCAGCGGCGCTCCCGTGCGCTCGGCAACGTCCGCGGCCGCGGCGACGTTCGCGAGGTCCTGTTTGGCACCCATGTTGCCCGTGTGCAGGACGACGACGTCGCCCGCGCCCCACCCGAAACGACGCCGTAGTTCGTCGGTGTCCACCGAGGGGGTCTGGGAGATGTGGGTCCAGTTGCGCACGGTGCTGATCCGGCGCGCGGGCACGGCCATCTCGCGGCGCAGGTAGTCCGAGAAGCGGTCGTGGATCACGACCACCCCCTGGCACGAGCGCAGGAAGGTGCTCTCGATACCGCGCATGACGCGCGCCACGGGTCCGCTCGCCGCGCCGGTCTCGGTGAGCCCGGCGGTGTAGATGTCCTGCACCCACGCGATCACCGGCGTGCGGCTCAGCGCGGCGCGCACCCGCACGATCGCCGACGAGAACAGGGCGGGGCTCACGACCACGACGGCGTCGGGATCGCCCCACGCGGCGGTCGCGGCACGCAGACCGAAGACGATCTCCATTCCCAGCCGGCGCAGCTGTCCGGCGTCGTGGGGAACGGGGTGCGGCACGCGCAGGACGGGCACGCCGTCGATCTCCTCGTGCGCGGCGCGGCGGTGCGAATAACCTTCGTGGACGCGCCACTGCGGGTAGTGCGGGAGACCCGTGATGACCCGGGCGTCCCATCCCTCCTCGCGCAGCGCGCGAGCCATGCCGGCGGTGTACGGCGCGATGCCCGTGTGTTCCGGTGAATAGTTGAGTCCGATGATCAGGACGCGTGCTGCCACGCTATCTCCTCCCCCATGAAAAGCGGAGCAGCTCAGCCGCTGCCGCTTTTCCCGAATGGGCGGACTTCCCCAGTCCGCCTCCGCGCCACGTGGTGCAGCGATGCCTCATGGCTGTCCCACCGGGAGCGGTGAATGTCGCCGAAACACGAATCCCGCGTGTCCCGACGTTTGCCATCATAATCGTGTGCACAAGCACCTAACACCACAGTGGTGACAATTCTGTGTGGGCTCATATAGGTACACGTCGGTATCGCCTCAGGTGGGAGCGCGAAAAACAGTGATCTTGATGTAAAACCACACATTAGGGGACGGTAATCTCGGTCACGACCGGCGTCTCCCTGGCTATGCTTTATGAGTGCAAACATGCACGACTCCCGCGGGGGAACGCCGAAGCGACGCGGAGTTCGGGGCATCGATC
Source organism: Kocuria sp. UBA1838 (assembly GCF_002338785.1). Classification (NCBI taxonomy): domain Bacteria; kingdom Bacillati; phylum Actinomycetota; class Actinomycetes; order Micrococcales; family Micrococcaceae; genus Kocuria; species Kocuria sp. UBA1838. The sequence continues at coordinate 111,074 of NZ_DDIY01000003.1, read as the reverse complement.
CGCACTTCGGGGTGGGGCCCGGTCTTCGAGAGGGCACCCCATCGCCACGGGGGACGTGCGAAGGGGCGCGGCTGAGGCGCACCGGAGCAGAACTGGGGGAGATTTCATGCGTATTGCCGGGCAGGCAACTTTCTTGACGGGCCACGACCACACCATCCACGCGTGGGTCCACGGCCCCGCGGACGATCGTGTGCGCGGCGCCGTGATCGTGGCGCCGGCCTTGGCGCGCGAGGAGGTCGTGAGTCACCGCAGCATGCGCCTCGTGGCCGCGCGCGCCGCGGAATCCGGGTGGCTCGTGATCCGCCTGGCGTGGAGCGGGACCTCCGAATCCGGTGCGCGTCCGGCCCTGAGCAACCCGCTCGAGGTGTGGCACGAGGACCTTGCGGTGGCCCACCGTGCCGCGCGGGAGCTCGTAGGACCTGATCTGCCCGTGCACGGGATCGGGCTGCGCATCGGTGCGGGTGTGCTCGCGACCTCACCCCTGCCGTTCGATCGGCGCGTGCTGTGGGAACCGGTCTCGGGCGCCGTCTACATGCGCCAGTACACGGGCCTGCGGCGCACGAGCGGGTTGATCCTGCCGCCCGAGGTCCCCGACGGCGTGGAGATCGGCGGCGCACACTTCACCGACGCCGAAGCCGCGGCCATCCGCGCCCTACCGGATCCCCGCAAGATCAAGACCCCGGGTCTGATCACGGTGCGCGAGGAGGACCGGCGCATCGCCAAGAAGTTATACGGCGTGGCCGCGATCTACGCGAAGGCGAGCCCGGAGGCGATCGCCGCCCTCGTGGGTCGACTGGACCATTCCGTCCCCACCACGTCCCACAGGGAGGACTGGGTGGACGTGAGCGGCTGGCGTCCCACGACGACCGCGTGCTTCCATGTGGCGGAGTTCGGCGCGGAGGTCCAGGAGGACCTGCTGGAGCTGGGCCCGGACCACTTGCCGGCCTCCTACACCCACCCCGTGGGCCGCGACGGCACCGGGGCCGGCGCGGTGCTGCTCGCACCGCCGTCCGCGGACCCCAAGGACGGGCCCACGGGACTGTGGACCGTACAGGCACGCCGACTCGCCGCGCGCGGTGTCCCCGCGCTGCGCATCGAGCGTCACCACTGCGGTGACGCCGCTGGCCTGGACGAGGTCAAGGACATCAACCCTTACACGGGGCAGGGCGTGGCGGACCTGGACCTGGGTGCCGCGTGGCTGGCCGAGCGCACCGGGGAAAAAGTCACCGGGGTGGGGCTGTGCGTGGGCGGCTGGCTGGTCGCCATGGCCCCGCCCACGAGCGCCATGACCACCCGCGTGGTGCTCAACAACGTGGCGTGGCGCGCGGCGGAGAGCTACTACGACAAGCTCTATCGCAACTGGGACGTGGACGCCGTGCTGGAACAGCTGCGCACCATGAGCGACGTGGAGGTCACCACGAGCTGGCGCACGCGCGCCAAGGACCGGGTGCGCCGCCGCATGCCGTACATCGCGTGGCTCGTGCTGGGCCGGCGCAACATCCCCAACGTTCCCGAGGTGGTCATGGAGTACGCGTCCCGGGGCGCCGAGGTCACGTTCTACTTCGGGCCGGAGGACGGTCTGCTCTTCCAGCAGGAACGCGGGGAGGAGGGTCTGGCCCGGTTGCAGCGCCAGGGCCGCCGGATCAGGGTGGCCCACGTGCCCGCCCTGGACCACTCCCTCCAGGCCCACGCCTCACGCCTCACGGCCCTCGAGATCGTGGACGCCGCCCTGGGCCTGAGCCCCTCACCCGCCGAGGAGGTCGTCCCGTGCGCCGTCTGAGAACACGCAGCGCCCGCGCGCTCGCCGGGTGCGCCCTCACAGCCGTGCTGCTGAGCGGCTGCGCGGCCGGCGGGTCCGGCGACCACGCGCCGTCCTCCTCCGGTGAGAGCCTGGGTTTCGACGACGCCGCGCTGTCCCGGGTGGGTTTCGCGGACCCGCAGCAACTCACGCAACCGTCCCACGGGATCACCGTGACGGGTGCGCGGGGGCTCTCGGAGCGGGCCGCGGAACTCGCGGTGAGCACGGACCAGGTCTCTGCCGAGGCCCCGGGCGGGCGCAACTCGGTGGTGGTGATCACCCCGCAGGACTACGACCCCGCGAAGAAGTACCCGGTGGTGTATCTCCTCCCGGGCAGCGGTGCCACGGAGGCCCCTGCCCTGCAGTGGTACGAGGCGGGTCAGGCCGAGCAGCTCACCCAGGGTCTGCCCGTGATCACTGTCATCGTGAGCGGGGGCAAGGTGGGCTGGTACTCGGACTGGGCGTCCCAGGAGGAACTCACGCAGAACTGGGAGACATTCCACCTGGACCAGGTGGTGCCGTGGGTGGATCAGCACCTGTCCACCAGGGCGGACCGCGAGCACCGCGTGATCATCGGCAACTCGATGGGCGGGTACGGCGCCATGCGCTACGCCGAGCAACGTCCCGATCTCTTCGGGGAGGCCGTGAGCCTGTCCGGGTTGCTGGACCTGTCCTCGGATGAGGCCAAGCAGACGATCGCCACGGGATCCCAGGAGGCCACGGGCCGCACCGATTCGGTGTTCGGCAACGGCTCGGTCACGACCGAGGAACAGTGGCGTGCGAACGATCCCGCGGTCCGGAGCGGGGAGCTCAAGAGTGTCCACGTGCAACTCTTCGCCGGCCGGGGCAACGGCCAGGAGGGGGACATCGAACCCGCTCTGAAGGACACCACGGTGACCATGGCGCGCGAGCTCGAGTCACAGGGAGTGGATTACCAGTACACCGAGTACGGCCAGGCGGGCCAGTGCAACGGCGGCCACGAGTTCCCGTGCTGGACCCCCGCGGCCACGGTCGCCCTCGGGCGCTGGGCCGATCGGGTGGGCGTGAAGCGCACCTCGCCCCAGCCGTCGGTGCCCTCGGCATTCGAGGACGTGACCTCACGGAGCTCGTCATGACGAGCGCGCCCGTGACCGTGACACGCGGGACCGAGGCAGGGGACGGCGTCGTCGGCGTACCCCGCGTGGGCTGCGACCTGCAGGAGGTCGCGCCCGTGGCCGAAGCGCTCGCGCAGCGCGGGCAGCGGTACCTGCGGGCACTGTTCGCGCCCGAGGAGATCGCCGACCTCACGCGTCCGGACGGACGCCCGCTCGCGGCGGAGTCCGTGGCGGGGCGCTTCGCGGCCAAGGAGGCCGTGTTGAAGGTCTTGCGCCCGAGCGCCGACGACGCCGTGGCCTGGCCCCAAATCATGATCCGCTCGGACGCCCACGGTGCCCCTCGCGTGGAACTGCGGGGCACGGCCGCCCGCCTGGCCCGCGGCGCCGGACTCGGGGCGTGGAGCGTGAGCACGTCCCACGACGGAGGCTTCGCGATGGCCGTGGCCCTGGCCATCCGCTCACCCCAGCCCTGACCGGAGGCCAGACCACCGCGCCGACCGGTACCCGGGGCGCGGACATCGAAAACCACCACATCAACCGAAAGAGGTTCACCCCATGGATTCCACCGCCATCGAGACCACCGTCCGCTCCGTGCTGGGCCAGCACGGGAAGCTGTCCGAGGACGCCGGGACGATCGCCGCGGATGCGGACCTGTACCGCGCAGGCATGACCTCCCACGCGTCCGTGAACGTGATGCTGGGCCTGGAGGACGAGTTCGACATCGAGTTCCCCGAGGAGCGCCTGACCAAGGCCACGTTCACGTCCATCAACTCCATCACCGAGGCCGTGGAGGCGATCAACAATGACTGATCATGCGGTACTGACCGACACCCCGCAGCGGGGTGCCGAGGACACCGACCGGGCCGAGCGGGTCGCCGCGCGCGCGGAGGCCGTGGCCGCCGTGGCGCGCGAGTTCGCGGACGCGGTGGACTCGGAGTCCCGGTTCCCGCGGGAGGCCATCGAGGAGGCCCGCGCCCAGGGCCTGTTGGCCGCGCCGATCCCGGAAGCGGATGGTGGGCTGGGCTACAGCATCACCGAGCTGTGCCGGATGCTCGAGCGCGTGGGTCGGGAGTGCACCTCCACGGCCATGATCCTGGCCATGCACCACTCCCAGGTGCTGTGCCTCACCCGCCACGCGGACACCGACTTCCTGCGGGACTACACCCGCCGTGTGGCCGCCGAGGGGCTGTTGTTGGCCTCCGCCACGACCGAGGCCCAGATCGGCGGGGACACCCGCAATTCCACGTGCGCCGTGCGCCCGATCGAGGACGGCCGGGTGGCCCTGCACAAGAGCTGCCCCGTGATCTCCTACGGTGCGTACGCGGACGCGATCCTGGTGACCGCGCGGCGCAGCGAGGACGCGGCGTCGAGCGACCAGGTGCTGTTGGTGGTCGAGGCCGAGAACCTGCAGCTGGACCGCCAGCGTGGCTGGGACGCCCTGGGGATGCGGGGCACGTGCTCCGAGTCCTTCGAGCTGGACGCCACCACGCCCGCGGACGCCATGTTCACGGTGCTGTTCGAGACGATCTCCGCGCAGACCATGCTCCCGGCGGCCCACTGCCTGTGGGCCTCCGCGTGGTTGGGCATGGCTACCCAGGCCGGGCTCACCGCCCGGTCCGTGGTGCAAAAGGCCGCGCGTAAGACCCCGGGGACCACACCGCCGTCCGCGCTGCGGCTCGCGGAACTCGAGGTGCAGCTGCAGTCCATGACGGACGTGGTGCGTGCGAGCGTGGCCCGCTACGAGGCCGCGTGGGACGATCCGGCCGTGACCGAGTCCATGCAGTTCGCGATCGCCATGAACACCCTCAAGGTCTCGGGCGCGGAAGCAGTGCGCCGGATCGTGGGGGACGCCATGGTGATCGTGGGCATCACCGCTTTCGCCAATCGTTCGCCCGTGAGCCTGGCCCGGTTGTACCGGGACAGCATCGGGCCCTCGGTCATGGTCAACAACGACCGCATCCTGCTCCACACCGCCACACTCCAACTCGTTTCCAGGGGGCAACGATGAGCGCCACGGACACCACACAGGACCTCTCCCAGCTGCAGGACACCTTCCGCGGGGGCCTCGAGGCCCACGGCTGGTTCCTGCCCACCCTCGGGGACGGCGTGACCGGGCTCGGTCCGCAGGCCGAGGACGTCGTGCAGGGCATCGCCGCCGCGGCCCGCAAGGTCGCGGCGCGGCTGTCCCCGGACGCCGGCACGCGCCGGTTGCGCTTCCCACCGGTCAACGGGACCCGGTTGCTCGAGCGCACGGACTACGTCGCGTCCTTCCCACAACTGCTCGGGACCATCTCCGCGTTCGAGGGCGACAACAAGGCCCACCGTGAGCTGCTCGCCACGTACGAGGAGCACGGTGACTGGTCCGCCCAGCTCACCCCGGCCGGCCACGCGCTGGTCCCCGCGGTGTGCCACCCCTTGTACGCGTACCTCGAGGGCTCGCAGGTGGACGGCTCGGTGTTCGAGCTCGTGGGCGAGTGCTACCGCCACGAGCCCAGCCCGGACCCCATGCGTTTCGTGACCTTCCGGATGTTCGAGGCGGTGTGCCTGGGCACGCCGCAGGAGGCCCGGGAGCACCGCGAGAAGTGGCTCGAGGCGGGGACCAACCTGCTGAGCTCCCTGGGGCTCGAGGTCCACGCGGACACCGCCAACGACCCGTTCTTCGGCCGCGCGGGGCGCCTGCTCAGCGCGGGTCAGCGCGAGGCGCAGTTGAAGTTCGAGATCCTCACGGAGGTCTACCCGGGGCATCCCACCGCGATCGCCTCCGCGAACCTGCACGAGGACCACTTCGGGGAGAGCTTCCACCTGCACACCGCCGACGGCGCCGTGGCCCACTCCGCGTGCTTCGGCTTCGGTCTGGAGCGGGTGGCCCTGGCCCTGGCCATGCGCCACGGTTTCGACACCGCCGCGTGGCCCGCGACCGTGCGTCAGGAACTGGGGTTGCCATGACCGCCGTGACCGTGAACCACGGTGGGTCGGCGGGTACCGCGTCCGTGCGGGAGCCCTTCGGCCACGAGGTCCTGGCCGTGCGCGGGTGCGAGTCGCTCACCGTGGCGAACGCACCGCGCTCCGTCCTGCACGACCCGGCGGAACCGTGGTCACCCACGAACTGCTACATGGACGTGTGGATCGGTCTCACCGCGACCCTCGGGTTGGACCCGCTGCCCATGCTCGGGGCCGCGTTCAGCGCGGACTTCCTGGGGGACCAGTGGGAGTTCCTCAAGCCCCGGCAGGAGGACCTTGAGACGCTCTACGGCCTCACGGTGGGGGAGTACGACACGTGGCGGCCCCTGGCCGAACACGTGCAGCTGGTGATGTCCCGCGGGGACGCCCTGATCGTGGAGGTGGACGCTTATCACCTCCCGGATACCGAGGGCGTGTCCTACGGGCGGGCCCATACCAAGACGTCCATCGTGCCGTTGCGCCTGGATCCGGTCGCGGGGGAACTCGTCTACCTGCACAACGACGGTGTCCACGTGCTGCACGGGGAGGACCTCGACAACGCGCTGGGCACGGGTGTGGGTTCCGGGTGGGTCCCGTACCCGTACGTGGAACTCGTGCGACTGGACGGCATCCGGTCCCTGGCGCCCGAGGCGCTGTGGCAGCGCGCCGTCGAGATCGCGCGGGGGCACCTGCGCCGCGCCCCGGACGCCGGGACGGGCAATACCGCGCACCCCGATCCGGCCGACCGGCTCGTGGCCGCGATCCGGGAGCACGTCCCGGTGCTCGCCGAGCGGGGCATGGAGTACTTCCACCAGTACTCGTTCGCGACGACGCGCCAGGCCGGTCTCACGTCCGGGCTCGCCGCCCACGCGTGCCGGTACCTGTCCCGCGGTGCGCAGGAGTGGCCGAGCGACTTGGACGCGGAGCAGCTGATCGAGGCCGCCGAGCAGTTCGACGCCGCCGCCGGCGCCGCCAAGGCCCTGCAGTTCAAGCTCGCCCGGGCGGCCTCGGGCAGGACACCGCGGATCGACTCGTCCGCGGAGGCGTTCGTGGCCGGGCACACCGCGGGCATGCGCGTGGTGCGTGAGGCCCTGGGCCTGGGGGAGTGACCGGGGTGCGCGACGCCGCGTGGACGCTCCGGCGCCTCGACCCGTCGCAGGACCCGGGCGATGCCCTCGCTCGTGGGATTCCCGCGCGGGTCCCGGGGACGGTGTCCGGTGCCCTGCGGGACGCCCTCGGGGAGGACCGCGTGGCCACCGTGCTGGCCACTGACGGTCCCGACACAGTGTGGGAGTACCGCACCCGGGTCACCACCGCCGGTAGTCGGCACCGGTTCATGTCCACGGGCGTGGCCACCGTGGCGCAGCTGCTGGTCGCGGACCGGGTCGTGCACGAGTCCCACAGTGCCTTCGCACCGTGGGACGTGATCGTGGAGCTGCCGTCCGGGCCGTGTGAGATCGCCCTGCGGGTCCTGCCCACGGCGTCCGTGAGCGTGCCGCGCAAGCCGCGCGCCCGCTGGTTGTCGCCGCTCGTGTCTGACCGCTCCCTGCGGTGGCGCCGTACCCCGCTGATCGGCTCGATCGACTGGCCCGGTGCGCTGCCCGTCCTGGGTCCGTGGGGCGGCCTGCGCGCTGTCCCACTTCCTTCTTCCGCCGACGACGACACCCCCCACCCCTCGCTCGGACTCGTACCGCGCGCGGTGCGCACGCGGGTCGGGGAGGACGGTAGCGGCGTCGTGACCGTGGAACTCGGCCCGACCACGGGTACGACCCCGGATCTTTACGCGGACACGGCCGGGAGCGCGGGCGCGGCCGCGGAGCTGGCGGACGTCGGATGCTCAGCGGACCCGGACGTTCCGGTGGCCCGCGGCGCTGCGGTGGAACATGCGCGTGAAACCGTACACATCACCGTGGAGCCTCCCTATGAGGTGGACGCGCAGCCGGTGGCCGCCGAGCGCGTCGTGACCGCGTCCGATGCCACATCGCGCGAAACGTTCACCGTGGACGTGACCGTGCCCGACCCCGCGCTGTGGTGGCCGCACGGGATGGGCGAGCAACCGCTGTACCGGGTGCGGGTGCGCACCGGGCAGGGGGAATGCACGTACGCCGTGGGGTTCCGGTCGGTGTGTGCCGAACCGCGGGACCGGGACCATCGCGGTTTGGCCCTGCGGATCAATGACGTCCCCGTGTTCGCGAGGGGTGCCGTGTGGGCCGGTGCGGACCCCTTCGAGGTGGCCGCAGACCCGCAGCGCACCCGCGACGTGCTGGAACGCCTGCACGCGGGCGGCAGCACCATGATCCGCGTCCCGGGAACGGCGTGCTACGAGACCGAGGACTTCCACCGCGCGTGCGACGAGCTGGGTCTCATGGTCTGGCAAGACGTGGCCCTGGGGCCTCAGGACCCGCCGGACGATTCCGAGTGGCGCGCCGGGCTGCGCCACGAGGTCCGATACCTCGCCTCGCGGTTGGCCTCTCATCCGTCCACGGTCGTGATCTCCGGGGGCACCGAGGTCATCCAGGCCCCCGTGCTCGCAGGCCGGCCCGCCGAGCAGTGGCGCACGGACGTGGTCCTGCGGGACGTTCCCCGTGCGGTCGGGGAGGCCGATGCGGACGTGGTGGTCGTTCCGTCCTCTCCGTGCTCGGACGCGGACCTGGACGCCGCGCAGCACGCGTACGAGACGGGCGAGGCCTCGGGGGAGCGGGCGGCGTCGTCGTCGGTGCCGACCGTCGCTCCCACGGACGCGGCCGACGGCGTGTCCCACTACTTCGGGGTGGGGGCCTACGGGCGACCGCTCGAGGACGCGGTGACCCGCGGGGTGCGGTTCGCGGCGGAGGCGTTGGCCTTCGCGGTGCCGCCGGAACCCGCCGCGGTGCGGGAGCAATTCGGGACGGACGGTCCGCTGGACGATGGGGATTCCGCGGACGCGTGGCGCGCCGGTGTCGCCCACGACCCGGGGGCGCAATGGACCTTCGAGGACACCACCGCGATCTATGTCCACCGACTGTTCCTGGACCGGGACAGCGATCCGGACGCCGGTCTGGCGACCCCGGGGCAGCCCGCGTCCGACGGCGCAGGGACGGGTCACGTCGAGCGCCTCGAGTACGAGCGCGCCGCGCTCGCCCACGTGTTCCAGCGGACTTTCGCCCAGTGGCGCAGCGAGGAGTCGCCGTGCCGGGGAGCGCTCGTGCTCTCGGCGCTGTCCATGGCCGCGGGGCCCGGGTGGGGTGTCCTGGATGCTTCCGGGCGGCCCACCGCCGCGTGGTACGGGATGCGCCGGGCGTGCGCGCCCGTGGCCGTGTCCTTCCTCCCCGCCGGCGGCGACGGACTACCCGTCCATGTCTGGAACGACGGCCCGACCCCGCTCACGGCCACACTGCGACTGACCGTGGCCACGGTGCACGGCGGCTGCCAGCAACCCCTCGACATCCCGGTCACGGTGCCCGCGCGCGGCGAGACCGTGATCCGCGCGGACCTCGCGGACGGTACGTTCCGGGACCTTGACCACGCGTACGGTTTCGGCGAGCGGGAGTACGACGCCGTGTCCGCCCAGCTCGTGAACCCCTCCGGTCGCGTGCTCGCCCGGGACGTCCACCTGACCGGGGGACCGCGACGCAACGATGCACCCGATCCGGGACTCGACGCTCACTGGGTCAGGACGGAACAGGGGGAGTGGTCGGTGGCCGTGACGGCGTTCGGACTTGCGCGATTCGTGGCCCTGGACCTGCCCCGCGGGGCCGTGGCCGAGGACGGCTACGTCCATGTGCTCCCGGGTGAGACGGTGCACGTTCCGGTCAGCGGAGCCCTCACCGACGAGGGTCGTGCGGCCACGCGGGTGCGGGCGCTGGGCGTCCCATCGGTTCCGGTGGGCGCCGAGTCCGAGTAGCCGACGATCTATCAACGGGCCGGGTGAAGCGTCACCTCATAACGGCCCCATGAGCCGTATCGACGAGAGAGCCCCGCACGTGCTGGCAACGCCACCCGTGCGGGGCTCCTGAGTCATTTGCCGGCGGCTGTCATCGGCCCGCTGTCCCGTACACGCCGCGGTTCACACCTCGGGCACGTACGCCAGGACGTAATCCACCATCCGGCGGCACGATTCCGTGGCGAACAGCGAGTGGTCCAACGGGTCCAGGACGGTGAGCGTGCTGCGCGGGCCCAGGCGCTGAGGTGTGACCCCGCAGTGCTTGGCATCGGCGGGTCCGAAGACCGCGTCCACCGTGAGTCCGGGGATCTTGGCGAGCCGGCGCAGCGTGGGTTGCGGGACGTCGATGACCCCCACCCCGGCCGCGAGCGCATTGACCCGAGGTGACGCGTTGCGGGCGCGGTGACGGGTGCCGCGTACCACGGTGCGCGCCGTCGTCCCCACGTAGGCGTTGAGCCCGGCCAGGACGGCATCCCAGCGGGAGCCGGCGGGTGCGTCGTCGGCGGCGGGAGCGGACGACCGCGCTGCCGCCGCCTCGTCCTGCCCGGGCAGGGTTGGGGCCAGGGGGCCGCCGCGCAGGCCCTGGCGCCAGTAGCGCCACGGTGCCCGCTGCCACGCGACGTTGTTGATGACCATGAGCGTGAGTCGTTCGCTCACGGTTGCGGGCAGTCCGTGGGCCGAGGCCACCAGGCCCCACGCGCCCAGACAGATGCCCGCCCCCAGGAGCGGACCGTCCGTGAGTTCGCTCAGGTGCATCACGAGTTCCCGGGACTCGGTGAGCGTGTGGTGAGCGTACGGGTTGGAGTCCTGCGTGATGTCCGAGCGCACGAGCTCACCGGTGTCGGAGCGTTCGGCGAGCAAGCACACGGCGCCGCGCGCGGACGCGAGCAGCGCGGTGCGCAGCCACAGACCGCCGGAGGCCTCCATGACCTCCGAACCCGGGGAGATGAACGCCAGCCCGGGGGCGTCGTGGTCGCGGGTCACCGGCTCGGTGATGATGGCCGGGCGTCGGGCGGCCCCGCTGGTCGAGCGCCGCAGCACCACGGGTGTCCCGGCCACGTCCACGGTGATCTCCTGCTCGGGGACCAGGCCGTCCCCGTCGGGACGAGCGGTGTCATCCGGCGTCGTCCCGGCCGGGGCGGCGTCCAGCGCGGTACGCACGGTGGCGATCAGACGGGCGGGGACGGCAGCCGCGCGGGGGTGCACGTTGATCGGGAGTGCGCCTGCTTCTTCGTCGGACAGGATGCGGATCCGACGATCGGGACCGTCCGCGGGCTCGGGAAGCGCCTTGAGCGCGGCCGCGCCGTGCGAGGACAGCTGCAGGTTCATCAGTTCCGTGCCCTCGCTCACGCGGGGAGGTAGGTCGGGCCCGCCCATGCGGCGCAGCGCGCTCTGGTGGCGCACCCACTGCTTACCGGACACGGGGGCCAGCACCAGCCGGGAGGCCCAGCCATGATCCTCGGTGGCGGCGAGCACGGTGCCGCCCAGGCTGAAGCCCACCCCGTGGACGGGACCGTGGGAGCTCGCCCAATCGCGGACGGTGGTCAGGTCGTCGACCCACAGTCCGGCGTCCACGGCTTCCTCGGCGGTGGGGCTCTGACCGGTCCCGGACCAGTCGAGGCGCACCACACGCCACCCGTGAGCGGCCAGCGCCCGGGCCGTGTGGATCATGCTGCGGGTCAGGGTCACGCGATCGCGTCCCGGGGACCCCACGATGATGACGGTCCCGCCGCGCTCAGTGGCCGTGGGTTCGTGCACGTCCACCGCGATCCACCGGTTCCCGGCAGGCACCCACCCGTGGCGTACGGAGTCCTCCTCGCGAACGCGTGAGCGGTGGCCGGGCCTGGAACGGCGCAGCTGCGAGTACGTGAGCATGAATGATCCCCCAAGTAATACGTGTCTCCGCCGCGGGCGTCCGGTTCTTCCCCAAGAACCTCGGCGCGCTTGCCCCCTGACGAACTTTTGCCCAGACTAACCATTTTCCCCGGGACGGGCGGAGTGAACTGTGCAAAAGCATACGCCTTTGGCATGTGATTCCGGGGTTCCCGAGGGGAAATGCCTGCCCTCCCTTTAGGGGGTACTTAGGGCAGTTACCGGGTTTTCGCGGGGTCCCGCAGGTCGATCCCGAAGACCCGCTTCACCGCGGTGGTCACGTGGCGGCCATAGCGCTGCGAGGACGGTGTCGAGGAGAACGGCAGGAACCTACCGGGGACGTCCGGGTGGGTGATCTTCCCGTGGGTGGGCCCGGACGTGGTGACCTCGAAGCCCGCCCCGCGCAACCGTTCGAGCAGTTCCCTGCGGTTGGTGGGATAGCGGGTGCCGCTGCCCCCGGGTTTCGCGCCGGTGTGCTCGAGGGAGTCGGGGGTGTCCGCCCAGGTCTCGTCCGGGCGCCGGGCGATCGCCCACCCGCTGCGGTAGATCCCCACCACGCGGTGCTCCGCCCGGGTCACCTGCACGCACAGCCGGCCGCGCACGTAGTAGTCGGTGCGCCCGAGGTCCGCGGTCCAGGTGTCCTCGGGGTCCGCCACGACGGCTTGCAGCGCGCTCTCGCTCACGTCCCACACGCCCTGTACGACGACGCCGTCCGCGGGTACCTCGAGCGCCGGGGCCCCCGACAGATCGGAGTCCACGGTGTAGAACGCACGCTCGGGGGCAGTGGTGTCGGGGGTGATGCCCGCGCGCAACAGGCGAACGAACTCCGCGAGCTGCGGGTCCACCGTGAGCTCGCGTGGTGCTTCGGACGCGATGGGCGTGGTGGGTTCCCCGGCGGGGACCGTGCGCGGCCCGGGGCCCGGTTTGGGTGCCCCGCCCGCGGCAGGAACAGCACGGGTGCCGTCCGCGCCGGGAACTGTTCGGGGCCCGGGACCTGACCGAGGCGTCCCGTCCGGCGCTGTTCCGGCCCGAGGTTCGGAGTCATCGCCGACGGCGTCCGCGTCCCCTTGCCGCTCGGAAGGGCGCCACGAGGTGTAGTCCACCGGGCGGACGCCCAGTGCGGGGTCCTTGCGGCCGCGCATCGCGGCGGGGGAGGGGTGTGGGGTGCTCATGGCAGGTCCTCGGGCGGAAGGGGCGGTGTCCGTGCCACGCTGTCACGATACCGCCGGGATTACCAGCGGGCGGGCGGCCCGAGCGGGGAAGGGGCGCGTGCGGCGTCGTCGTAGAATCGAGCGGGTGGAATGCGGATATTACGATCGGGACCTGTGCCGATCCTGCACGGTGATCGAGGTACCCTACGCGCGGCAGCTCGCTCGCAAACAACAGCTCGTGCGCGACCTCGTGGACTCACACGGTGAGCCGCGGTGGCTCGAGCCGGTCGCGTCCGTGGAGGCGGGGTTCCGCAACAAGGCCAAGATGGTCGTGGCCGGGAAGGTCGGCGCACCGACCCTAGGCATCCTGGACCGCGGGGGCCGTGGGATCGACCTGCGCGACTGCCCGCTCTACCCCGAACCCGTGACGCGCGCGATCCACGCGCTCGCCGAGTTCATCGCGAGGGTGCGGCTGTTGCCGTACGACGTGGCCAAGCGGCGCGGCGAGCTCAAACACCTGATCGTCACGGGGAACCCGGACGGGCGGCTCATGATCCGGTTCGTGCTGCGCAGCACCGGGCAGCTGGCCAAGATCCGGGACAACACGGATCTGCTGCGCGAGCTCGTGCCGCACGCGGACGTGCTCTCCGTGAACATCCAGCCCGAGCACAAGGCCGTGATCGAGGGCGCCGAGGAGATCCTGCTCTCGCGGCAGGGCGAGCTGATCATGCCGGTCAACGGCATCGACCTGCGAGTCCGGCCGCGCTCGTTCTTCCAGACGAACACACGGGTCACGGAGCAGCTGTACCGCCAGGTCGCGGACTGGGTGGACGCGGTGGACCCGGCGAGCGTGTGGGACCTGTACTGCGGGGTGGGGGGTTTCGCGCTGCATGTCGCTGCTCCCACGCGCGAGGTCGTGGGCACCGAGATCTCCGCCGAGGCCGTGGCCTCCGCCCGGGACACCGCCCGCGCCATGGGGCTACCGGATGAGGGTCCGGGTTCCGTGCGTTTCCTCGCCGACGACGCCGCCGCGACCCCCGCGGATCTGCCCGGCACCCCGGAGCTCGCGATCGTCAACCCGCCCCGCCGCGGGCTGGAAGCGTCCCTGTGCGCGTGGCTCGAGAACTCATCGGTGGATCATGTCGTGTACTCGTCGTGCAACGCCACGACGCTCGCGCGGGACCTGGGCCGGATGCCGTCCTTGCGGCCCGTGGAAGCACGACTGCTGGACATGTTTCCCCACACCGGACACTACGAGGTCGCGGTCCTACTGCGCAGAGGGTGAGGGGCGGGACTACCGGTTCGATGCCGGCGACCCGGCGAGGCTGACGACGGCGCCGGGCCCGGCGCCATCGTCCCGGGTCGCGGACGGGCACGCGCATCGAAGAAGCGTCCCGGGGTGCCCTGTCGAGCACCCTGGGACGCTTCGGATGCTTGCCGCGAAGGCGTGGACTACGAGTTCGCCGCCGCGATGGCCCGCAGCTTGGTCACTGCCTCGTTCACCATGTCCGGCACGGACTGATCGATGTCGAGCTTGTAGCCGCCCTCCTCCTGCGCGAGCGACTCGAGGGTGTCCAGCTGGGACTGCAACAGCGTGGCCGGCATGAAGTGCCCGCTGCGGCCCTCGATCCGCCGGGTCAGCACCGCCACGGACCCGTCCAGGTGCAGGAACAACGCCGACGGCGCTTGCGAGCGGATCCGTTCCCGGTACTTGCGCTTGAGCGCGGAGCACGCGATCACCATGCCCTCGTGCTGTTCACCCCGCTCGTGCAGTGTGCGGCCCACGATCTCGAGCCAGGGCCAGCGGTCGTCGTCGTCGAGCGGCGTGCCCGAGGCCATTTTCTGGACGTTCTCGATGGGGTGCAAGCTGTCCCCGTCGACGAAGTCCACACCCAGCTCGTGGGCCACGAGCGTGCCGATCGTGGTCTTGCCCGACCCCGAGACGCCCATGACCACCACGAGCGGTGCGATGTCCGTGCTCACCCCGCTCACCGGTCGTGCACCGTGCCGTCGGTGAGGCGGTTGTAGGGCAGGTGCGCGGTGGTGTACTCGTACTTCTCCGCCTCATCCTCGTTGATCTCCACGCCCAGGCCCGGGGTGTCGGAGGGGTGCAGCAGACCGTTCTCGAACGTCATGTGCTGACGGAAGACCTGGCTGGCCTTCTCCGAGTGAGGCATGTACTCCTGCAGGCCGAAGTTGTGGATGGCCATGCCCACGTGCAGCTGCGCCGCGAAGCCCACGGGGGAGACGTCCGTGGAGCCGTGGAAGCCGGACTTGACCTGGTACATCGCGGCATAGTCCATGACCTTCTTCAGCGGGGAGATCCCGCCGAAGCGCGTGGACGCGCAGCGCACGTAGTCGATCAGCTGTTCGGAGATCAGGTCCTTGATGTCCCAGATCGTGTTGAAGACCTTGCCGATGGCGAGCGGCTGCGTGGTGTGCTGACGCACCAGCCGCAGGGCCTCCTGGTTCTCCGCCGGGGTGCAGTCCTCGAGCCAGAACAGGTCGTAGGGCTCGAGCGACTTGCCGAGCTTGGCTGCCTGGATGGGAGTCATGCGGTGGTGGCCGTCGTGCAACAGGGGCAGCTCCGGGCCGAACTCGTTGCGCACGGCCTCGAAGACGGACGGAATGTGGCGCAGGTACGGGCGGGTGTCCCAGTTCTCCTCCGCGGGCAGCGCGGCACGCTGTGCCGGCTGGTAGTCGGAGCGCTCGCCGGAGGCCTGCGGCTGGGCGGCCACGCCGTACAGCGCGGTGATCCCCGGGACCGAGGACTGCACGCGGATCGCGGTGTAGCCGTGCTCCTGCTCGGAGCGGATCGAGTCGAAGATCTCCTCGGTGTCCCGCCCGGAGGCGTGGCCGTACGTGGACAGCCCGCGGCGGGAGGCGCCACCGAGCAGCTGGTACACCGGCATGCCGGCCACCTTGCCCTTGATGTCCCACAGGGCCATGTCCACCGCGGCGATCGCGGCCATGGTCACAGGGCCGCGGCGCCAGTAGCCGGAGCGGTACAGGAACTGCCACGTGTCCTCGATGTTTGCCGGGTCGCGGTCGATCAGCAGGGGTGCCACGTGGTCGGACAGGTACGTGGCCACCGCCAGTTCGCGGCCGTTGAGGGTCGCGTCACCGATCCCGGTGACACCCTCGTCGGTCGTGAGCTTGAGCGTCACGAAGTTGCGTGAGGGACTGGTGACGATGACCTTGGCTTCGGTGATCTTCATGGTGTTTCCTCTCTGGAACGGTGGGCCCGCTCGATTATGGCGGATCAGCGTGTGGACGGGCCGGACCCGTCGCCGCGCTCGGACGGCACAGACGGGCCCTGGGTGGTCATGGGGTGGGAATCCCGGGCCGTGGGGCCGGGGCGGTCGGTGCGGGCCCCCGCGGGAGCCGGGACCTCACCGGGGTGCAGCTGCTCGTGGCGCAGCGAACGGTTGGCCTCGATGGACTTCATGATGTCCTTGAACTTTGCCTCCGTGAGCGGGTAGCCGGCCATGATGAGCATGACGATCAGGAAGATCACCGCGGGGATCAACCCGCCCGCGACCGCCATGCCGTTCACGGTGTCCGGGCTCTGCTGCGGGGCGTGCTGGTCGAACGCCACGACCACGAGCGGCAGGGCGCGCTCGGCGAGGGAGCGTTCCTCGTGGAGCAGTCCACGAGTCTGCATTAGCTGGGCATCAATCCGGTGACCGTTCTGCTGCGCAGCGCCATGTACGTCTCACCCATCGAGCTCGCGGTGTGGTGGGTCGCGTTCTCCCTGGTCGTGGTGCCCAGGGAACATCGCTCCGGGTGGCGGCGCGTGTTCGCCGGCTTCGTGATCGGGCACGTGGGTGCCACCGTGTCCACCGCGGCACTGCAGATGTGGGAGGCCCAGGCCTTCCCGAATCCCGACCTGATCCCGGAACGGATCGACGTGGGCGCGAGCTACGGGTTCTTCGCGTTCGCCGCGCTGGCCACCTATCACGGTCCCGCGCGCCGCAGGCTCCTGTGGGCCGCGGGGCTCGTGGCCGCGGCGGCCGGGGGAATGGTCCTGGATTTCGGATGGACGGCCATCGGGCACGCGATCGCTGTGCTGCTGGGTTTCGCGTGCTACCGACTCGTGAATCCCGACGCCGCCGTGCACCACGAGGCGCGCGTCCGGGCTCGGCGGCTGTACGAGATGGAGCACTGATCCGGCACGGGCCTCGGTCCCGTGGGTTCGGATCGGCAGAGTTGGACCGCGCTACGGATTGCGACGGCGCAGCAGAGTTCGACGACGCTGCGGAGCCACTCGTCCCGGTTGCCCGAGTGACGTGCGACACTTAGTATGCAGCTTGTATCTATGCAACCCGCGGACTGATCGCCGCGGGTTGCCGCTCGCCCCACACCCCGGGGCACGCGGCCGTGCCAGCGGGTACGGAACCGGCCGGAGCGACGTCGAACAGGGAGCACCATGGCGTACAACGCGGCCGAGCGCGCGTACGAGCACGTCAAGGCCAGGATCCTCACGGGGGAGCTGGACGGGCACATGTTGTCCGAGGGCGTCTTCGCCACGGAGCTGGGGGTCTCCCGGACTCCGGTCCGTGAGGCGTTCCTGCGGCTCCAGGTGGAGGGGCTCATGCGGCTCTACCCCAAGCGTGGTGCGCTCGTGGTGCCGGTGGGCCCGCACGAGTCCCGCGAGGTGCTCGCTGCGCGGCGGGTCGTGGAATGCGCGAGCGTGAAGGAGGCGATCGGGGATCCCGATCTGCCCGACACCCTCGCCGACCTCCTGGAACAGCAGCGAAAGGCTGCGGGCACGCCGCGATTCGGTGAGCTGGATGCCGCGTTCCACACCGCTCTCGTGGAGGCCGCGGGCAACAGTCTGTTGAGCGGTTTCTACCAGGGGTTGCGGGACCGGCAGATCCGGTTGATCGCCACCGCGGTGCGCACGGCCCAGGAGCGGTCTGACGAGATCCTGGCGCAGCACGCGGAGATCGTGGCGGGCGTTCGGGAAAAAGATACGGAACGGGTGGAAGCCCTGTTGGCGGAGCATTTGCAGCGCGTGTACGAAGGGATCGTGTCATGAGTGTGAAACCCTGGATGAGGGTCAGTTCGGCGCTGTTGGCGGTGGCGTGGGGTGGCAACGAGTTCACCCCGTTGCTCGTCATGTACCGCACGGTGGAGGGGTACGAACAGGTGGCCGTGGACATGCTCCTGGCCGCGTACGTCCTGGGGATCGTGCCGGCCCTGTTGATCGGCGGGCCGTTGTCCGATCGGCACGGGCGGCGGGCACTGATGATCCCCGCGCCCATCCTCGCGATGGTGGGCAGCATCCTGTTGGCCCTGGGGGCCGGGAGTCTGGTGCTGCTTTTCGTGGGCCGGGTCTTCTCCGGGCTGGCCCTGGGACTGGGCATGGCCGTGGGGACCTCGTGGATCAAGGAGCTCTCCGATCGGCCGTACGAGGAGCACCCGGAGCGGGTCTCGGGCGCTCGCAGGGCGTCCCTGTCGCTCACGGCCGGTTTCGCCCTGGGTGCCGTGATCGCAGCGACGCTCGCCCAGTTCGCCCCGCTGCAAACCGTGTTGCCGTACGTGATCAACCTCTTGATCTGTCTGCCCGCGGTCCTGCTGGTCGCGGGAGCACCCGAGACCCGCTACGCAAGCGCACCGCACGGCTCCCTCCTGTCCGATCTGAAGATCCCGGCCACGCGTCAGCACCGGTTCTGGTTCGTGGTGGCGCCGTCCGCGCCCTGGGTGTTCGGATGCGCGGCGTCCTCGTACGCGATACTCCCGGCGCTCATGGCGGACGTCGTGGGCCCGGACTACGGCATCGCGTTCTCGGGGCTCATGTGCCTGGTGGGCCTGGGCTGCGGGTTCTTCATCCAGCCCCTGGGCCGTCATCTGGACCGGGACGGTTCCATCCGTTCGCTCGCCGTGGGCATGGTCGCGGTGATCCTGGGCATGCTCACCGGGGTGGCCGCCGCCTCAACCCTGAACATCCTGGTGGTCCTCGCGGCCTCCGGGGTCCTGGGTTGCGGCTACGGGCTCGTGCTGGTCTCCGGGTTGCAGGAGGTCCAACGCATCGCCCGCCCGGACGACCTCGCGGGACTCACCGCGGTCTTCTACTCCCTGACCTACATGGGCTTCTTCGTGCCCATGGTCCTCGCACTGATCGCCCGGTTCACGTCCTACCCGTGGCTGTTCGCCTCCGGTGCCGTGATCGCGGCCCTGTGCCTGGGCGTCATGGCCTACGGGCGGCGGCACGAGGTGCGCGACCTGGACGCGCTCGAGGCGGCGGCCGCGCGGTAGCAGGGGCAGCGGCGTCGTCGTCCCGTGACGAATGCGCCCGTACGGCGGGTGATGCCGGGTCGTCGCGGGGCGGCCGTGCTCAGCCGAGGACCAGGGTCGCCGCGCCGCGCAACAGGACGACGACGCCGCCCGCGGCCGCGAGCGCCATGGCCAGTTTCTGCGCGGTCGCCTTGGTGAGGTGGCGGGACAGCCAGGTCCCCACCGCGATCCCGGCCAGGACCGTGAGCACGAGCGCGCCCACGGCCGCGAGCGCGGGGACGGGCAGGGCGAAGTGCACCCCGGCCGCGAGTTTGGAGACCACCGACAAGGCCCCCATGGACATGAATACGGGCTGCATCGTGGCCGCGAACCGGTGTTGGTCCCAGCGGGTCACGCGCGAGTAGATCACCATGGCGGGGGCCGCCACACCCGCGGTGGAGTTGAAGAATCCTCCGATCACCCCGGTCGGGACCATGGCCTTGCGACGGGAGAGCTCGGGGGTCGCGGGGGAGAAGCGCGTGACGGCGAGGCCCGCGAGCACCACCGCACCCACGGCCACCTGCAACCACGCGCTCGGCACCCAGCGCACCACGAGCGCTCCGGCCACGATCCCGGGCACGGCGGACGCGACCAGCACCGCCGCGTGCCGCCATTCCACGAATCGGCGCACGGACAGGGTGATCAGGAAACCGGAGCACGTGGTGGCCGCGTTCGTCGCGAGGACTCCCGGGCCGGGACCCATGATCAGGGACAGCACCGGTGCCACCACGAGGCCCACCCCGGTGCCGGACACCCGTTGCAGGACGGTACCCACGAGCACGGCGAGCAGGGCGGCGATGAGGATCAACATGGGCGGCTTCCGGTGAGCGGGGTCAGTGGTTCGAGGGTATCCGTGTGTGCGCCGCCGGGTGGCACCGCGTGGGATCCGTGGCGCATATCATGGGTGCTGCACCCGGGACATGGGTCGCGACCTGGGGATGACGGTAGGAGGATAGGGGCATGAACTTCCTCCGCGGCATCGTCCGGGCCCAAGGCCAGATCTTCCTGCAGGCCGGATGGGGCCCCGCGGTGTTCGCGCTCGCCGCCATGACGGTGGCGTCCGCGTGGTTCGCGCTCGCCGCGCTCGCGGGGGCGGCGGTCCAGGCAGGGTGTGCGCTGGCGCTCGCCGGGTGGGACGACGCGCGGGGCCTGCACCGTCTCCGGGAGGGCGGGACCCGGGCCCGGAGTGGCATCCCGGGACACGATCCCGAGAGCTCACGGGTCGGTGCGAGGGCCCTGGCCCGGAGCCGAGCCGGGGTGATCCCCGCAGAGGTAGACCAGGGATTGCACGGGTTCAACGGTGCCCTGACGGGGTGTGCCGCGGTGCTCGCGTGCGGGCCCGGGATCCCCGCGGCGTTGTGGACCCTCGCGGGTTCGGCGGTCTGCGCGCTGATCGTGTGGGGCGCCCCCAAACTCTCGTGGCCCGAATCCCTTCCGCTGCTCACGGGGCCGTTCTGCCTGGTCAACAGCATCGCGGTGGCCGTAGCGGCCCCGTTCGAACGGACCCAGGGAGCCGTGGTGCCCCTGGGCTCCCCCGTGCACGACGTACTCGCCGGGGCCGTGCGGGGAGCGCACCAGGTAATCCTGGGCGGTTCCGTGCTGGGCGGGCTGTTGGTGCTCGCGGGGATGTTCGCCGCCGGGTGGCGGGCCGGTGTGTGGGCGGCGGCCGGGACCCTGGTGGGCACGCTCGCCGGGTTCGTGGGGATCGGGCAGGGCCCCGCCGCATCCGGGTTGCTGGGCTACGGCGCGATGCTCGTGACCGTGGCGCTCGGTGTCGCGTTCCCCGCGCGGGGGTCCCGCATCCTGCGGATCGGGGTGCCCGTCCTGGCCGCCGCGCTCACCGTGCCGCTGTGGTGGGTCATCACGGCCGTGGGGGTCGCGCCGTACACGTGGCCCTTCGTACTCGTCACGTGGACCGTTCTGGCGCTACGCTCCCGTCAGTGGAGGGCGGGGGAGGCCCGCCACGACGAGCGGTGAACCAGGGCGAAGATCCCCCACACCGCGAGCAGCCCCGCGATCAACAACAGTCCCGCGTGGCCCAGCTCCACGGAGGCGAGGAAAGTGGTGAGCGGATCGTTCAGGTCGAACGCGGTGTTGAGCACCGCGCCCACCGTGATGAAGGCGATGAACAGGGCGGAGACCGCGGAGATGCCCGTGATCACCGCGTTGAACCCGAGTTTGCGCACGGGATCGCGCCACGTGGAGCCGTACATGCGCAGCACGGCCAGTCCGTTGAGGGAATCGCACAGGCACATGCCCGCGGCAAAGAAGAAC
This sequence comes from Kocuria sp. UBA1838, assembly GCF_002338785.1. Lineage (NCBI taxonomy): Bacteria > Bacillati > Actinomycetota > Actinomycetes > Micrococcales > Micrococcaceae > Kocuria > Kocuria sp. UBA1838. The sequence goes on along the minus strand of NZ_DDIY01000003.1, from coordinate 89,744 downwards.
GGCAGGGAGATCAGGGTCCACGTGGACACCCCTGCCACGGACGCGGACGCCGTGATGATCAACAGGGACACGGTGCTCGCGGTGTCGAAACCCAGACCGAAGAGGAAACCGAGCACGTAGATGTTGCGCGGGCTCTTGACCCGCTGCAGCGGCCGGTCCAGGACGCGGGCGATCAACCCCTGGGACCGCATGTCCTTCTCCGTGATCCGCTGCCCGTCCGCCACCGCGCGCCGCAGCCGCCACGACCGCACGCTCGCGGTGGCGTTGTACGTTCCCAGCACCAGCAGGAAGACCCCCGACACCGTGCCACCGATGATCCCCAGCGCGGTGTTCGCGGTGGTGCCCTCCTCGATGAACGAGGACACGAACGTGGCCCCGAGCACCACCAGGACTCCCGCGAGGATCACGACCGAGCTGTGCCCCAGGCTGAACGCGAGACCCACGCTCGCCGGTCGCTTGCCCTGGGAGATGAACCGGCGGGTCGAGTTGTCGATCGCGGCGATGTGGTCCCAGTCGTAACTGTGCTTCACCCCCGTGAGGTAGCACGTGACCACGAGTCCGATGGACAAGGGAACGGAACTCTCCAGGGCCCCGGCACCCAACATGCCCAGCGCGAGGACGTGCAGCAGCACCACCGCGCCCAGGGTTGCGAGCACCCGGGAGCGCAGACTCCACTCATTCACTGCCGTGCGGGTCACCGCCGTACTTCCACCGGTGCGCGTCATCTCTACCTCCAACGGACGTCAGTACTTCCTCAGGTTCACGGGCCCCTGGCCGAAGAACCGTTCGCGAACCACGGCCACCGCGGCCAGGATCAGCTCGTCGATCTCCTGCGTCGAGTTGCCCAGCACACGCAACGCGAACCCGGGCACGGCCAGGGCGGAGGCGCCGCCACGGAGGTGCCCCGCGCGCTCGGTGAGCAGCGCGCGGACGGCTGCCAGAGCGGCGTCGTTCACGCGGGGATCCAGGACCAGCAGCGAACCCACGTGGCTGAACCTCTCGAACGAGCCCACACCGTCAAACCCCGGCTCATCCCCGGAGGGTTCCAGGCGGATGTTGTCGAGCGCCACGGGGCGCCCGGACATCCGCACCTCGGTGCGCAACCGGACACTGTCGTAGCGGAACGGCTCGCCCGTGGGGGACCAGCCGGGCGTGACGACCTCCGCGAGCACCAGGGTCGCGGACGGGTCCATGTCCACGAGCGTGTGCTGCCGATAGCGCGAGTCCCGGTAGGCGATCAATTGGTCCGGCAGGTACTCGAGCCGCGCGCCCGAGCCCAGGCACACCGTCATCTCCTGGGTCGAAAGACCCACGGGGGTGCGGTAGACCTTGGTCGCGGACTGGGTGGTCAGCAGCAGGTCCGCGCCGTCCCCGACCGTGACGGCCACGCGGTAACGGTCACCGTCCAGGTACGCGCCGCCGGGATTGACCACCGTGTAGGTCACCTGCCCACTCGCGTCCAGGTAGTGCGGGCGCAGCACGCGCAGCGCCCCGCGGTGGAACTGGTGGGTCGCCACGGAACGCCCCGGGCGCGCCGTGATTCCCAGTTCCAGTTCACCGCGCCACGTCTCTCGCGCAGTTCCGGGGGACGACGACGCCGCGGTCACCGTGTTCGCCGATGCCGCCACAGTCAGCTTGGTCGCAGCTGTCCCCGCGGTCGTCGACGCCGACTCGGACGCGTCGTCCCGCGTGGCCGTCGGCGCGGCGGAGGCGTGCGTGTCGGTCACCGGTGCGGCTGGGCTCACGCGAGGTCCTGCATGAGGACGTCGTGGCGCAACCACTCGATCACGTGCTCGAGGCCCTCGTCCGTCTTCAGATTGGTGAAGCAGAACGCCTTGTCCCCGCGGAACTGGCGGGAATCGGCCTCCATGACCGTGAGGTCCGCCCCCACGTGCGGCGCCAGGTCCGTCTTGTTGATGATGAACAGATCGGACTTGATCATGCCCTGGCCGGCCTTGCGGGGGATCTTCTCGCCCTGGGCCACGTCGATGATGTAGATCGAGAAGTCCACGAGCTCGGGGCTGAACGTGGCGGAGAGGTTGTCCCCGCCGGATTCCACGAACACGACCTCGAGGTCCGGGTGCTCCTGCTCCAACCGGTCGATCGCCGCCTGGTTCATGGAGGTGTCCTCGCGGATCGCGGTGTGGGGGCACCCGCCGGTCTCGAGTCCCACGATCCTGTCCAGGGGCAGCACGCTGTTGCGGGAGAGGATCTTGGCGTCCTCGATCGTGTAGATGTCGTTGGTGATCGCCGCCATGGAGATGTCCTGGCTCAGCGCCCGGGTGAGGCGTTCGATCAACTGGGTCTTGCCCGCGCCCACCGGTCCGCCGATCCCGATCTTCACTGCCGTCATGTGGTTTATTCCTCCGTACGTTCGGTGGCGCGGTTCAGCTCATGAACATGCGCGCGCGTTGGGTTTCGTGGTGCATCTGGGCGATCTCCAACCCCGGGGAGACCACGCCCAGATCGGACATGTCGAGTGCGGAGATGCGTTCCCACGCGGCCGCGACCCGGGGGCGCAGTGCCCCCAGGGTGCGCTGGCCCGCGTTCTGCCCGATGGGGATCCCGCGCACCGCGTTCTGGGTCAGCGAGGTGAGGGTGGAGAACAGGAAGGCCTGCGTGATCGCTGCCGGGGGCACACCGTGGTCCACCCCGATCAGCGCGAACACGATCGCCTGGTGGCCGCGGCACGTCCCCTCCGCCACGAGGCGGGCGTAGCGTTCCAGTCCCGGGCCGGGTAGGGACAGCGTGCCGATCTCGAGCAGCCGGCGTCCCATGGTCAGCCCGGCTTGTCGCACCTGGGCCGGTAGGGCCTGGGCGAACATGAGGGCGTCGAGTCGGACGAGGCCGGCGTCGAAGTCGGAGTCGGGTGTCGCGTCCGCCGGGGCTGCGGGGGGATCCGCGGGCGACGCCGCGCCGTCGGCGGCCGCCAGCGCGGAAGGTGCCGTGCCCGCCGAGGCTCCGTTCGCCGTCGTCCCCGCGAACAACTCCGCGGTGAGCCGCACGGCCAGACCGTCCGCGTAGACGAGCTGGTGGTCGAGGAAACGTTCCAGCCAGTCCTGGAAGCTCGCTTGGTCCGACACGGTGCCACGTTCCAGGTAGGTCTCCATGCCGAACGTGTGCGCGAACGCCCCCGTGGGCAGCGCGGAATCGCAGATCTGCAGCAGCGGCAGGAGAGATCCCGCCCAGTCCTGTGCGTCCCCGGTCATTAGTGCGTGTGCTCCGCGTGGCGGAACGGGACCGGCATCACGCGTTCCTGCCGCTCGTACGGCACGCCGTGCTCGTCCAGGTACTGGGTCACCGTGTGGTCGAACTGCACCACCATGACCTCTGCGCCGTATTCGGAGGACGTGTCGAAGAACTGGGCCTGCAGGTGCCGGTTGCCCAGCCCGTGCGCCGTCACGCCCATCTCGGTGATGGTGCGCGGGGCGATCACGAGCACGTCCGAGGCCTCGACGGACACGACGACGACGCCGCGCTCGTCCCGGAGCAGGATGTCCCCGTCCTGGAGGTCGCCGACCGCGCCGCGCGGACTGTCCAGGCGCAACCCCAGGGTGCGGCCGTGATCCGTGGTCACGCGCTGGATCCGCTTCACGAGTTCGGAACTGGGCAGCACCACCTTCTCCACGTGCAGCCCCTGCCGTTCGGAGGGGGACAAATCGGCCAGGTTGCCCAGGACGCGGTCGACGATCACGAGATCCTCCTTGTCGGGAACGTGTCGGGAATGGTTGGTCGGGGTGCCGGTGCCGGGGCGGCAACGACGGGCCCGTAACGACTGGTTGGCGGCGCCGGGTGCCAGCCGAGCGCCGTCGTCCGCGGATTGCCGGCGGCCGCGTGGGCTCAGAACAGGAAGTACCGCTGGGCCATGGGGAGCACGTCCACGGGCTCGCACGTGACCTTCTCGCCGTCCACGCGCACCTCGTAGGTTTCGGGGTCCACGTCCAGCTCGGGGGTCTCGCCGTTGAACGCGAGGTCGGACTTGCGCAGGGACCGGATGCCGTGGACCGCCTTGACGGTCTTCCGCAGACCGAGCTGCTCCGGGACGCCCGCGTCCACGGCCGCCTGGGACATGAACGTGATGGAGGAGGAGTGCACCGCGGAACCCAACCCGCCGAACGAACCGCGCATGGTCATGGGCTGGGGCGTGGGGATGGACCCGTTGGAATCACCCATGAGGGAGGAGACCACCTGCCCGCCCTTGAACACCATGAACGGTTTGACGCCGAAGAACGCAGGTTCCCACAGCACCAGGTCCGCGAACTTCCCGGCCTCCACACTGCCCACGTAGTCACTCACACCGTGGGCGAGCGCGGGGTTGATCGTGTATTTGGAGATGTAGCGCTTGAGCCGGAAGTTGTCGCCGCGCTCGGTGTCCCCGTCCAGCTTGCCGCGCTGCTTCTTCATCTTGTCCGCGACCTGCCACGTCCGCAGGATCACTTCCCCCACGCGGCCCATGGCCTGGGAGTCGGAGCTCGTGATGGAAAAGATGCCCATGTCCTGCAACACGTCCTCCGCAGCGATCGTCTCCGGGCGGATGCGGGAATCCGCGAACGCCACGTCCTCGGGGATGTCAGGGTTGAGGTGATGGCACACCATGAGCATGTCCAGGTGCTCCTCCTCCGTGTTGCGTGTGAACGGCAACGTGGGGTTCGTGGAGGCGGGCAGCACGTTGGGGAACGCGGCGATCTTGATGATGTCCGGGGCGTGGCCGCCGCCGGCACCCTCGGTGTGGTACGTGTGGATGACCCGCCCGTCGATGGCCTTGATCGTGTCCTCCACGAACCCGGCCTCGTTGAGGGTGTCCGTGTGGATGGCCACCTGCACGTCGTAATGGTCGGCCACCTTCAAGGAGTTGTCGATCGCCGCGGGCGTGGCGCCCCAGTCCTCGTGCACCTTGAGCCCAATGGCACCGGCTTTGATCTGCTCGGCCAGCGGTTCCACCGCACTCGCGTGCCCCTTGCCCAGCAGGCCCACGTTCATGGGAAAGTTCTCGACGGCGCGCAGCATGTTCGCGAGGTTCCAGGACCCGGGCGTGATGGTCGTGGCCTTCGTGCCCTCCGCGGGTCCGGTACCGCCACCGATCATGGTGGTGATCCCCGAGTTCAGGGCGGTAGCGAACTGGTCGGGGCTGATGAAGTGGATGTGGGTGTCCAGGCCCCCGGCGGTGAGGATGCGGCCCTCACCGGCCACGGCCTCGGTCGCGGGACCGATCACCACGTCCACGCCGTCCATGATGTTGGGGTTGCCGGCCTTGCCGATGGCCAGGATCCGTCCGTCCCGCAGCCCCACGTCCGCCTTGTAGATGCCCGTGTGGTCCAGGACGATCACGTTGGTGATCACGGTGTCTGCCACGGCCAGGTCACCCGGGGCGCCGTCGCGGACGGTGTTGCCGTCCTGACCCATCCCGTCGCGGATGACCTTGCCGCCGCCGAACACGGTCTCGTCACCGTGGCTCGTGAGGTCCTTCTCCACCTCCAGGAACAGGTCCGTGTCCGCGAGCCGGACGGCGTCCCCCGTGGTGGGGCCGTACAGACCGGCGTACTGCTGCCGGGACATCTCGAAGCTCATGAGCGTTCCTCACTGTCCAGGGGGCCGTTGACGACGTTGCGGAATCCGAACACGGCACGGTCACCGGCCATCGCCACCAGGCGGACGGTCTTCTTGTCCCCCGGTTCGAAGCGCACGGCCGTGCCGGCGGGGATGTCGAGGTGGAAGCCGCGGGCGGCGTCGCGATCGAAGCGCAGCGCCGGGTTGGTCTCCGAGAAGTGGAAGTGGGAGCCCACCTGCACCGGGCGGTCGCCGGTGTTGGTGACGTCCAGCTCCACGGTGTCGCGGCCCTCGTTGCACACCACGGGGGTGTCCGCCAGGACGTATTCGCCAGGGATCATGGGAGTCTCCTGCCTATCGGATGGGGGTGTGGACGGTGACGAGCTTGGTGCCGTCCGGGAAGGTGGCCTCCACCTGGACGTCCGAGATCATCTCGGGCACACCCTCCATGACGTCGTCCCGGCCGAGGATGGTGGTCCCCCAACTCATGAGGTCCGCCACCGTGCGGCCGTCCCGGGCGCCCTCGATCAGTTCGTAACTGATGATCGCCACGGCCTCCGGGTAATTGAGCTTCAGGCCCCGAGCCTGGCGTCTGCGTGCGAGGTCCGCGGCGACGACGATCTGCAGTTTCTCCTGCTCGCGAGGGATCAAGTGCATTGCGGCTCCAAGGATGGTCAGAAGGACGTCCGGCAGGGAAAGAAGGCTACCTAACAACCGGCATGATACGCCTGACGCGTGAAAACACACTCCGTAGTGCTCCGTCGTGTTCTTAGGAGTTGCCCGGGAGCCGTCCGGGCCTGCGCTCGGAGGTGCCCGAGTGGCACAGGTCGCCGGGCCCGGTCGACGACGCCGCGCAGTGCCCGACGCCGCGTTGGGTGCGCTCCGCGGGTACGACGACGCCCGGGCTTCGTGTGCGGAACCCGGGCGGCGTCGTCGCGCAGTGGTCGTGGCGCGTTCGCTACGCGCGGGCACCACGAAGGATGGAGCCTACAGCTTCCACTCCCAGGCCTGGTCCACGAAACCGGGCGCATAGACCAGGGTTCCCGTTTTCGCGGGCACGTCCAACACGATCTTGCCGGTCGCACGCTCGGCGGGCCCCATCTCCGGGATCCGCTCTGCATCGGGCAAGCACATGTAGGACGCGGCTGATGCCACCGAGTTCGCCGTGGTCCCGGCCGGAGTGATGAATTTCCATTCGTGCGGATTGAACGTGTAATCAGTGCCGTAGAAGGCCTCTTGGAACTGTTCCCTCGGTCCGGTCTCAGCGGACACGTCGAGGGTCACGAAGTGCCCGTTCTCGGGTTTCTGTGCGTAACCCGGCGGGGGCGGGTCACCGACTGTGGTCGGCGGGATCCGTGTGGTCGGAGGACAGGGAGCGGAGGTGGCGTAGATCCTCGGGGTGCATGTCCTTCTGCGCTTCGAGCCCGTCGAGCAGCAGTTGCATCTGTCGCTGCAGTGCCGGAACCAGATCGGGGTGCCCCTGGTCTCGCAGGTGGGTGATCAGCATCCGCAGCTCCCGCAACATGGTGGCGGCCACGTCCGGCTGGTCGAGGCACGTCTGCCGGAGCTGATCGAAGGCGTGGGCGATGTATTCCTCATGGGAGAGGTTCCAGGGCTGGACGAGCACCCGGTGGGATCCGTCCTGCAACGCTGGGGGCGGAAGTGGAGTGATGAGCAACGTCCGCATCAGACTCCCCAGCCGCAGGATGACCTCCACGGCGGTCGTGGGGTCATTCACAGCCGGGCTCAGGGCACGCAGCCCGATGTCCACGAGCTGCCGGATGGAGAAGTCGACGTCCTGGAGCGTGGTGCGCATGTCGGACACGCCGATCGACTCGGCGAGACCCTTCCTGCTGGCGGCCGAGGGGCGGGGCCACACCGTCAACAGGGGTTCACCGGTGTGGATGTAAGCACCCACGCGGGTGTCCATGCGCACGGTGGTGTCGGGGGAGGCGGCCGCGAGGAGCTGGCGGATGTCCACCTGGCTGATCCATCCGCTGCGCGTGGCGGGAATGACCGCGGCGTCATCGGGGGCATCGTGGAAGTCCCGGGGGTCGACCTCACGCATCCCGGAGGGCACTTCGTCGAGTGCGGCGGCCACCTTCTCTCCCTCGTCCGCGATGACCCGGGCCACGTTGCCCACCTGGAGCCCGTGGGCCAGGTGATCCAGGTGCACGATGATGCCGATCACGGTGATCAGCGTCAGCACCACGGCGAGCGTCAGCGACACCTTCGGCGCAGGGGCCGTGGTCTCCCCGCTGACACTGGGCAGCGCCAGCACGCAGTAGAAGAAGGTGGCCACGAGCAGGCCGATCACGCGCTGACTCAGCCGGTCCCGGATGAAGGACCGCATGACCCGAGGTGAGAACTGGCTGCTGGCCAACTGCAGGCTGACCACGGTCAGGGAGAACACCACGCCCACGGTGGTGATCATCGCCCCGGCCACGGTGGCCAGCAACCACGTGGCCGCGTTGCTGCTCATCTCCAGCGTGAACGGCACGTGGGTGTCGTACCCCAGGGCGTGATCGACGGACGTCGCGATGATTGCCAACACGATCCCGCCCAGCATGATGATGGCGGGATAGAGGAACAGGCTCTCCTCGAATCGGTACCGCAGCGCCGCGAGGCGCAGCCGCCACGAGACGCCTCCACGTCCAGCCACTGTCTGTCCTCCGAGCATTGTTCGCCGACGAGCCTGCCGATCGTCAGCCTACCCAGACCGTTCACGGAGGCGGGCACGCGGAGCGTGGGCAAGGGGGCGGCACCTCGATAGCCTGGCCTCATGACGGAACAGAACAAGTGGCTTGCCCAGGTGGCTCGGAACCCCGGGCATTCCCAGTGGTACATCGAACGGTTCCGCACCATGGCCGCGCGCGGGGAGGACATTGTGGGGGAGGCCCGGCTCATCGACGCCATGGTTCCCCGCGGCGCTCGCATCCTGGATGCCGGGTGCGGAGCGGGGCGGCTGTCCGGGTACCTACACGCGGCCGGGCATCGGGTGGTCGGGGTGGACGTGGATCCCGAGTTGATCGACGCCGCCCGGCAGGACTACCCGGGCCCTGAGTATCGCGTGGCCGATCTCGCCGTACTGGCCGACATGGACCTCGGGGACGCCTTCGACGCCATCGTGTGCGCGGGCAACGTGGTCACGTTCCTAGCGGAAAACACCCGGCGGGACGTGCTGCGCGGCTTCCGCAGTCACCTGGGTCAGGACGGCCGCGCGGTGGTCGGTTTCGGCGCGGGGCGCGGCTACTCCGCCGCGGAGTTCTTCGCCGACGCTGCTGCGGAGGGTCTCACACCGCAACTCACCCTGGCGGGGTGGGACGTACGCCCCTGGTCCCCGGACAGCGAGTTCCTCGTGACCGTGTTGGGCGCTGCGGCGGAGTGAGCCGCGGCGGCATTCCGTGAACGAGCTGCCCCGGATCAACCGTTGAAGCGGTCCACCGTTTCGCGTAAGGCGTCGCTGAACCCGTAGATCTGCTCGAGTGCGTCGATCCCGTGGCGCGTTTCCACCTTGTTCTCATCGAGAAGGCCCACGTACTTGCGGCTCCTGTTGAAATGCAGGCGGGCGATCGTCTTGCGATTGTTATTGTCCAGCAGAACCGCGCAATACGATTTCGCGTCCCGGTAGGTCACCCGAGACATGTCGACCCGATCGCACACAATCGCGCGGATGATGTTGAACGCGGTGAGTTCATCCGCCGTAGTGACGATGTCGTCCTGGCTCTCCTCGAGATCTCGTTCGGCTTCCTCCCGGCTGGTGATCTCTTCGGTGACGTCATCGCCGGAGGGTAGGGACGGGGGCACCGAGCTCGCGCCGAGCGCGGTGGCGAGGCGATTGTTGACCTGTTCGTTGAGGAATTGCTGGGATGCTTTGCTCACCAGCGGCGTGAATTGTTCGCGCACCTTTTGAGTGAACGCACCTTCGTAAACCCGGTTGGTGAAGAACCGGACCCAATCATCGGATGGCTCCTTGAACTGAGCCGCAATGGCTCGTTTGATCTGCCCCACATACTTCAACTCGCCGGCAGCGTTGATGATGGAATCCAGATCGAATTCCGTCTTGCTCAGCTTGAGCAGTTCCGGGATCAACGTGGCATCGATGTCGAGCAGGTCCAGGACGAGGAACGGCTTGTCGTCCATTCGGTTGGGCGCATCGAGGTCGGTGTAGAAGTGGTACTTCTCCCCGTTCGTCAGAATGGCTATGCGAGCGTTCGTGACGGCGAAGTACCGGTACAGCTGTGAAGCGTGCTCGAGTGAAAGCGGTGACCCCACGTGCTTGCATTCGATGAGCATCTGGATCTGGCCGTCCTGGACGATCGCGTAATCGATCTTCTCGCCCTTTTTCAGGCCGACATCCGCCGTGAACTCCGGAACCACCTCGGAGGGGTTGAACACGTCGTATCCCAGGATCGTGGAGATGAAGGGCATGACGAATGCGTTCTTGGTGGCTTCCTCCGTTTGGAGTGCATCCTTTTGATGCGCGACCTTGTTCGCAAGAGCGGCCAGGCGTTCCGTGAATTCCATGAATTCCTCCGGGTGAGACAAATCAAACAGTGCAAGTGTCCCGCCGGGCGGGTGATTATGCACTTTCTGAATTGGATCCACCCTACCGACCCGCCGCTCCAATTCAGCGGGACGCGCCGTGCATGATTACCGATTCATCCCCGACAACGCCTGCAAATGCGTCGGGCGGACCGCAGTGGCGTGGGGCTGGTAGTCGTCGTGCTTGCCGAGCCAGGACTTGATGTAGGGGCACACCGGGACGATGGTCTTCCCGTCGGCGATGGTGCCGTCCAAGGCCACCCTCGAGAGCGTGGACGCGAGACCCTGACCGCTGTAAGCGTCGTCGACGGTCGTGTGGTAGAAGATCCGCCGCGGCTCGTCGGCGCCGTCGAACGGCAGGTAGTGCGCCTCGCCGATGACCGCGTCACCGTCGAGGAGTTCGTAGCGGTGCCCGTCGGCGTTGTGGCGGACGGTGATGTCGGATTCGGTTTCCACGGGACTCTCCTGGGTGGGATCGGGCGGGGCGGGATCGGGCGGGCTCAGCCGCGGGGTCGCAAAGTGACGGTGGGCAGAGCCGGGGCCGGCAGTGGCGCGGGCTGACCGTCGGGAAAGGGGCCGAAGCGCGGGTACGGGGTCCCGTCCGAGTAGGTTCCGGACTCTGGGGTGGGGGCCGGTTCGGGGTCGATCTCGGCCTGCCACTGCTCACGGTAGGCCACGACCTCCTCGTGGGTGCGGCCCACGAAATTCCACCACATCACGATCTGCTCCCCCAGGGGCTCCCCGCCCAGGAGCATGGCCCGCACGGGCTTCTCACCGGCGGTTAGGATCACGCTGTCCCGCCCCGTGGGGAGGTAGGCCAGGTGGTCCTCCGGGATCGGCGCCGAGTTCAGGCTCAGGTCCCCGGTGTCCACCAGGACCCCGTGCTCGAAGGACGGGTCCAGGTCCAGTTCCAGTTCCGTTCCCGGCTCCATGAGGATCTCGGCGGCCACCAGCGGGGGTGTGTAGGTGTTCACCGGGGAGGTGGATCCGGCCAGCTCACCGATGAATATCCGCAGCTCGGCGCCGTGGTTCTTCACGGGCTCTGGCGTGTAGTGCTCGAAGGTCGGTGCCATGTGACGGGTGTCGTCCGGCAGGGCGTACCACAGCTGCACGCCGTGCAGGGTGGTGGTGTCCGGGGTGGAGAACTCCTGGTGGGAGATCCCGCGCCCGGCGATCATGAGGTTGACCTCCCCGGGGCGCACGTCCGCGCTGTACCCGGCGGAGTCCAGGTGGGAGATGCCGCCGGTGAACAGCCAGCTCACCGTGGCCAGGCCGGTGTGCGGGTGGCGCGCCACGGACATGCCCCCGGTGTCCGCCACGGGATCGGGGCCGTAGTGGTCCAGGAAACACCACGCGCCGATGAGACTGCGATGGCGCTGGGGGAGGGTGCGGCGCACGGTCATCGCCCGCGGGCCACCCAGGGGCACGTCCCGCGGGGTCAGCAGGGCCGCCCCGGCACCGATCGCCTCGGTGCACAGGACCTCTTGCGGGTTGCTTTCCAGGTTGGTCATCGCGCACCTCCGGTGCTCGTGGTCGCACCGGCCGGCGCGGACGCAGTCTTACGGGGACGGACGGGGTGTCCGGACAGGATGGAGATCCGGTTGAAGGCGTTGATCGCGATCGCGGTCCACTGCAGGGCGGAGTACTGCTCGTCGTTCAGTGCTTCCCGGGCCGCGGCCTGCTCGGCGTGCCGCGTGTTCTCGTCGGGCAGCAGGGTGGCCGTTTCGGCGATGATCAGGGCGGCCCGTTCCACGGTATTGAAAAGAACGGTGTCACGCCATGCGGGGAGCACGGCGAGTTGCTGCGCGGTCACCCCGGCAGCCTCGGCCTTGCGGACGTGCAGGTCCAGGCAGAACGCGCACCCGTTGAGCTGGGACACTCGCACGTTGACCAGCTCCACGACCGAGGCGGGGGTGCCCGCATCCTCTGCAGCGGCACCGACCTTGCGGGAGAAGGCGTTGACCGCCCGCCAGCTGGAGGGGTCGGACTTGTCCAGGAAGAAACGGTCCTGCTCGGTCATGGCGGCTCCTCGTGGTTTCGTGCGCCGACTGTATTCGCCGGGGTCGACGACGCTGCTGTCGCGGCCACCCGGCGCGGGTCCGGGATGCGACGGGGCGGTCCGGGTGGAGATGAACTTGTTTAAACAGAAATATCTTCCTCGCAAGACTAACTTGCGGTCGGGGTCCGCTCAAGGGGGCGGGACAGGGTGCGAGGCTGGAGGTGGCTGCGCAAGAAGATTCTTAGACAAATGTTTCCGAGGCGAGGTAAAATCATCCCCCAGCTCAACGAGTTCTAAGGGCTTGAAAGGGGAGATCATGACCGCGCACACCGACACCGCTGCCCAGGCGGTGGACCCCGTGACCCTGTGGGGCCAGGTGATCGAGGGGTTCCAGAGCACCAACAAGAACCTGCACCGAGAGGTGGCCGCGGCCCATGCGTTGAACACCGCGGAGGCCGAGGCGTTGCTGCGGCTGACGTGCACCCCGCACCAGCGCATGCCCATGGCCGAATTGGCCCGTCAGGTGGCCTTCAGCACCGGCGGTTTCACCAAGGTCGCGGACCGGCTCACCAAGCGCGGCCTGGTCCGGCGTGCCCCGTGTCCCGAGGACCGGCGCGTCGTCTACCTCGAGCTCACCGCCGAAGGCCGCACCACGGCAGGGAAGGTTCGTGATCTCGTGGCCGAGACGATGACGGCCACGTTCGTGGACGTCTTGGGCCCCGAACGCGCCGTCGTGGTCGCACAGGCGATGGCCGATCTGCACCGCAGCGGAATCGACCGCGCGTAGCGGTCTCGGCGACCGAGGCGCGAACCACCTCGGACAGGGGCCGATGCCGCTCGTGGTTCGCGCCGGCCGCGGCACCCTTTACGCTTGTCCTTAATCGAGATAGCTGAGCACATGGATTGAGGGAGCCTGATGGCCGCTGGACTGGCTGCGCTGCTGGATGACATCGCGGCACTCGCCAAGCTGACCGCCGCGAGTGTGGACGACGTTGCCGGGGCGGCGGGGCGTGCGAGCGCCAAGGCCGCGGGCGTCGTCGTCGACGACACCGCGGTGGCCCCGCGATTCGTGCAGGGTGTTAACCCCAAGCGAGAACTACCGATCATCAAGAAGATCACGATCGGCTCCCTGCGCAACAAGCTGCTGATCATCCTGCCGGTGGCCCTGATCCTGAGCCAGTTCGCGCCGTGGTTGCTCACGCCGCTGCTGATGCTGGGCGGCACGTACCTGTGCTTCGAGGGCGCGGAAAAGGTGATCGAGCACCTGTCCCACCAGGAGCACGCCCCCAACGAACCCGCCGCGGACCGCGGTCCGGAGGCGGAGAAGAAGATCACCTCCGGGGCGATCCGCACGGACCTGATCCTCAGCGCGGAGATCATGGTGATCGCGCTCAACGAGGTCTCCCACGAGCCGTTCCTGACCCGCACGCTCATCCTGATCGTGGTGGCGATCTTCATCACGGTGCTCGTCTACGGCGTCGTGGCCCTGATCGTGAAGATGGACGACATCGGCCTGGCCCTGGCCCAGAAGGACTCCGAGGGCGCCCAGAAGTTCGGCCGGGGCCTGGTCAAGGCCATGCCCACGGTGCTGTCCGTGATCTCGATCGTGGGTGTCTTCGCCATGCTGTGGGTGGGCGGGCACATCATCCTGGTGGGCATGGCCGACCTCGGGTTCACCCCCGTGTACGACTGGGTCCACCACCTGGGCGAGTCAGTACACCACGTGGCCGGGGTGGGCCCCGCGCTCGCGTGGCTCGTGGAGACGTTCTGCGCCCTAGTGCTGGGCATCGTGTGGGGTTCCATCATCGTGGGCATCGTCCACGTGCTGCCCTTCGGCAAGAAGCACGGCGACGACGACGTTCACTCCTCCGATGCCGCCGGCCGTGAGTCCTCGGATGCCGACGACGCCGTGTCTACCCACCGGGGGAACGCCGCCGCGGTGCGCGGAGCGCCGTCGTCCGGGGTCTCGGCGACCGGGGCGCCGTCCTCAAAGAACTCCCATGAGGACGGCGGCTCGACCGCGGTCAGCGAGCCGCCCCGGGGCTGACCTCCCGCAACCCCGCCGAAGCGCACAGCTCCACGAGGCCTTCCATGCCGAAGGCCTGCAGCGGGCCCACCACCCCGCGCGCCCGTGAACGGTCCTTGAGCACGTGCTCCGCGCCGGCCGCCAACAGGTGGCCGGTGAGCGTGTAGACGTTGGGACCCGCCACGCGGACCTCGGACACGGTCTCGCCCCGGGAATCGGTGGCCACAGCGATGGCCAGGGAGGACGACTTCACCCGCTCACTGGCACTGGGCCCACCCTCGGAACCGGTCAGGGCGGTGATGCCCTTGCCGAGCGCCTTGCGGGCCAGGGACGAGGAACCGGCCACGGCCATCACGGGCAGCGCAGCCTTCATGACTGGCCCCGGCGCGGAGAACCACCCGTTGAACACCTCGATGTTCGCAACCTTCGGGAACGCGTCCGGCAGGAACACGATCTCGCTCCCGGGGACCATCACCGTGTTGCGCTTCGCCCCGTCCACCGTGAACGTGTGTTGCCGCGGTATCCGCCCCGGCTTCTTCCACCGGTGATCACGCCACACCAGGAACGGTTTGCTCAGCTCTTCGAGCATGGTGGTCATGGTCCCGCCGCTCAGCCCGGTAGGGCCCGCCCCGGGGGCGAAGTAGCCCACCCGCAGGGTCTCGGCGCGGTCCCCGGCGCGTTCCAGAGCCAGGGATCCCGCGAGGATCCCGGGCACGTAGTCGTAACCGAATGCGGGCAGCATGGTGCCGCGGGGCGCATCACCCGGTGCAGCGGCGTCGTCGGGCGCGGCGGCAGGATAGCGCTCCTGGAGCCGACGCACGAAGCCCACCTCACCCGTCGAGTCCAGGTAGTGGGCACCCTGGGCCGCGGCGGCGTCCGCGGCCACGTCCCCGAGTCGCTCGAAGGGACCCACGGTGGTGACCAGGACGTCCCCCTCGGAGACCAGCGCGCGGACGGAATCGGGCTCGGCCAGGTCCGCGGTCCGCACGTCCAGGCCGCCCAGCGTGCAGGCCAGCTGGTTCAGGGGCCGTTCGCGGCGCCCGGCGAGGACGGGGCGCACTCCCCGTTCCACGAGGGACTCGACCACCAGGCGGCCGGTGTATCCGGTGGCTCCGAAAACCACCACGTGAGCGTTCATGGGTGTCCTCCTGCGCTGGGACGGACCGCAACGGGTGCCGTGCGGGCTGGTTCGTCACGTTACGGGATCGGGCCGGAGTGCGCGACGATTACGCGGGCTCCCCGCGCACCACGTCCACGTGCACGTGGTCCAGGTGGCGCAGGATCTCGTTCGCCGGCGCGGGCGCGTTGTAGGGGTGCCAGCGCCCGGCGGGGGAGCGCGAACCCCAGACCATGTCGTCGAAGATCACGTACTGGACGTCCAGGTCCTCGGCGTGGGCCACGAGCCAGTGCGCGAGCTGCCACCCCTGCCGGCGGTTCTCCTCCGTCACGGGGCGGAAGAACACGTCGACGGCGCGCCCGTCGTAGTGCGTGGAATTCTCGCCATGTCCGTGGCCCACACCGCCCGGGGCGAAACCGCCGAGGCTCAGGGGGCCGAAGACCTCGATCATCGCGTCCCGGACCGCTTCGGCCCGGGGCGTCAGCCCGGAGGGGGTGATCTCCTGCGCCTCGAGTCCCTCGCTGCTGTGCCCGCGGCAGCGCAGGCTGGGCCCGGCGTCGTCGGGCGGGCCGTGCGTGAGACGCTCCATGACAGTCGGCTCCACGCCGGGTACCGCGGAGGCGTCCGCACCGCGCACGACGGCGGTGGTCGCGGCTTTGGCCTCCTCGCGGGTCAGAGGGACGTCCCCGTCCTGCGTGGTCACCGTGCATTCCGCCCTGCCCAGTGCGGGAGGGGCACTCGACACGATCGAACGCAGCGGTCCCGAACCGGCCCACACGGCACCCACCACGAGGGCCAGCACCACGAGCAGACCCCACATCCAGCCGGCGACGCGTCCCGGAGCGCGGCTCATGAGGGGGACGGGGACGTGGTGTGCGGATGCATGGCGGGTCCTTGTCGGGGTGCGGTCGTGTGTCACCATGATGCCGGGTCAACCTTGCCGTGCCCCGCGTACCGGCCCGCTCCCGTGCCCCCGGAGGTCATGATGAACGAACGCCCCGCGTCCCCGTGGCGGATCGAGGACGTGGACGTCCCCGGCTACCTCGCGGCATTGGACGTCGACGCCGCGCAGCTCGCCGCCGCCCCGCGGGACCTGAGCCTGCTCGAACGGCTGCACCGCGCCCATGTTTTCACGTTCCCGTTCAGCAACGTGGAGGTGCTGCTCGGACAGCATCCCGGGGTGGAATTGGCGACCGTGCAGGACCAACTCGTCCGACGCCGCCGCGGCGGGTACTGCTTCGAGCACTCGCAGTTGTTCGCGGCCGTTCTGGAAACGCTGGGCTTCACCGTGCGCCGCGCCCTGGGCCGCGTGCGTTCGTTCGACAGCCCCCGCACCCACATGACCGTGCTCGTGGACCTCGCCGGCACACGCTACCTGTGCGATCCCGGCTTCGGTTTCAGCATCACGGGTCCCATCCCGTTGGACGACGGCGCGCGCCGCGTGGAGGGGGACCGCACCTTCTCGATCGGGCGGGTCACGGACGAGGGCTGGCCCGTGTGGTCGTTCGAGCGGGACGGGGCCATGGAACACGTGCTGGACGAGTCCACCATCCACCCCGCGGACGTGCGGATGGGCCACCTGCAGACCTCGACCGGTGCGGAGTCCATATTCCGCCATCACCTCATGGTCATGAAGCACACCCCGCGGGGCCACGTGACCGTGACCGAACACGGCACCACCGTGCGCACCCCTGGGCGGCCGACCCGGCAGCGGGAACTGACGGCCCCGGAGATCGTGACCGAGGTCCGGGATCTGGGCGTGCGGATCACCGAGGAGGAAGACGCGCAGCTCACCGACGTCGTGACCCGGATGAGGGGCTGATCGGGGCGGGATCGGCGGCCGCGGGCGGCCAGTCGTGGGGGGGGCGACGGCTGCGAGCGGCCGGGACACCAAAAATTAACGCGGCACGGGCTTCGCGTTCGCAAAATTCGATCACGCCGATGGCATGATCTTCACCTGGCTGAGCATTTCCCCCGATGCTCGGCCAGCGCTGCGCCCGGAATGAGCTGACCGAGCGGGCCACAACTGAATACCCCCCCCCATGTAGAAAGCAGCCCCCCATGCGTTTCTTCCGTTCCTCCGTGGTGCCCGCGGCGGCCCTCGCCGTGGTCACGGCGCTGTCCCCGTTGGCGCTCTCCCCGTCATTCCTGGCCCCGGCGAACGCCGCTCCCGCAGTGACCGCTCCCGCGGTTCCCGCGGTCCGGACCGCGCCGCGGGTTCCCGAGGCGCCCGTGCACGCGGCTCAGGCCCCCGCCCTTCCCGCGACCGCCCATCACAAACCCTTCAAGGCCGCGGGCAAGAACTCGAGCTACCACATCTACACGAACGGCATCGACCGTTCGAAGGCCGTGGGTGTGCTGTTCTACCTGGGCGGCGACTACGACAACCCCGGCGAGACCTGGGTGCACAGCCCCCAAGGGACCGCGCTCACAGCACTGGCCGCTCAGGCCCGCAAGAAGAACATGATCCTGGTGGTCCCCATCTCCCCGGACCACAAGCTCAAGCCCAACGGCATCACGTGGTGGGAGGACGCGGACGGCAACGGCGACTACTTTCGCGCGCTCAAGGACAGCCTCGTGAAGACCTACGACCTGGACACCTCCCGCGTGTGGCTCGCCGGCTACTCGGGTGGCGCGGAGTTCATCACGTACGAGCTGCTGGCCGATCGGCAGAACTGGATCCGTGGCGGCGGTGCGACAATCATCGGCGGCGGCGGTGCCAGCGGCATGCAGACCGCGCCGAGTGCCGCGGTGCGCTCCCTCCCGATCACATGGCACGCGGGGACCAAGGACGTGGCCGGCAGCACCAACCCACCCACGTGGTCCGCGTCCGCCGCCGCAGCCCAGGGCATGAAGCGGTTCCGGGCGGACGGGTTCACCCGCGCCTCCCTCAAGACCCTGCAGGGCTACGACCACGACGACTACGACATCGTGGGCCTGATCGCCCAGGGTTTGGCCACGCTGCCGCCCGCGCCGACGACGACGGGCCAGACCGCCACACGGGGCACCCCTCAGACGTCCTGGCTGCGCGGGGCCATCCGGACCGACTACGTCGCCACGGGTGGGATGGGGACATATGGGCAACCGACGTCGGCGGAGAAGCCCACGGGCCGCGCGGGCGGGGTCTACCAGGGCTTCACGAAGAACTACACGTATTACTGGAGCCCCGCGACCGGCGCCCACCCCGTGAAGTGGGGGACCGGCATCGGTAACGCCTACAAGGCTGCCGGTCTGGAGCGCGGGTGGGGCTATCCCGTAATGGCGGAGCGCAAGATCCCCGGCGGCGCCTACCAGGACTTCCGCAACGGCAACGCCCGCTACCGCGCCATGTACTCCCCGGCCACGGGCACCCGCGTGATCAAGCTCAGCGGCGGGATCGGTACGGCCTGGCAGAAGGCCGGGCACGAACACGCGTGGGGGTACCCCGCGACCGACGAGTACGCCGTCTCCGGCGGTATGGCCCAGCGCTTTTCCCGCGGTGTGGTGGCCACGTGGCACCGCTCCACCGGCAAGGTCACGGTGAGTCGGGGGTAGCGGTACCCGACCGGTGCCCCGGACGCGCGGCAACCACCGTGCGTCCGGGGCGTGCCACCCGGGGTGTTGCGTCCATGGTCCGGACGAGGGCGTGATGCCCCGGTCCCCGCGCAGGGACACGACCGGCGCCTGCAGTTTCTCGGCCAGCGCGCGGATCTGATCCGCAGCGTGCCGGGCCTGCCCGTGCGCTGGGTCGACGACGTCGTGGCCGCGGTGGCCCGGCGGGTCGTGCGCCCCGGGGAAGCCGTCGCGGAGTCCGCGCTTAACGAGCGGCTGCGGATGTTCGTGCTCGACGTCGCGTTCTTCCGCCGGCACGCCGTGGACATGGGAGTGCTCAGGCGCGCCCCGGACGGGACCCGGTACGAACTGACCGAGGATTGAGCGGGGGCCGCGGCGCGAGGGGCCGGCCGCACCATCGATACGGAGGGTTCCCGCGGTCTCCGTCGGCTTCGGTTCTACGGAGCCGTCCGGTGGGGAGCGCCGGATAACGGTTGCCTTCGAGCGGCCCCGCGAATGACGAAGTCCCGCCCGACCTTCCGGTCGAACGGGACTTCTTGCGGTGCGCGAGGGGGGAGTTGAACCCCCACGCCCTCTCGGGCACACGGACCTGAACCGTGCGCGTCTGCCTATTCCGCCACTCGCGCTCGTTGTTCCACGTGGCATTCGCCGGTGAGCAACGTCGAAAAGAATACCTGACGCGTGCGACGTTTGGCGAATCGCGGCGTCGTCGACCTCTCGGTAGGGGCGACGGCGTTGTGGCGCCTCAGATGCTCACCGTGAGTCCCGCCCACGTGACGCCGGCGCAGAACAGTCCGGCGAGCGCGTAGAGCGTCACCGGGACCAGCAGGGCGATCTCCCGGGCGGAGCCCGCGTTGCCGAGCACGGGGAAGCGCACGAACGAGCGGCCTTTGTAGAACGTGGTGGGCAGCGGCAGGGACGTGCGCAGGGGCCACAACAGGTGGATCCCCTGGGTCGTGAGCAGGTCCCCCAGCATGTGCACGGCGCACCCGAGACCCACGGCCACCACGAACCAGCGCGGGTCCTGCGGGGGATTCACCGCGACGAACGCCCCCAGCAGGATGCCCACGATCCAGTTCGCGTGGGAGAGCCGGTCCGGGACGAACGCCAGGACCTTCACCGCGCACGCGATGAGCAGCACGGACAGCACCGCCGCCAGGGGCCACACCTGTCCTGGTAACGACGCCGCGGCGTCCGGGATCTCTCCCGCCTGACCTTCCGTCCCCGGCCAGGAGAAGGAGTTCCAGCGCAGGGCGTCCCCCACGGGGACGGACGCGCGCTGGGACAACAGCGCGAGGACGATGATCAGGAGCAGCCCCACGAGCGAGTGTGTGGCCCTGCGGTGGCCCCCGGAGAGTTTGCCGACCGCCCGGGCCACCCACGTGGACAGTGGCGGGAGGGAGCGGGCGACCGTGCCCCCGGGGTGGTCGAGATCCGGGAGCAGGGCCGCGCCGGCGCAGATCAGCGCGCCGGTGATGACGCCGGGGTCGCCCACGGGCATCACCCCCAAACCCACCGGCACGGAGACGTCGGCGAGGTGCACGGTGTAGGTACCGGTCAGCGCCACCCACGCGGCTGCACCGCACGCGGCATGGCTGGGGCCCATCATCGGGGGAACCTGGGCATGGTGGTGGTCCTCTCAAGACTTCGGGGAAGAAGCAGACCCCAGGGTAGGAACCGGTTCCGACCTGCATAAGCGGCTGCGGAGGCCGCCTCGGCGACCTGCTCGGATCCGCACTGTGCGCGGCAGTCGACCACCGCGCGTCCATGCCCCGTGCCATCCGTTCACGACGGTCGGTGCACCGCGCCTCAGTCACCCGCGTGGGGCCATGTCCTGCCCTGCCGAACCAGCGTGGGTGGGTCCGCGCACCACCCCTTGATTCGTGAGCGTGAAGCGTCAGTCCAGAGACTTGGGGTTCCAGGGGAGCTGCTGATCGCACCCCGGTGTGAGCCAGGCCTTGATGAAGCCGCCCGTCTGGTGCAGGTACTGCATGAGCAGGCTCTTGCCCGTGATGTGGAAGTCCACGGCGGACATGCGTAGCTCACCGGGATAACAGCGGGAGAGGATGAGCCGCGATCGGGGCACGTGCTGGGTGAAGGTCACAGCGGTCACGGTGTCCCACCCGCGTTCCTCGAAAAGCTTCTGCAGCTCCATGGCCTCGCCCTGGGTCGTGGACGGATCCGGTTTGAAGCAGATCACCTCCACGCCCTCCCGGGGCGCGCAGAACGGGCGGGTCGAGTAGTACTCCTGCATCCGCGGTGGTTCGTACGGCTGGGGGTCCGGGGCGGAGATCACCAGCGTGTCCGCCACGTGCTGGTTGAACACGAGGTCCTCCGCGTAGGCCATACGGGACGTGTCCGGCGGTCCGAGCACGAACACCGCGTCAGATCGTTTCGGCGGATCCACGCGGGGGTTGTCCAGCACCGCGTGGCACACCGCGAGCCACAGCACCACGAGGATCGTCAGGACGGTCAACACCAGCAGGGGCCACCGCCGCTTCTTGGCGAGGGTCTGCCCGGGGGCCGCGTGTGCCACGGATGTCCTTCCGATGTGGGGCTTTACAGGAATGCCGCGGATATCATCTCATCCAGCGGAACCCCTTCCGAGGCTTCTGCATCTCGAACCGGTAAACACCCACCAAGGAGTCAGCTCATGCGCTCGAACGACCACCTCGAACGTTCGATGACCTGCCAGGTTCCGCTCCGGTGGGGGGACATGGACTCGTACGGCCACGTGAACAACGTGGAGGTCGTCCGTGTGCTCGAGGAAGCGCGCATCGCCGCGTTCGGCGTCCCCGTAGGCACGGGCGAGCAGGTCCTGCCGGCCAAGATCCCCTTGTTCTCAGTGCTCCCGGAGGGCACCCAGGCGCTGATCGCCGAGCACCGGGTCAAGTACTTGCGCCCCCTGGCGTACCGCAACGTCCCCGTGGATGTGCGCGTGTGGGTGGTCTCCGCCCGGGCCGCCACCCTGGTCCTGGGATTCGAGATCCTCGACTTCGCCGACGGCGCTCCCTGCGTCCGCGCCCAGACCCAGCTCGCGTTCTACCTCCCGAGCACGCGCACGGTGGTGCGCCTGACCCCCGAACAGCGCGAACTGCTGGAACCGTATACGGCGCCGTCGCCGTTCTGACCTGCGCACACCCGCGCACCGCGCCGACGCCGCTCAGGCGGCGAGCTTCACCGGGGTCCGCAACCGCAGCTGCGCGCGGGTGCGCAGGATGTGGCCGCTTTCCGGCAAGACCCGCCACGTCCACCACAGCACGGCGTGGGAGTCCGGGTCCGCGTGGCACGTGGCAGCGGTGACCGCCGCGGGGTCCTCGGTGTCCTGGACGCACACGGCCAGGGGTGCCGCATCCAGGGTGTCGTGCAGGCGCGCGAGCTCCCGCTGCAGACCGCGAGGGGAGTGCTCGGTCACCGTGCAGCCCACTTCCACGTGCGAGGCGAACGGCGTGGGGTGGGCGATGCTGCACAGCGTGGGCAGTTGCGCTGCGGTGTCCTCGAACAGACCCACGGTCTCGACCCACTGCTCCCCGGCGTGGGTGATCACGCACTGGTGGTGCGAGGAACCCACACGCAGTTCCACGACCGTGTGCTCGTCCACTCGCAGCGAGCGCCCGGCCGGTGCGTCCAGCACGCCCAGATCCGTGCGGTACCCGAACTGTTCCGGGCGGCACACGACATGCCCGTGCAACGGGGTCAGCCAGCGATGCTCCATAGCCTTGTTCTCCCTCTTCGGCCCCGCGACAGTCCGCCGCATCGGCTTTACAGAAGAAAATATCCACCAAGCAGGGGCGCGAGCAAGCACCGGAAGGTCACCGTTTGATGACGACGCATATATGCCACCCGGGCCCACACGGACGCGGCGCGTGCCGGAACGGCTGCGGTGACAGGGGCTGGATCAGGGCAGCGGACGGCCCCGCGCCGCCGTCCACAGTGCGTACCAGTCCTCGTGGGTCATGAGCTCGGCGGCCCGCGGCGCCTGCGCGCACGCGGCGATCCGCTGCGGGTTCAGGGTCCCCACCATCGGGCGGATACCGTACGGGTGGCGCAGCAACCAACCCACCACCACGGCCTCGCGGGACACGCCCATGCGCTGGGCGAGCTGCTCCACGAGGGCGCTCGTCCGCCGTACGGGGTCCTCGTTCACACCGCCGGAAGACGACGCCGCACCCCCGGCCTCCGCACCGCCTATCCCGTCCTCCCCGGACGAGGCAGCCGGCGCGGACGTAGCTCCGGACGCGGGCGCGGGTGCACCCGAATAGATCCCGCCGGCCATGGCACCCCATGCCTGCAACTCGATCTCGTCCGCGATGCACTGGGCGAGCAGCCCACCGGGGAACGACACCCCGGTCCCCTCCGGGTGATTGGCGAGCACCTGGGACTCCACGAAATCGCGGTGCGCCAGGCTCATCTGGATCTGCACCGCGGTCACGGGCACGCTCAACAGTTGTTGGAACGCGGCCACGTGATGCGGCGTCATGTTGGACAGCCCCACGGAACCGATCAGGCCCTCACGGTGCAGTTCGTCCAGGGCCCGCGCGGTCTCGCCCAGGGGTGTGAGCGGATCCGGGCGGTGCAGGAACAACCGCTCCACGTGGTCCACGCCGAGCCGCTGCAGGGACCCCTCCAGGGAGGACCGCACGGAGTCACGGTCGAGTCGGTAGTGGACGGGTGAGCCCTGGGGCCCGGTGTTACCCGGCAGCTTGATCCCGCACTTGGTCTGGATCCGCACCGCGCGCCGCAGCAGGGCGTCCTCGGCCAGGATGCGACCGAACAGGGTTTCAGAGGCGCCGCCGATGTAGATGTCCGCGTGGTCGAAGAGTTCGAACCCGGCCCGGTGCGCGGCGTACACGGCCTCGCGAGCGACGTCGTACTGGGACGCCGGGACGGACTCCTGACCCCAGGAGCCACCCAGGGTCATGCACCCGTAGATCAGGGGAGTGCTCACGGGCGCCCGCCCTGCTGCTCGGCGCCGCGGCGCAGGCGGGCGGCCTCGGCGAACGCGGCGGCGGCCTCGTCGAGTTTGCCCGTGCTCTCGTAGACCGTTCCGAGCTCCGTGAAACAGTCGGAGCGGTCGCGCAGGGAATCGGGGACCTCCTCGTAGAAGTCCACGGCGCGGTTGTACGCGGTCACAGCCTGCGCGTTGCGCTGGGTCTCGCGGTAGACCCGTGCGAGGTTGCTGTAGCAGTCGGCCTGGTCGCGGGGTTCGTGGGGGGCGTCCAGGTACTGGCCCAGGGCGTCCAACAACTGGGTCTCGGCCGCGCGCAACTCCCCGGTCTCGACCAGCAGGGACCCCAGGATCAGGTGCGCGCGGGCCTTATGCTTGCCACTGCCCGGGAGCTGGGAAAAGTACTCGAGCGCGGTGCGGTATTCCGCCACGGCTTTGCTGGTGCGTTCCATGACCACGTAGATGTGGCCCAGGTTGTAGTGGCACGCGGCGAGTTCCTTGGCGGTGTCGCCGGATTCGTGGAACAGCTCGATGGCCTGCCGGTACGCGGTCTCCGCGAGGGCGTGCTCACCGCGGTCCTCGGCGTCCAGAGCACGCGTGAAATAACCGTTGCCGTCATCCGAGTAACTCATCAGATCAACCTCCCGGGACCCAGTAAGAATCTAAGGATGCTACATGGTGAGCCGATTCGGAACCCGGCTGCTAATCTCAAAACCACACTCTCCCAGGAGGTCAGGATGGCAGTACAGAACACCGCACCGGGGCAGGACTCGCGCGACCCCCGCCACGCAGCAGCCCCGGACGACGAGCATGCTTCCGTGATCCGTCACGAGGAGCGTCTGGTGATCAACCGCGAGGAGGAGGTCACCGGCCGTGCTCGGCTGCGCAAGTACGTGGTGAGTGAGCCCGTCCGCCAGGAGGTCACCCTCGCCTCGGAGGAGGCCAACGTGGTGCGCACCCCCATCACCGAGGAGGAGCGTCAGGCGTTCCTGGACGGTCGCGAGCTGCCCGTGGGTGAGGACGAACTGATCCTGTACCGCACCGAGCCCGTGGTGCAGACCATGCGGGTCCCGTACCAGCGTGTCCGCCTGGTCGCCGAGCGCGTCGAGCGCACCGAGGTGATCGAGGAGACCCTGCGCAAGGAGCGCGTGGACATCGAGACGGACGAGCGCCCCGCGCACTGAGCCACGCGGCGCCGCCCGCGGCAAGAGCTTCCAACGGACCGGCATCTCCGAGCGGGGTGCCGGTCCGTCGTCGTCCGCCCTCGCGACGGAACCCCCGGTCCGCGGCACCCGCGGTGGGCGCGGCGTCGTCCGCGTCCCCGCCACAGGGGGACGACGCCGCTGCGGCATCAGGGTGCCCGCGGGGTAGTTTGGTGGGGTGAGCGAAACGACCCTGACCCTGATCCGCCACGGCCAGACGGACTGGAACCTGCAACGGTTGTTGCAGGGCCGCACGGACATCCCCCTCAACGACACGGGCAGGGAACAGGCCCGCGCGGTGGGCCGGGAACTCGCGGCGTCGGGGCGACACTGGGACGCGCTGGTCTCCTCTCCCCTGCAGCGCGCACGGGAGACGGCCCGGATCATCGGGGCGCAGCTCGGACTCGCACCGGCGGGGACCTACGCGGACCTCGCGGAGCGCTCCTTCGGGGACGCGGAGGGCTACGACTGCACCGGGATGACAGAGGACGAGCGGCACGCGTTCATGGAGGAGCACGGTGAGGCGGCCGAGCACGTGGTGCAGCGGGGGATCGCGGTACTGCGCGAGATCGCCGCGCGGTACCCGCAGCAGGACGTGATGATCGTGGCCCACGGGACGTTCATCCGCCTGACTGCGGGCCGGATCCTGGGGGTCGAGCTGCCGAGCCTGCAGAACGGGGAAGTGGTCGAGGTGACCACGCAGCAGCTGGCTGCCGCCCCCTGACCGACCTACCGGACTACTGCTCTGCGCCGGGGCGAGCGGCCGCGGTCTCGATGGCCTCCGTGCGGGCCGGACGGTGCGCGTACATCAGCGCGAGTCCGGTGAAGACGAAACCACCCACCAGGTTGCCCAGCAGCACAGGGATCTGGTTCCAGATCCACCAGTCGCCCAGCCCCACGTCCGCGCCCATGAGCATGCCCATGGGGATCATGAAGAAGTTGACCACCGCGTGCTCGAAGCCCAGGCCGAAGAACGCCATGATGGGCAGCCAGATGGCGGCGATCTTGCCGATGGTGTCCTTGGAGACCATGCCCATGAACACGCCCAGGGACACGAGCCAGTTGCACAGCACGGCCTTGACGAACACCGTGACCATGCCCGCGAAGCCCATGGCCTGGTAGGCAGTGGTCTTGGCCGCGGCGGTGTCGGCGAACTTCTTGCCCAGCGCGCCGGCGTCGTGGGAGCCGAAGCCCGTGAGGGTGCCCGCGTAGAGCAGGGCGAACAGCGCAGCCCCGATGATGTGGCCGATGGTCACCATCAGGCAGTACCGGGCCACGGCCGACCACGGGACGAGTCCGCGCAGCGCGGCCATGGGGGTCAGGGCGAAGCCGCCGGTGAGCAGCTCCATGCCCATGAGGATCACGATGGTGATGCCGGCGGGGAAGAGCAGGGCGCCCACCACGGGCGAGCCGGAGCTCACCGTGGCCGACACTGCGAACGAGGTGGTGGCCGCGAGCACGGCACCGCCCAGCACGCCGCGCAGCACGAGGGCGCCGGAGGGCGCTGTGGCCTTGGCCTCCCCGGCGGTGACGGCGTTCGCCACCACATCCGATGGGTTCACGTTGGTCATGACTGCTCTGCTTTCTGTCGTGGGGGGGGGCGGGCCTGCGCCCCGGCTGCGGGGTCAGGGGCACCCGCAGTCGCCGGTGGGCGGGGTGCGAGGGGAAAACCGTAACTGCATGAGTGTAGGGCCGTGCAACGCTCGCGCGAACACGCGCGGCGTCTGGTCCCGGTGCTCGCGGGGTCCTATGGTGGTGGAACATGCGGCAGTGTGGCCGTGGGTTAGGCAGACGTCATGGGTTCCGGGGCGAGCGGTCCGGCGGAGGTCTGTGCGCCGTGCCCCACCGGGCACCACGAGCCACGCCGTGGAGTGACATCCCAACTCAACGACAGCTAAGGCGTGATGCAGCAGTGACCTCTCCTCAAGCCACCACCCAGGCCATCCCCACGGTGTGGCAGCGGCCGCGATGGAGTGCAGAGCAGGCGTGGCTCAACGAGTACTACCGCTCGGTCCCGGACGCGGACATGGCGGGAACGGACCAGCAGGTGCTCACGGAACGGGCGGAGAGCCACCGGGAGGTCGGGCGCAGCCGCCGGACGGACGAACTGTGCATCGAGGTCCGGGAGGACCACGGGGACACCGTGCTGTACATGGTCACCACGGACATGCCGTTCCTGGTGTCCACGCTGACCACGGAGATCGCCGCCAACTGGGGCGGCGCGAAGCTCGTGCTGCACCCGCTGCTGCTCGCCGCACGTGACTCCGAGGACGTGCTGAGATCCCTGGGGGAGGTCCCCAACATCTCCGCGGTCTCCTCCGGGGACACCACCTCGATCCCCATCACGGACGAGCTCGTGGGCGGCGCCGCCGGTGGGCGCTCACACACCGCCGTGGAGTCCTGGATCCGCGTGGAGCTGCACCGCACCCTGGACGAGCAGGCCCGCGGGGAGCTCGCGCGCCACATCGAGGCGCTCGTGGCGGACGTGCGCCGGGTTGCGGAGGACCAGGAGGCCATGCTGGAGCAGACCCGACGCATCGCCGACTCCCTCGCGCCCCTGGAGGACATCACGTTCGAGGACGGCTCGCGGCTGCCGGACGTGGGCGCGTCCCAGGAGTTCCTGGAGTGGCTGCGCGGCGGCAATTTCGTGTTCATGGGCATCAAGCGCTACGACCTCGAGGTGGACGGCGAGGACGCCGTGCTGCACTCGCGCCCGGACACGGGCCTGGGGCTGCTGCGGGAGCAGGGCACCGAGGGCCATGCCCAGAAGCTCACGGGCCTGGGCAGCGCCCACGCGCGCGACCACCAGGTGGTGTTCGTGACCAAGGCCAACCGCCGCTCCTCGATCCACCGCCGCGAGTACCTGGACTACATCGGGGTGCGCACGTTCGCCGAGAACGGGGATGTGGATGGCGAGTACCTGATCCTCGGGCTGTTCTCCCGCCACGCCTACTCGGTCCCGGCCCAGCAGACCCCGCTCGTGCGCGAGAAGGTGCAGCGGGTGGTCGAGCGCTTCGGCTTCCTCCCGGACTCCCACTCCGCCCGTGACCTCATGGGCATCATCGAGGACTACCCACGGGACGAGCTGTTCCACATGTCCGCGGAGAAGCTCTACGAGACCGCGGGGGGTGTGCTGGGGCTCAACGAACGACGCCAGACCCGTCTGTTCCTGCGCCAGGACACCTTTGGGCGCTTCATGTCCGCCGTGGTGTTCCTGCCCAGGGACCGCTACAACACCTCGGTGCGCCAGCGCATCGAGGCCCAGCTGTTCGAGGTCTTCGACGCCGAGGCCATCGACTTCGAGGTGCGCCTGACCTCCTCCTCCCTGGCCCGCCTGTTCTTCCGCATCCGGCTGCCCTACACGGGTGAGGTGCGGGACTTCGACCACGAGGACCTCGAAGCCCGCCTGCGCGCGGCGGTGCGCTCCTGGCCCGAGTCCCTGGGCCGGGCGATCGGCCTGGAGTTCGAGGATGACAAGGCCGGTGCGCTGGGCCCCGTGTGGGAGAACGCGTTCCCGGGCTCGTACCGCGAGGACTACGAGATCGAGGAGGCCATCCAGGACCTCAAGCGCTGCGAGGAGCTGTGGGGCCGCGACCCTGACCTGCCCGCGGAGGTGCGCGTGGCGCAGACCGCGGACGGCCAGGTCCGGCTGAACATCTACCTCACCCAGGCGCTGTCCCTCACCGAGCTGCTGCCGCTGCTGCACAACATGGGCCTGACCGTGCTGGACCAGCGCCCCTACACGGTCACCCCCGCGGACGGGCGCGAGTTCCAGCTCTACGACTTCGGTGTGGAGCTGCCCGAGGGTGTGGACCCCCAGGGCCCCGAGGACGCCAAGACGGAGGACCTCATCGAGCACACCCTGTGCGCGGTGCTCTCCAACCGCTCCGAGTCGGACAGCCTGGACCGCCTGGTGCTCACCGAGCGCATGGGCTGGCGCACCGTGGCCGTGCTGCGCGCCTACGTGCGCTACCTGCTGCAGCTGAACTACCCCAACTCGTTCGAGTTCATCGCGGACACCCTGGTGGACTACCCGCGGGCCACCCACGAGCTCGCGGAGCTGTTCTCGGCGAGCTTCGACCCCTCCCGCTTCACCGACGACGCCGCCGCCCGCGACGAGGCGCGCAACGGCGCCCTGGAGCGCCTGGCCGGGGTGCTCGACGGGGTCCCCAGCCTGAATGCGGACCGGCTGTTCCGCGCGCTCGCGGACGTGGTCACGGCCACGCTGCGCACCAACGTGTTCCAGAGCCGGCCCACCATGGCGTTCAAACTGGACCCGGCGGCCATCCCCGCGGCCCCGCAACCGCGCCCGGCCTTCGAGATCTGGGTGTGGTCCCCGCGCGTGGAGGGCACGCACCTGCGCTTCGGCCAGGTGGCCCGCGGCGGCCTGCGCTGGTCCGACCGGCGCGAGGACTTCCGCACCGAGGTGCTGGGGCTGGTCAAGGCGCAGATGGTCAAGAACGCGGTGATCGTGCCCACGGGTGCGAAAGGTGGGTTCTTCCCCAAGCAGCTGCCGGACCCCGCGACCGACCGCGAGGGCTGGCTGACCGAGGGTCGGGAGGCCTACAAGCTGTTCATCGCCTCCCTGCTGGACGTCACCGACAACATCGAGCGCGAGGTCGAGACCGGCACCGCGCAGGACGGGACCGGCGAGACCGCGCGGGACACGGCGTCGTCGTCCCGCGGTGATGCCACCCCGGGCTCCGAGGGCGGTGCGAGCGAGTCGGCCGAGACCTCCGGTGTGGCCGGGGACACCGTGGTGCACCCCGAGAACGTGGTGCGCCGCGACGACGACGACTCCTACCTGGTGGTCGCCGCGGACAAGGGCACGGCCGCGTTCTCCGACACCGCGAACGCGATCTCCCTGGAGCGCGGCTTCTGGCTCGGTGACGCGTTCGCGTCCGGTGGGTCCGTGGGTTACGACCACAAGGCCATGGGCATCACCGCCCGCGGCGCGTGGGAGTCCGTCAAGCGCCACTTCTTCGAGCTGGGCGTGGACACCCAGTCCGAGGCGTTCACCGTGGTGGGCGTGGGCGACATGTCCGGGGACGTGTTCGGCAACGGCATGCTGCTGTCCGAGCACATCCACCTGATCGCCGCGTTCGACCACCGGGACATCTTCCTGGACCCCACCCCGAACGCCGCGGCCTCCTACCAGGAGCGCGAACGGCTGTTCACCGCCGGGCGTACCTCGTGGCAGGACTTCGACCGGGACGTGATCTCCGAGGGCGGCGGCGTGTACTCGCGCCGGGACAAGTCCGTGCCCATCACCCCGCAGGTGCGCGAGGCGCTCGGGATCGAGGACGACGTCGAGTCGCTCAGCCCGCAGGAACTCGTGCGCAGGGTGCTGCTCGCGCCCGCGGACCTTTTGTACAACGGTGGCATCGGTACCTACGTGAAGGCGTCCACCGAGACCAACCAGGAGGTCGGGGACAAGGCCAACGACGCCATCCGCGTCAACGGCGAGGACCTGCGCGTCAAGGTCATCGGTGAGGGCGGCAACCTGGGGGCCACCCAGCTCGGGCGCACCGAGGCCGCGCTGAACGGGATCCTGGTCAACACGGACGCGATCGACAACTCCGGCGGCGTGGAGTCCTCCGACCGCGAGGTCAATATCAAGATCCTGGTGGACGGCATGGTCCAGGCCGGCCTGCTCTCCACGGACGAGCGCGCGGAGTTCATCGAGTCCATGACGGACGAGGTCGCCGAACTCGTGCTCCGCACCAACGTGGCCCAGAACGTCCTGCTGACCACCGAGCGCGCTCGCGGTGTGGAATTCACCGAGACGTTCATCCGGCTCATGCACTGGTTGGAGAAGCACGCGGACCTCAACCGGGAGCTGGAGTTCCTGCCCTCCGACTCCGAGCTGCGCGAGCGCGCCGCCCAGGGCCAGCCCCTGACCGGCCCGGAGCTGTCCGTGCTCACGGCGTACGCGAAGATCCAGCTTTCCGCGGCACTCGTGGACAGCCACCTCGCGGACGACCCCTGGTTCCACCGCACGCTGTCCCAGTACTTCCCGGCCCAGATCCGGGAGCGCTTCGATGACAAGCTGGACACCCACCCGTTGCGCCGGGAGATCATCGCCACCGTGGTGGCCAACCAGATCATCAACTACGGCGGGATCGCCTTCGCGTACCGCGTGGTGGACGACTCCGGTTCGGACCTCGTGGACGTGGCCCGCGCGTTCACTGTGGCCATGGAGATCTTCGAGCTCGAGAGCTATGCCACCCGCCACGCCCAGCTGGACGCGGACGTGCCCCTGGAGCTGTGGAACCGGATGTCGCTGCGCATGCGGCGGCTGCTGGACCGCGTGGTCCGCTGGTTCCTGCACCGCCAGGACACCGACTCCGGAATCCAGGAGCTCGTGGAGATGTACCGGCCCATCGTGGCACTGCGCTTCGGCAACGACCGCTTGCTGGGCGAGGAATCCGCCGAGCGCGCCCGGACCGAGGCCGAGCTCGCCGAGCGCCAGGGCGTGCCCCGCGCACTCGCCGTGGAATGGGCGGAACTGCTCGACGCGTTCGCGCTGCTCGACGTCGCCCGGCTCGCCCAGGCGCAGGGCATCGCGGGGTACGAGCCCGGCGACGCCGCGGCGTCGTCGGACGATACCGCGCAGGGTTCCGGCGAGGGCGTGACCGTGCAGATGATCGCCCGCGTGTACTTCGCCCTGTTCGACCGCTACGGCCTGGAGAACCTGCTCAACCGGATCACGGCCCTGCCGCAGACCACGCGGTGGGAGAACATGGCCCGGATCGCCATGCGCGAGGACCTGTACTCCACGCTCGTGGCGCTCGCGGGTCAGGCCCTGGACTCCCCGGGGGACAACGCCCAGGAGAAGGTCCAGGCGTGGGAGCAGGAGAACGCGGACCGGCTCGAGCGGTTGCGGGAGGTCCTGGACGAGATCGAGTCCATGGCCGACAGCGGAGACGCCGGCGCCGAACTCGCCGCGCTGTCCGTGGCGCTACGGACGCTGCGCAGCGCACTGACCGACTGAGTCGGGACGTGACCGGGGGTCCGGGTGACGATGCGACGTCGCCCGGGCCCCGCTCACTCCTGGACCCGGATCAGCCCCCGGGCGCCCCGCTCGGCCTCGGCGAACGAGTGATTGACGAACGTGTAGGTCCCGGGCTCGCGGAAGTGGAGTTCCACGAAGCCGCCCTGCGCTGGTGCGAGATTCAGGGCCTGAGCGCCACCCGTCCCACCGGGATTACCGGGTCCATCGGGAGAGAGCTGGTACGCGCCCTCCGTGTAGACGGTGTCGAACTGGCCGCCCACCACGTGGAAGCTCAACCCCTCGGACGGGCCGGCCGCGAGCACCCAGATCCGTACGCGCTCTCCCGGGCGGGCCGTGAGCGGGTCGTGCATGTACTGGGTGGCATGGCCGTTGAACATCGTGAACGAGGGTTGCTTCGCGGCGATCTTCTCCGGATCCACAACCGCGTTGACCCCCTCCGGGAGGCCGGGTTGATCCGGGGACGGGGCCGCGAGGTACGTCTCGCTCTGCACGAGCAGGTACTCACGGTCCACGCTCGGCAGGTTCGGGGGATCGATGATCACCGCGCCGAACATGCCTGCTGCGACATGACTGCTCATGGGCATGGTGGAGCAGTGGTAGAGCCAGATCCCGGAACGGTGGGCCGTGAACCGATACACGAGCGATTCGCCGGGGGCGATCGTGCGCATGGCCTGGTCGGGGGAGATGTCCCCCGCGTGGAAGTCCACGGAGTGACCCATGGTGCCGCCGTTGGTCAGGGTGATCTCGAAGGTGTCACCCACCTTCCCGCGCAGCGTGGGCCCCATGTATTGACCGTTGTAGGTCCACACGTCCTGGGTCACGCCGGGGGCCACCTCGCGGGCCACTTCCTGGACGTCCAGCGTCATCCGGTGCACGGTTTCGTTCGATGCGGGGGCCAGTTCGGGGGAGCGGGTCGTGAAACCCTCACCGGGGACGGCGTTGAGATCCGCCGCCTGCGCCGGGTCCGTTCCGGTGTGCTCCGCGTGCCCGTGTGAACCGTGGGCGTCATCCGTTCCGGTGGCGGTGACCTCTTGGCCCTGTGCGTCCACGGGAATCACGTCGACGGTCATCCCCATGGAGCGGTGACCGATCACCGAGCACCAGCCTTCCAGCCTGTCGGTGATCACTCCCACGTCCACGGTCGCGGAGGCTCCCGGGTCCAGGCGGCCGGAGGTGGCGCCGTTGGCGACGACGAGATCGTGCACCGTGGTGGGGTCGTCGTTGGTCAGGTGGATCACCAGGCGGTTTCCCTGAGGTACCCGGATCTCGGACGGGTCGAAACGCATGTCCTGCTGGGCATGCATCCTGATCTCGGTGGTTTCCCCGGTGCCCTCCGCGCTCGAACTGTTGCTGCCCGTGAGAGAGAAACCCGCGGACTGGGGCGCGACGGCGATCCCCGCCGCGATCGCGAGCAGCACCGTGAGTACCCCGGCCAGGAACTGGGGGGCCGTTCCCATCCCGCGGCGGGAGGACTCGGCAGCGGTCGCCCCGGTGCGGTCCGTGGGTGCGGTGCCGGCCGCGCGTTCGGCGACGGCGCGGCGTCGTGCGGCGATGGCCGCCTTGGCCGAGGAGATCATGAGCGGGATGAAGGCTGCGAGGACCACGGCCCCCACGATCGACACGAGCGCGCGGACCCACGAGGGCAGGACCCCGGCGGGCAGGGCGAACAACGCGATGCACAGGTTGGCGACCGTGACGCGGTAGACCCCGGCGCGGTTCATGGCGGCCAGAGATGCGCGGACGGTTGCGGGGCCGCCGCCCATGGTCGAGGGCAGGATGTAGCTCATGGCGCCGAAGAGAGTCTGCACCAGGAATCCCGCCACGAACGGGATCGTGAGGGACTGCGCCACGGAGGTCTCCACCCCTCGGGTCAGCACGAGCCACGCGGCCAGCACCGTGGTCATCACGAGCCAGGCGATGCCCGAGGCCACGGACCATCCCATATAACCCTCGGGGCGGCGCTGCATCCCGGTGCGCAGCATGAGCCACCCCACCGTGGCCGCGCCGGCGGCGTAGAGCAGCAACGCGGCGGCCGTGAGCGGGGCCGTTCCGAGCACCGCGAACACGGCAGCGAGGAGACTGCCCGCGGCCATGAGGGGCAGAGCGATGCGTGACAACCGCACCGCGTCGTGGCGCATCCGGGTGCGCAGGATCGTGGGCCACAGCGTCAGCAGGGTCGCGCACACGGTGAGGCCCACGAAACCCAGGACATTGACGGCCTGGTGGGCCAGCAGCAGCCGGGAGTGCCACGTCGCGGAGAGGTCGCGGGCCAGGATCGTGCCGAACACCGCCCCCACGGGCAAGAAGAACGCGGCCGTGGCGTACCAGCGCACGGTGAGTCCGAATCTCGCGGGCAGTGCGGTGCGCGATTGTGCCAGCAGGGCCAGGCCGTGCCAGGTGAGCATCACGCCGATCACGGTGGCCGCGGCCACAGTGAGCCACCACCACCCCGCGAGCATCCCCACGATCAACAGGGCGGTGCCCACCGTGACCCCGTAGATCCGCACGATCTGCCGCGGACGGCCGGAGTCCGGGAGCTTGTGGTGCAGCAGTGCCTCGGTGAAGTGCTGGGACCACACCATGATGGACGTGGTGATCAGCCCGAGCGTGACCATGTGCACCATGAGCCATCGGGTGTCCGGGATCCACCGGTGCGCTGCGATCACGATCACGAGGGCCACGAGCCACCAGCGCACGGGCTTGCCCGCGGTGCGGTGCCATGAGCGGCCCCTGCGGGCGGTGGAGGTGCTGGGCCGCTGCGGGGCACTTATGGGGAGCACGCTGAATCCGTTCCATAATTGGTGTACGAAATACCATAATAGGCGGCTGCCGGTTCCGCCCGGACCGCCGCCCGGA
>NZ_DDIY01000003.1:16198-54754 GCF_002338785.1 Kocuria sp. UBA1838 | reverse complement strand
CCGCCCGGACCGCCGCCCGGAGCGCCACGGGGACCGCTGTTCGGATCGCGGTTCACGGGCCATGGGTCTGCGGAACCACTGGTGTCACCGGGTGTTGTGCATGGGTTGCGCAGTCGATGACGGCCCCCGCGCGCGCCGCGTTCCGCCGCGGCGGGCCGTTCGTCAGCGGCCCTGCCCGTACGATGAGGGCGTGACCGCAGACATTATCGCCACCATCGCGACAGCCGTCCTCATCGTCATCGGCTGCGTGGGGATCGTGGTCCCGGTGCTCCCGGGCTCCATCACCGCGTTGATCGGGTTGATCATCTGGGCGTTCGTGGTGCGTGCCCCCGAGGGGTGGGTCGTGCTCGCCCTGGGCGGCACGCTCCTCCTCGCGGGGATGTCCGCGAGTCTCGTGCTCACCGGCAGCAAGCTCAAACGCCGGGCCATCCCGAACCGCACGCTGCTCTTCGGTGTGGTGGGCGCGGTGATCGGGATGTTCGTGATCCCCGTGGTAGGCCTGTTCATCGGTTTCGTGGTGGGGCTCCTGCTGTCCGAGACCGTGCGCAACAGAGACTTCAACACCGCACTGAGCACATCCTGGGTGGCCGCGAAGGCCATGGGCGTGGGCATCCTGGTGGAACTGTTGTGCGCACTGCTGGCCTCGCTGACGTTCATCATCGGGGCGATCGTCTATTTCGTCACCGTGAACTGAGGTCCACCCCGGTGCCCGCCCGCGGGCGAATTTATGAGTTACCCCGGGCCACGCGGTAACTCTCAGTCATGCCCGGACCGCTGAGGAACTCGCAGGCGTTCCAAAGCCGTCCTGGACATATCAGTTATTCCAAGGCCACCCGCGAATTCCAAGTCACTCTGGAGCCACCATCGGCTGGGCTCCATGGCCTCACGGCGCCTGAAAATTGCGCGGGGGCCTCAGGGCACCCAAAAGTTCCTGGCGGGCCGGACGCACCTCGTAGACCCACCCCGTGACGCCCCCGCCTCAGCCCCGCCAGGGGAGGGGGATGACCTCCACGTCTTGGCCCGCGCTCATGCCGTCCTCCGGAACCACCAGGAGCACATCCGCGTGGGCGAGACCCGAGAGCATCGTGGGACCCACGGTGGGTTCCGGCAACACACGGCCGTCCTGAAGGTAGGCGGGAATCACGCGGGTGCGGCCTGTGGCCTCGAGGTCCTGACCCGCGGTGACGCGGCGCGTGAACGGCATGGCCTCACCTTTGGCCCCGGCGATCAGGGCGTGCCCCACACTCAGCAGACCGGTCATCGCGGACAGCGGTGAACCGGGAAGCGCGAGCACCACGGGACCGTCGTCAGGCAGCTGGGCCACGATCACCCCGTGGGCGGGTTCTTGCGCCACGCCGTCGATGATGAGGTGGGCCCCGAGATCCTCGAGGGCCTTACGGACGTGATCGTCCTCCCCGTGACCCGTGCCGCCGGTGGAGACCACGATCTCCGCACGGGCGTCGAGCAGCGAGCTCGCACCCATGGGGGCTTCCGTGAATGCGGAGATCATTCCGTCCGCGCCGTCGGCCACGCGCCGGACCTGATCCACGTTCGCGCCCAGTTCGCGCAGCGCGGCGGGCAGCTGCAGTCCGAGGACGTCGCGCACCTCACCGGGGCCGGGAATGCCGTCCTCGACCACGTTGGCGAAACCCAGCAGCACGGTCACGCGCGGGCGGCGTCGGACGGGGAGCATGTCGTGGCCCGCGCTCGCGGCGAGACCGAGGTGGGCGGGGTTGAGCTTGCGACCGGCGCGCAGCAGGAGGTCCCCCTGCTCGATCTCCTCGCCCACGGCCCGGACGTCCTGGTTCTTCACGAGGGTCGCTGCGGGTGTGGCGTCCTCGAGGGTGTCGCCCTCCTCGGGTCCGCGGCCGTGCTCACCGGTCGGCATGTCGCGGGCCGCGGGGTCGGCGGGGACCACGTGACCCCGGTGGGCCTCGAGAACCGCGCGGGTCCCGAACGGGACGGCGTCCCCGGCATTGACGTGGGTGGCCTCACCCGGCTTGAGCTCCACCACCGGGAGGATGCGCTGGTCCGGGGGCAGGGTCAGCAGCAGGCGCTCGTCGGTCTCGGCGGGGCGCGGCATGCGGATCCGCCACGGGCCCTCCCCGGCCACAGCCCAGCCGTCCGCCGCGGCGGAGGCGTAGTGGGGCACGGGCATCTCGGCGGTCACGGACTCGGCGAGGATCTCGTCGAGGCATTTCGCCAGCGGCAACAGGATGTTGGGGAGGGAGTGCGGGGTGCCGTAGGCAATCCGTCGGGCCTCGTCCCACGAGGCCCAGCGCACGGTCGGTTCCGACGCCGCCGAACGGTTCTCGCGCTGGTCGTCGTCCTCGTGAGCGGCGGGATCGTGCTGGTGCGGAAGTCCGGGCATGATGTCTCCTCGACGTGGCGATTCAGTGCAGGTCGAATCTACGCACATCTTCCCATGTATCCACGTCGCTCGTGCTGGCGTGGGGGACGGGAACGGTGCCCAACGTCAGATGACGCCACACCGAGCGCACGGACACGTCCACCGTGGGCACCTCGCGCAGCACCGCGCTCAGCGCCGCGGAACGGATCAGCACGGCGAGGTTCTCGGCCCGGCCCTCGTCGGACAACGCCATCACGCCGTCGACCTCCGGGGGGACGTCCTGCGCAGCCCGCACGAGCGCGGGCAGTGCGCGGTCGACATGCGGCATGTCGCATGCGAGCACCGCCGTCCACTCGTGACGTCCGCTCACGCCGTCCAGGACGACGACGCCCGCGGCCACCGCCGCCGCCGGTCCCGAGAAGGGCGGATCCTCCCGGGCGCGTAATACGTCCGGCGGCAGCCGCGGATCCTCGGGCCCCACGACCACCACGGCACCGAACAGGCGCACCGCCGCGACCGTGTGGGCCACCAGCGTGGAGCCCTCGAAGGACAACTGGGCTTTGGGGGCGCCTCCGAGTCGG
The DNA here is from genome assembly GCF_002338785.1 of Kocuria sp. UBA1838. Taxonomy (NCBI): domain Bacteria; kingdom Bacillati; phylum Actinomycetota; class Actinomycetes; order Micrococcales; family Micrococcaceae; genus Kocuria; species Kocuria sp. UBA1838. Next base: position 51,823 of record NZ_DDIY01000003.1, on the reverse strand, counting down.
GAGGAGCGGCCCCCTGCCACGACCACGGTGTCGAAGGGCAGCTGCAAGGACGCGTTCGGGGAGGAGGGCACGGCTCAGTGGGTGGGGGCGGCGTCGTCGGACTCCGCACCCACGGCACGCGACTTCTTGGGCAGCCCGGCGATGCGCAGCGCGCATTCCACGGCCACGAGCACGAACGCGATGTAGTACAGGATCATGGTGGGGTAGAAGTACGGGAGCTGCTGGCTCATGCCCACGAGGGACAGCACCACCAGGACCACGGACAGCACCAGGATGACCATGTGCGCCGTGCCGAACGCGCCGGGGCGACCCTTGCGGGCCAGGTACATGGCCGCGAGCGCGAAGAGGATGGGGAACAGCAGCTGCCCCGTGAGCGTGATGCCGTCCTGGACGTAGGGGTAGATGCCCATGGCCTGGACGAGCGCGGTGATCACGAGCAGCACGGGAGCGACGAACGACTTCATGGGGCACCAGTCTACGGGCGCGGGCCCCGGCCCTCCGCGACCGGGTCGGGCACCGTCGGCCGGGAGGGGACGACGTCGCTCGGTCGCCCGCGAGCGCCTGGAGCCATTCGCACGGACATCCGGGAACGACGTCGCATGGTTGCCTCGCGAGCCCCCGGGAACCGGTGCGCGGACGCCGTCGGGAATCGCCCGGCAGCCTTGGGGGGCGTCTGTGCGGCCGCCGTCGGGACCGGGACGGCGAACCGCGAGACCGCTCCTGAAAACCTCGGGAACCAGCGGCAGCACCCAGGCTTATTAGTCCAGCTAAATATGCCGTATTCCCGCACGTCACACGGGTTCACCGCAATGTTCGAGCCACGCCGAACAAAATACGCATTTTCGATACCAAATCGACCTAGCATGCCGGTATGGCAACCACCGAGACCCCCGCCGGGATCGACGGACCGGCATCAGATGCGCTGTTGAAAATGGGACGTTTCTTCTCCCGCTGGGAGGAGACGCCGGACGGCCGCGCCGTCTTCCGTGAGGGTGGTCGCGCGGGTGACGCCTTCTACCGCAACCGCTGGAGCCACGACAAGGTGGTGCGCTCCACCCACGGTGTGAACTGCACGGGGTCGTGCTCGTGGAAGGTGTACGTCAAGGACGGCATCATCACGTGGGAGGCGCAGGAGACGGACTACCCCTCCGTGGGTCCGGACCGCCCCGAGTACGAGCCCCGCGGGTGCCCGCGCGGTGCGGCGTTCTCGTGGTACACCTACTCGCCCACCCGCGTGCGCTACCCGTACATCCGGGGCGTGCTGTTGCAGATGTACCGCGAGGCCAAGCAGCTCCACCACGATCCGGTGCTCGCATGGGAGTCGATCGTCAACGACCCCGTCAAGCGTCGTGAGTTCCAACAGGCCCGCGGCAAGGGCGGGTTGGTACGCGCGAGCTGGCAGGAGGCCGTGGAGATGACCGCGGCCGCGCACGTGCACACCATCAAGACCTACGGCCCGGACCGGTGCACGGGGTTCTCGCCGATCCCCGCGATGTCCATGGTGTCCCACGCGGCGGGTGCGCGGTTCATCAACCTCATCGGCGGGGTCATGAACAGCTTCTACGACTGGTACGCCGATCTGCCCGTGGCCTCGCCGCAGGTCTTCGGCGACCAGACGGACGTCCCCGAGTCCGGGGACTGGTGGGATGCCACCTACCTCATGATGTGGGGTTCCAACATCCCCGTGACCCGCACCCCGGACGCGCACTGGCTCGCGGAGGTGCGCTACCGCGGGACCAAGGTGGTCTCGGTGAGCCCGGACTACGCGGACAATACCAAGTTCGCGGACGAGTGGTTGCCCGCACAGGCCGGCACGGACGCCGCGCTCGCCATGGGCATGGGTCACGTGATCCTCAAGGAGAACTTCGTGGACCGTCGCGTGCGGTTCTTCGAGGAGTACGTGCTGCAGTACACGGACCTCCCGTTCCTCATCTCGCTCGACGAGCGCGCGGACGGCACGGTGGTCCCGGACAAGTTCGTCACCGCGGAGGATCTCGCGGCAGCGGGTGATCCCGCCGCCGCGGGGCAGGCCGATCCCGCGTTCAAGACCGTCCTGCTGGATCGGCACACGCACAAGGCCGTGATCCCGCAGGGCTCCATGGGCTTCCGCTACAACGACCAGGACGAGGGCAAGTGGAACCTGGACCTGGGGGATACCCTGCCCGCGCTGTCGATCGCGGATTCGGCCGGGTACGACGGCGGTGTCACCCACCTCGATCTGCCCGCGTTCACCGACCCCACGGGGGCCGGTTCCACGATCCGCCGCGGCGTACCCACCACCACGGTGGCCGGGCGCGCGGTGACCACGGTCTTCGACATCATGCTCGCGCAGTACGGCGTGGGTCGCGAGGGCCTACCGGGTGAGTGGTCCGCCGGCTACGACGACGCACGGACCCCCTACACCCCCGCGTGGCAGGAGGAGGTCACGTCCGTCCCCGCGGAGGCCGTGATCCGCACGGCACGCGAGTTCGCCGCGAACGCGGAGAAGTCCCGCGGACGCTCCATGATCATCCTGGGCGCGGGCATCTGCCAGTGGTACCACGGTGACACCACGTACCGGGCCATCCTGGCCATGCTCATGCTGTGCGGGTGCCAGGGACGCAACGGCGGCGGGTGGGCCCACTACGTGGGTCAGGAGAAGGCCCGCCCCATCACCGGGTGGGCGGCCATGGCGTCCGCGAACGACTGGATGCGTCCCCCGCGGTTCATGATCGGCACCGCGTTCTGGTACATGCACACGGACCAGTAGCGCTCGGACGGGTACTCCTCCGACTCCCTGCAGTCGCCGCTCGCGGAGGGTCACCTGAGAGGCATGCACACCGCGGACGTCGTGGCCCAGTCCACGCGGCTCGGGTGGATGCCGTTCTACCCGCAGTTCCACGAGAACTCGCTGGACGTCGCGGACGCGGCGATCGCGGGTGTGGAACGCGGCGAAGCGGCGTCGGAACCCGAATGGATCGCGGCCAAGCTCAAGAACGGCGAGCTGAACTTCGCGGTCGAGGACCCGGACGCCCCCGAGAACTGGCCGCGCACCCTCGTGCTGTGGCGCTCCAACCTGTTCGGTTCCTCTGCGAAGGGCGAGGAGTACTTTCTCAAGCACCTGCTCGGGACCAGCAATAGCGTGCAGGGGCAGGACCACGCGGAGTCCAAGCCGCACGACGTGCGCTGGCGCGACGAAGCACCCCAGGGGAAGCTCGACCTGTTGGTTTCCGCGGACTTCCGCATGACGTCCTCCACGCTGCTGAGCGACGTCGTCTTCCCCGCGGCCACGTGGTACGAGAAGTTCGACCTCTCCTCCACGGACATGCACCCCTACGTGCACGCGTTCACCCCGGCGATCACCCCGCCGTGGGAGGCCAAGACGGACTGGAAGCTGTTCCAGTTGCTCGCGGACGAGGTCGGCAGGCTCTCGGCCGGGCACCTGGACACCCGCAAGGACGTGGTGGCCACCGCGCTGCAGCACGACACCCCGGGGGAGATCGCCCAACCCGGCGGACGCGTGCCCGAGTGGAAGGGCACGGACGTTCCCGCCGTGCCGGGCAAGAACTTGCCCCAGCTGAAGCTCGTGGAGCGTGACTACACGGCCATCGGGGACAAGTTCGTGGCGCTCGGCCCGCTCGCGGACAAGCTCGGGCTGACCACCAAGAACGTCACGTTCGACGTCACCGGGGCCGTGGACCGGCTGGGCCGTCAGCACGGCGTGTTCGACTCCGGCCCGGCCGAAGGCCGCCCCGCGTTGGACTCGGACGCCCGGATGGCGGAGGCCATCCTGAGCCTGTCCGGGACTACCAACGGCGCGCTCGCGACCCAGGGCTTCGAGACCCTCGAGAAGCGCGTGGGCAAACCGCTCGCGGACCTCTCCCGGGGCTCGGAGGAGAAGGTGATCACCTTCACGGAGACCCAGCAGGCCCCCGTGCCCGTGATCACGTCCCCCGAGTGGTCCGGTTCCGAGACCGGTGGCCGCAGGTACGCGCCGTTCACGGTGAACATCGAACGCCTCAAGCCGTTCCACACCCTGACCGGGCGCATGCACTTCTTCCTGGACCACGACTGGCTCAAGGACATGGGGGAGATGCTGCCCATCTACCGGCCCCCGCTGGACATGCACCGGCTCTTCGGTGAACCACAGCTCGGGAAGAAGGGCGAACTGTCGATCGCAGTGCGCTACCTGACCCCGCACAACAAGTGGTCCATCCACTCCGAGTACCAGGACAACCTGTTCATGTTGTCCCTCTCCCGCGGTGGCACCACTGTGTGGATGGCCCCGCAGGACGCCCGCGCGATCGAGGTCAAGGACAACGACTGGGTCGAGTGCGTCAACACCAACGGCGTGTTCGTGGGCCGTGCGGTGGTCTCCCACCGCATGCCGGAGGGCGTGGTGTACGTCCACCACGCACAGGAGCGCACGATCGACGTCCCCAAGTCCGAGACCACGGGCAAGCGTGGCGGGATCCACAACTCCGTCACGCGCATCCTGGTCAAACCCACCCACATGATCGGTGGCTACGCCCACCTGTCCTGGGCCTTCAACTACATGGGGCCCACCGGAAACCAACGGGACATCGTGTCCGTGGTCCGCAAGCGTTCCCAGGAGGTCGAGTACTGATGCGTGTGATGTCCCAAGTTGCCATGGTGATGACCCTGGACAAGTGCATCGGTTGTCACACCTGTTCGGTCACGTGCAAGCAGGCGTGGACCAACCGGGCGGGCACCGAGTACGTGTGGTTCAACAACGTGGAGACCCGCCCCGGTCAGGGCTACCCGCGCCGCTACGAGGACCAGGAGCGGTGGAAGGGCGGCTGGGAACTGAACCGGCGCGGCAACCTCAAGCTCAAGTCCGGTGGCCGGCTCAAGAAACTCGCGCAGTTGTTCGCGTCCCCGGTGCAGCCGGAACTCGCGGACTACTACGAGCCGTGGACCTACGACTACGAGAACCTGGTCAACGCCCCCGCGAGTGACGACTTCCCCGTGGCCCGGCCCAAGTCCCTCATCACGGGTGAGGACACCAAGATCGAGTGGTCCGCCAACTGGGACGACGATCTCGGTGGCGCCACCGAGATGGGTCACCTGGACCCCGTGGTGCAGAAGCTGCGGGACGAGGCGAACGACCGGATCAAGTTCGAGTTCGAACAGACGTTCATGTTCTACCTGCCGCGGTTGTGCGAGCACTGCCTCAACCCGTCCTGCATGGCCTCGTGCCCGTCCGGCGCCATCTACAAACGGTCCGAGGACGGGATCGTGCTCGTGGACCAGGACCGGTGCCGCGGGTGGCGCCAGTGCGTGACCGGGTGCCCGTACAAGAAGATCTACTACAACCACAAGTCCGGCAAGGCCGAGAAGTGCACGTTCTGCTACCCCCGCATCGAGGTGGGCATCCCCACAGTGTGCGCGGAGACGTGCGTAGGGCGCATGCGCTACATCGGCATCTTCCTGTACGACGCCGACAAGGTCACCCAGGCGGCCGCGACGCCCAACGAGCAGGACCTCTACGAGGCCCAATTGGACCTCATGCTGGACCCCAGCGACCCCGAGGTGATCGACGCCGCTCGCCGGGACGGGATTCCCGAGGACTGGCTCGAGGCGGCCCGCAAGTCGCCTGTGTACGCACTCGCCAAGACCCTGCGCGTGGCCCTGCCGCTGCACCCCGAATACCGCACCATGCCCATGGTCTGGTACGTCCCGCCGCTGTCGCCCATCGTGGACCTGCTCAAGGAACAGGGCCACGACGGCGAGGACCCGGACAACCTGTTCGGCGCCATCGAGTCCCTGCGGATCCCGGTGGAGTACCTCGCAGAACTGTTCACCGCGGGGGACACCGAGCTGGTCACCCACGTGCTGCGTAAGCTCGCCGCGATGCGCGCCTACATGCGCAACGTCACGCTCGGGGACGAACCGGACGAGTCGATCGCCCAGGCCGTGGGGATGACGGGTTCCGAGATCCGCCAGATGTACCGGCTCATGGCGATCGCCAAGTACGACGAGCGCTACGTGATCCCCGCCGCCCACGTGGAGGACGCCCACAACCTCGAGGAGATCGGGTGTTCCCTGGACGTGGACGGCGGCCCGGGTATGGGTCAGACCGGCGTGTTCGGTGAGGCCTCCGGCCGACCCATGCCGGTCGCCGTCGAGAACTTCGCAGCCTTGCGGGCACGGCAGACGGGCGAGGACCCCACGGGCAACGACCAGTTGGCCGGTCGCGTGAACCTGCTCAACTGGGACGGCAACGGGACCCCCGCGGGACTGTTCCCGGCGCAACCGGAGCGAGATGCGGCGTCGCTCGCGGCGACCTCCGACAACCCGGGTTCGCGGCCGGACCAGGGCACCGCCGGGGCGAGCGGGGGCCGGTGATGGGGCTGCTGTCGAGCCTTCTGGGTAGGGCCGGGAAGGGGACCGTGGAGGTGCCCGGGTACCGGGACCGCAACCCGCAGCGTTCCGCGGTGATCCGCCAATCGGCGGCCCTGCTGCTGAGCTACCCGCGCCCCGAGGTGATCGAGCAGCTGCCCCTCGTGGAACGGGCGCTGGCCGAGGTGGGCGTGGACCCCGAGCAGGTGGCACCCCTGATCCGGTGGCTGCGGGAATCGGACTTGCGGGAGATCCAGGGCGACTACGTCCAGGAGTTCGACCTGTCTCGGCGCCACAGCCTGCACCTGACCTATTGGACGGACGGTGACACGCGCCGTCGCGGTGAGGCCCTGTCCGCGTTCAAACAGGTCTACCGCGCGCACGGGTGCGAGTTCGGGGACGAGGAACTGCCGGACCACTTGCCCGTGGTGCTCGAATTCGCCGCGCGGGTCTCCGGCGAGGACGGTTTCGAGCTGTTGCAGCGCTACCGCCCGTCCCTGGAGCTGTTGCGTCTGGCGTTGATCCGGGACGACCTGCCCCAGGCGTGCGCCGTGGAACTCGTGTGCTCCACGCTTCCCGGGCCGTCGCCCGAGGACGAGTCAGCCGTGGCCCGGATGGCCGGTTACGGACCGCCCACCGAGGCCGTGGGCCTGGACGCCTACGACCCCCGCCTGCTGCCCATGACCGGAGGAAACCAGTGAACGTGATCGACACCCTCTTGTGGGGGATCCTGCCGTACGTGGTCATGCTGACCCTCGTGGGAGGGCTGATCTGGCGGTACAAGTACGACCAGTTCGGGTGGACCACGCGCTCGTCCCAGCTCTACGAGTCCCGGTTGCTGCGCATCGCCTCGCCGCTGTTCCACTTCGGCATCCTGGCCGTGCTCGTGGGGCACATCATGGGGCTCGTGATCCCCAAGTCGTGGACGGAGGCGGCGGGTCTGTCCCAGCACGCCTACCACTTCCTGGCGCTGTCCATCGGTTCGGTCGCCGGTGTGGGAACGCTCGTGGGCATCGTGATGCTCATCGTGCGCCGCCGCCGGACCGGGCCCGTGTTCATGGCCACCACGGCCAACGACAAGTTCATGTACGTGATGCTGCTCGGCGCGATCCTGGCCGGTCTGGCCACCACGGTGCTGTCCGTGTTCGACCCGGCCACCGTGGACTACCGCGAAACGGTGTCGCCGTGGTTCCGGTCCCTGTGGATCCTGCAACCGGACGTGGGGGCCATGGCCGCCGCCTCCACGAGCTTCCACGTGCACGTGCTGTGGGGCATGGCCCTGTTCGCGGTGTGGCCGTTCACCCGCCTGGTCCACGCCTTCACGGCGCCGCTGCACTACCTCTTCCGCCCGTACATCGTCTACCGCTCGCGGGGTAACGCTCCGCGTGCCGGTTCCGTGAACTACCGCCGTGGTTGGGAGCCCATCGGCACCCAGGACCGCGCCAGTTCACGACGCCGCACGCGGCCCCCGCGCGAACGCTCCGGTTCCACGCGCGTCAAATAACCCGGCCCCTTCCCGCCCCATCCCTGAGGAGAGTCATGTCCGCCGTCCCCGCCGCTGAGGCCGCACCGAACCTGAAACAGGGCCAGTTCAGGAACCTCATCCTGGCCACGTTGGCGTCCACCGTGGGTTTCTGGGCGTGGACCATCGTGGGGCCCCTGTCCAAGCGCTACGCGAACGACATGCACCTGAGTCCCGGGCAGACCGCGATCCTCGTGGCCATGCCGATCTTCGTGGGCTCGATCGCCCGGGTTCCCGTGGGTGCGCTCACCGACAAGTTTGGAGGGCGGCTCATGTTCACCGTGATCCTGGGGATCACCGCACCGCTCGTGCTGCTCACGGGTGTGGTGGGTCAGCTCAACACCTTCCCGCTGCTGGTGGTCGTGGCGTTCTTCCTGGGGATCGCGGGCACCGTGTTCGCGATCGGTATCCCGTTCTGTTCCGCGTGGTACGAGTCCCACCGCAAGGGCTTCGCCACGGGCGTGTTCGGTGCGGGCATGGTGGGTACCGCGGTCTCCGCGTTCTTCACCCCGCGCCTGGTCGCCGCGACCGGGTACTTCATGACCCACGTGATCGTGGCCGTCATCGTGGCCGTGAGCGCCCTGCTGTGCTGGTTGCTGCTGCGCGACTCGCCCGCCCGCGCCGGGGTCGTGGCGGAACCGGCCATGCCCAAGCTCAAGGCCGCGTTCAAGCTCAAGGTCACGTGGCAGCTGTGCTTCCTCTACGCGGTGGTCTTCGGTGCGTTCGTGGCCTTCTCCAACTACCTGCCCACGTACCTGGCCAACGTTTACTCGTACGATCCCACCGCGGCCGGCACGCGCACCGCGGGCTTTGCGCTCGCCGCCGTGATCGCACGCCCCGTGGGCGGTACCCTCGCGGACCGCTTCGGTCCCAAGATCATCACCCTGCTGTCGTTCGGCGGCACGATCGTGCTCGCGATGCTCGTGGCCCTCCAGCCCAGCGGTGAACACGTCTACGGTCCGCTGTTCCTGCTCATGGCCCTGTTCCTGGGCCTCGGCACCGGCGGTGTGTTCGGCTGGGTGGGTCGGGCGACCCCCGCCAAGAACGTGGGCACCGTGGGGGGGATCATCGCCGCGGCCGGCGGTCTGGGCGGCTACTTCCCGCCCCTGGTCATGGGTGCCACCTACGACCCCGAGAGCAACTCCTACTTCGTGGGGCTCACCCTGCTCGCGGTGTTCTGCCTTGCCGCGTTCTTGCTGGCACTGGTGGTCCGGCACGGGGGGCGCAAGGCCGAGAAGTGAGGTTGGCGGCGTCGTCGTCCGAGGCATGGACGACGACGCCGCTGTCACCCCTCCGAACGGGCGCGCAGCGCGTGCTGCACGAGCGCCATGCACTCCTCGGGGGAGTAGTGCAGCTGCCCGGCCACCTCGTCGAGGTACCGGGCGGCGGCGCGTGCCGCGGCGGCGTCGCGGTCGTCCCGGCCCTGCGCGATGAACGTGCCCTTGCGCCCGCGTGTCTCGATCACGCCGTGGGTCTCCATCTCCCGGTAGGCCTTGGCCACGGTGCCCGCGGACAGCCCCAGCTCGGACGCGAGCGCGCGCACCGGTGGGATGCGGTCACCCACCATGAGTTCCCCGGAGGAGACGTCCCGCAGGACGCATTCCACGAGCTGTTCGTACACCGGTGTGGAAGCGGCGGGATCCACCGTGAACATGCCTTGTCCCCTTCGATCGACTCCCCTCATGGTAGGTGGCCTACCGCTGAAAAGGTGGGGTGGGTGTCCGCCCCGACACGTAGGCTGATGGGGTGTCCGAGCACCCAGAACTTCCCGTCCCCGCCGCGGCTCCGGCCGATCCCCGGGCCGTGCAACGCTTCGTCGATCACGCACTGGACCAGGCGCGCGTACTCGGACGCGACCTGCCCGCCCCGGGGGAGGGCGCCACGCGTGAACTGTGGCGCGAGCTGAGCGCACTGGGTCGGATGGACCTCGCCTACGCGAGGATCATCGAACCCCACCTGGATGCCCTGGCCATCCTGCGCCAGGCGGGCCGCACCGACCTGATCACCGACCGCGACACGTGGGGCGTGTGGGCCGCGGAGGGGGCGGGCGAGCCGTTGCTGGCCACGCCGTCGTCCGCTGCGCACTCGGCCGATGATGACGCCGCCGACGGTCCGCACTGGACCCTGACCGGGACCAAGCCCTGGTGCTCGCTCGCGGGTTCCGTCTCACGCGCCGTCGTGACCGCGCACGTCACCGACGAGGTCGGGGAACCCACGGGACACCGTCGGGCGTTCGTCGTGGCCACGGACCACCCGGGATTCCGGCCCGAAGCCGCCGCGGGGTGGACGTCCCGCGGTCTCGCCGAGGTCGTCACGGTACCCGTCCGTTTCGAGGGCGTTCCGGCGCAACCGCTCGGCGCGGACGAGTGGTACCTGACCCGCCCGGGCTTCGCGTGGGGCGGGATGGGCGTGGCGGCCGTGTGGCTCGGCGGCGCACAGTCCGTCGCGGATCTGCTGTGGTGCAAACTCGTGCGCCCCGCACGCCCCGTCGACGACGCCGCTCGCACCGCCCTCGGGCAGCTCGACCTCACGCTCGGTGCGGCTCAGGCCGTCCTGGACCGTGCGGCCGCGGCGGTGGACCGCGGCGAGGCCACGGGTGAGCACGGCGCCGCATGGGCGTTGCGCGTGCGCCGCACGGTGGCCGACGCCGCCGACACCGTGATCCGCGTGGTCTCCCGCGCCACCGGGCCCGGTCCGCTCACGGGGGACCCCGCACACGTGCGGCGGGTCGAGTCCCTGCAGGTCTACATCCGCCAGGACCACGCCGAGCGGGACACCGCCGCCCTCGGACGCACCCTGCTGGAGCTGGTCCAGGATGGGTCGGAGGAGACCCCGTGGTGAGCTTCGACCACCGTGATCCGGGCACGCCCGAGGCCGACTGGGCCCGCTGCGGCGCTCTGCACCGCGCCCCCGAGGTGGACTTGACCGGCGTGGACCGGGTCGTCGTGTTCGCGGCCCACCCGGACGACGAGACCCTGGGGGCCGGCGGCACCGTGCACCGGCTCGCGGACGCGGGAGCGGATGTGCGGGTGGTCGTGGCGACCCTGGGGGAGAACTCCCACCCGGATTCACCGACCCACACGCCCGAACGATTGGCCGCATTGCGCCACGAAGAGCTCGCCGCCGCGGTGCACACCCTGACCAGCACGGACACCCCGCCGGAGTACCTCGCCCTGACCGACGGCGGCCTGTCCGAGGATGAACTGTCCGAGCCGGTGGCCCGTCATCTCGAATGGCTCGAGCAGGGGGAGCAGCCGTTGGTGATCGTCACGTGGGAGGAGGACGGGCACACCGACCACGAGGTTCTGGCCCGCACGGTCGTCGCGGCCGCCGGGGCGTGGGGTGTGCGCTGCCTGCAGTACCCCGTGTGGTTCTGGCACTGGGGTTCCCCCACGCGCCTGCCGCGCGGGCTCGTGCGGGTCCCACTGGACGACGCCGCTCGCGCTGCCAAGCGCTCCGCCCTGGCCCACCACGTGACCCAGGTGCAGCCGCTGTCCGACCGGCGGGGGGACGAGGTGCTCCTAGGCCCCCACGTGCTCGAACACTTCGATCGCTCGGTCGAGTTCTTCGTGCTCGGCACGCCCGATCAGCGGACCGTGTTCGACCGTGTGCACACCGCGAGCGCGGACCCCTGGGCCGTGGACACCTCGTGGTACGAGCGGCGCAAACGGGACGTGCTACTCGCGTGCCTGCCGCGGGAGCATTACGGCAGCGTCCTGGATCTGGGGTGCTCCACGGGCGCCCTCACGGTGGAACTGGCCCGGCGCGCGCGTTCCGTGACCGCGGTGGACGCGAGCGACGTCGCCCTGAGCGCCGCCCGCACCCGGCTCGAACGGAAGGGCGTGCCGAACGTGGAACTCGTCAGCGCCGTGCTGCCGCGCGATTGGGACGAGGACTGGTCCCCGCGAGAGCTGATCGTGGTGAGCGAGATGGGGTACTTCTGCTCGCCCGAGCAATGGCGCGAGCTGTTGCGGCGTTGCGTGGCGGCGCTCGCGGACGGCGGGCACCTCGTGCTGTGCCACTGGCGGCACCCGATCGCGGACTGGCCGCTCGACGGCGCGGACGTCCATCGCGAGGCTCGGCGCACTCCCGGGCTGCGCGGGGTGCTGAGCCACCGCGAAACCGATTTCGTGATCGAGGTCTTCGCGCCCGTTCCCGCGGGGAACACGTGATCCGCCGGATCGCCGTGATCATCCCGGCGTGCAACGAACAGGACCGCGTGGGCCGGTGCCTCGAGTCGGTCGCCGGTGCGATCGCGGGGCTGGGTCATGATCCGTCGTTCGCACGGTCCGAGTGGGCGTCCGCCGACGACGTCGCCGGGCCCGCTCCCGGCACGTCCCGAATCGATGCCATGCCGCCCTTGTGGGGGGCGCCGCGCGGTGTGGGGACGGGCGACGTCGAGGTCACGGTCGTGCTCGCCGCGGACGGCTGCACGGACCGGACGGTGGAGCGCGCGCGCCAGGCGTGGGCGGTGTCGAACCGGGACGGTGGCCGAGCCCGACTGGAGATCGTTTCGGGGCAATGGCACAGCGCCGGGGGAGCGCGCGCCGCGGCAGCCCGGCAGGCGCTCGCGGCGTCGGACCCGGAGTGGATCGCCTCCACGGACGCGGACACGATGGTGCCCGAGAACTGGCTGCGCTACCAGGTGCAGCGTGCGGGCGCCGGTGTGGATGCGATTCTCGGGACCGTGGAACCGGACCCGACGGAGTGTCCGCCGCACGTGTACGAGCTGTGGCAGCGCGAACACACGCTCGTAGAGAGCCACCCGCACATCCACGCGGCGAACATGGGTGTGCGCGCCTCGTTCTACGAGCACACGGGCGGTTTCCCGCCCCTGGCGTGCAGCGAGGACGAAGCCCTGCTGGCTGCACTGCACCAAGTGGGCGCACGGGTCGAGGCCACGGACCGGATCCGTGCGGTGACGTCGGGGCGGCTCGAAGGACGTGCGGAGCTCGGGTTCGCGCATCACCTGCGGACGCTCTCACTGCCGCGGGAGGAATCGGAGTGGCGCGCGCCCGCTTCGCCCATCGCAAAAACGCTTGAAGGGCCTCCCTCTCCCGTGGCTAACGTAGAAACCATCAGCATCGTCAATCAGGAGGTATGCCATGAGTGAGAAGTCCATCACCGTCAGCCGTCTCATCGACGCCCCGGCGGAGGAGATCTTCGAGATCTTGACACTGCCCGCCAAACACCCCAGCCTGGACGCCTCCGGGACCGTCATCTCTGGCACGGACCAGCGCATCCAGAACGTCGGCGACGTCTTCGTGATGAACATGCACGCCGAGATGATGGGCGGGGACTACAAGACGGAGAACCACGTCACCGGTCTGGACCCCAACAAGCTCATCGCGTGGAAGCCCTGCCCCGAGGGCACCTCCGTGGAGGACAACGGCTGGGAATGGGTGTACGAGCTGCAGCCCGAGGGCTCGGACTCCACCACCGTGACCCTCACCTACTCGTGGGAGCACGCCAACCCCAAGGTGACGAAGAAGATCAGCTTCCCGCTCTTCGGCGAGAAGGTTCTGGAGGAGTCCCTCGAGCGGCTCGCCTCCACCGTCGCCGGCTCCTGACACCCCGCGGAGCGGTGTGCCCCGCGCCAGAATGACCGTTCGCCCGCGTCCTCCCGAGGGAGGACGCGGGCGTCGTCGTGTCCGGGCGCGGTGCCGCCGCTTCCGCGTGACTCCCGCACGACGCCGCACGGAAACCTCGCGCGGGAGCGGCCCGGGCCCGGGCGCGCACCGGGCGTACCCTGGCCGAGGTCGTGCACGCATGGTACGGCCGGGCCCGGGAAGACGCAGCTGCCCGGGCAGGACAGTCGCAGCAGGAGGTGCACCCGGGTATGGGATCGTCACGCAGGGTGTGGGAGGGCTACGACAAGGGGAGCTCGGGCTATCGGCGCATTCTCGTGGCACTGCTGTGCGCGGGCGTGGCCACGTTCGCCCAGCTCTACTCCGTGCAGGGCGTGCTGCCCATCATGGCCCAGGACCTCGACATCGACGCCGCCCAGGCCGCGCTCGCCGTCTCCACCGCCACGCTGGGTCTCGCCGTGGGGGTGATCCCGTGGTCGCTCGTCTCGGACCGCTGGGGACGACGCTGCGCCATGGTCGCCGCGATCAGCTGCGCCGCCGTCCTGGGCGTGCTCATCAACGTCATGCCCACGTTCGAATCCCTCGTGGGCCTGCGGTTCCTGGAGGGCGTGGCCCTGGGCGGGATCCCCGCGGTGGCCATGGCGTACCTCGCAGAGGAGGTCAATCCGCGCTATGGAGCCGTGGCGGCCGGGACCTACATCTCCGGGACGAGTCTGGGCGGGCTCTCCGGGCGCATCGTGGCCGCCCCGCTCGCGGACTTCTTCGGCTGGCGCGTGGGGACGAGCGTCGTCGCGCTGATCGCCGCCGCCGCGGCCGTGACCTTCATCCTGTTGATCCCGCGCCAGCGTGGTTTCACGCCCCAGCCCGTGCGGCTCACGGGGGAGCAGGGGCTGATCGCGCACCTGTGGGTCAACCTCAAGGACGCGCGCCTGGTGACGCTCTACCTGCAGGGATTCCTGCTCATGGGTGGTTTCGTGGCGGTGTACAACTACATCGGTTTCCACCTGGGGGATGAACCGTTCAACGTGCCCCAGAGCGTGGTGTCCCTGCTGTTTCTGGCCTATCTCTCCGGGACATGGTCCTCCGCGCGGGCGGGAAGCCTCGCCGATCGCTTCGGCCGCCGCCCCGTGTTGATCACCGCGGCCCTGATCATGCTGGGCGGTCTGCTGCTCACGGTCCTCCCGTGGCTGCCGGTGATCGTGGCGGGATTGTTGGTGTTCACCGCCGGATTCTTCGCGGCGCACTCCGTGGCCAACGGATGGGTTCCCGCCATGGCCACCGAGGGGCGGGCCCAGGCGTCCTCCCTCTACACACTCTTCTACTACGGCGGCTCCTCCGCGCTGGGGTACGCCGCCGGCATCGCGTTCACGAGCGCGGGCTGGGGCGGGGCGACCCTGTGCATCGGTGCGTTGATCGTGATCGCGATCGTCCTGGCCGCCATCTTCCTGCCACGCCGCCCGGTGGCACCCAGCGGGAACTGAGGTGTGCCGCCGTGTGACGTACGACAGAACCCGAGCGGCGTCGTCGTGTGATACCCACCGGGTGGTGAATCGCGCGGCCCGGGGCCCTGGGCCTACGCTGGACGTAACCCGGAACACGTCCGATGGGCCCGCACGTTCCGCGGGCGAACCCCGGTCCGCCGCGGCGGTGCCAGCAAGGAGACCCAGTCATGAGCCAGATCCTCATCCGTCACCTCTTCGGACCCGGCCCCACCAACCCGTATCCGGAAGCCACCGAGGCGCTGGCACGGCCGCTGCTGGGCCACCTCGATCCGCAGTTCCTGGAGATCATGGACAGTGCATGCGACGGTTTGCGCGCGGTGTGGGGCACCGAGAACCGCCGTACGCTTCCGCTCTCCGCGACCGGTTCGGCCGGGATGGAAGCGGCGTTCGTGAACTTCGTGAACCCCGGAGACCCCGTGGTGATCGCGGTCAACGGTCTGTTCGGGGAGCGCATGTGCGACGTCGCCTGCCGGTGCGGCGCGGACGTGATCCGCGTGGACTTCCCCTTCGGCGAAGCCGTGGACGCGGAGAAGGTCGCCGCGGCCCACCCCTCGCCCAAGATCATCGCGGCGGTGCACGCGGAGACTTCCACGGGCGTGCGCTCGGACATCGCCGCCCTGGGCCGGATCAAGGGTGACGCACTGCTGCTCGTGGACGCCGTGACCTCGATCGGCGGCATCGAGCTCAAGGCGGACGAGTGGGGTATCGACATCGGCTACGCCGGGACCCAGAAATGCCTGGGCGTGGCTCCGGGGCTCGCGCCGTTCACGGTGTCCGAGCGGGCGTGGCAGCGCCGGGTCGAGAAGCCGCGCTCGTGGTACCTGGACCTCGGCATGCTGGGCGGTTACGTGGGGGAGGCCTCCGGTTCCAGTCGCACCTACCACCACACCGCGCCCGTGGCGATGGTCGCGTCCCTCGAGGCGGGTCTGCGCCGTGTCCTCGACGAGGGGCTCGACGCCGTTCGCGAGCGTCACGAGGCCGCCGGCCGCGCGCTGCAGGGCGGTTTGGAGGCCATGGGCCTGGAACTGTTCGCGGCGCAGGGACACCGCTTGCCGGAGCTGACCACGGTCAAGGTGCCCGAGGGGGTCGATTCGGCCGCGGTGCGCAAGGAACTGCTCGAGAAGTACGACATCGAGATCGGCGCCGGTGTGAAGGAGTACACGAACACGGTGTGGCGCATCGGGCTCATGGGTCCGAACGCCGCCCCGGAGTCGGTCACGCTGATCCTGGGTGCGCTGCGGGAGGTGCTGGGCCGCTAACGGGCGCCGAGCCCGCCCATTTCGGGGAACATCTGTGCTGCGATAAGACGCGAAATCGGGGTTCTGACGTGCGTGGTGCAGCACAGAAGTTGTGCGCACCCGCCGACGCCCTCATCCGCAGCACCCTCGCTGGCCCGCCGCCACCCGCACGGACAGCGGTCCACCGCACACGACCCCCGACGACGCAGTGGGCCCCGCCGGATCCGGCGGGGCCCACTGTGCGTCGGTGCAAAGACGGGGTCAGATGCTCAACTGCTCCTTGATCGCACCCACGAAGGCCTCAAGGTCACCGGGGTCGCGGGAGGTGATCAGGGTCCACTCGTTGGCGGGGCACACCTTGACCTCCTGGTCCACCCAGTTGCCGCCGGCATTGGTGATGTCGGTCTTCAGCGACGCGTAGGACGTGAGGGTCTTGCCGTCCACCACGCCGGTCTCCACGAGCAGCCACGGGCCGTGGCACAAGGCGGCCACTGGGCGGCCGGAGGAAGCGAAGGACTTCGCGATCTCCTGCGCGTCCTCGTTCAGGCGCAGGGCGTCCGCATTGAGCGTGCCGCCGGGCAGCAGCAGCAGGTCGTACTCGGACTCGTTGACGCTGGAGATGGTCTGGTCCACGGGGAAGGTCTCCCCCCGGTCCCAGTCGCCCACGAGGGACTTCACCTCGCCGGTCTCGGGGGCGGCCACCGTGACCTCCGCCCCGTCGGCCCGCAACTTCTCCAGGGGCACCTTCAACTCGTCCTGCTCCACGCCCTGGTTGGTCACCAGAACGAGAATCTTCTTGCCGGATAGTTCAGCCATTGTCGAGAATCCTTTCTCTTGGGTCGCGGTTCCACTGTGGCACCGCGGCACTTTCCCTGGCAAGGGTGTCCCCGCCGGTTCCGCTATTAGCGACACGATCATGACGCCGCCGCGCGGCGTCTGCTGCGTGCACCCAGCGTCCCCTCACGCGAAGGGCTGCGACACCCGGTCCAGTGCGGCGATGTCGTCCGCGCCCAGGTGCAGTGCGGGCGCCGCCACCAGCGAGGACAGCTGCGCGGCGGAGGATGCGGAAGCAATGGGTGCGGTGACGCCCTTGGCGAGCAGCCATGCGAGGGCCACGGTGGCCGGCTCGGCGCGGTGCCTGTCCGCCACGGAGACCAGTTCCTCCACAACCGCGAAACCCTCGGGGGAGACGTACTCCCGGGCCATCTGCTCGCGGGCCGCTCCTTCGAGGTCATCGGTGGTGCGGTACTTGCCCGTGAGGAAGCCGGAGGCCAGGGCGAAGTAGGGGAACACGGCAGCGTCGTACTCCCGGGCGATCGCGGCGTAGTCCCGCTCGAAATCGCGGCGGTGCACCAGGTTGTACTGCGGCTGGATGGCCGCGGGCACCGCCAAGCCGCGCTCGCGGGCCACCGTGAAGAACTCGCGCATGCGCTGCGGCGAGTAGTTGGACAGCCCTACCGCGTGCACGCGCCCGGAGTCCACGAGCTCGTGAAAGGTTTCCACTTGCTGCTCGATGGGCGTGTCCGCGTCGTCATAGTGTGCGTAGTAGAGGTCCACGTAGCCGGTCTGCAACCGGTCGAGGGACGCCTCGAGAGAAGCCACCACGGTGTCGTGGGCCAGGCCGCGAAACTGCGGGTGCGCACCGGTCTTGGTCGCGAGCACCACGGAGTCACGGTTGCCACGCGCCGCGAACCAGCGCCCCAGGACCGTCTCGGACTCCCCGCCCTCGTGGCCCTCGGCCCACACG
Organism: Kocuria sp. UBA1838; assembly: GCF_002338785.1. Classification (NCBI taxonomy): domain Bacteria; kingdom Bacillati; phylum Actinomycetota; class Actinomycetes; order Micrococcales; family Micrococcaceae; genus Kocuria; species Kocuria sp. UBA1838. The sequence goes on along the minus strand of NZ_DDIY01000003.1, from coordinate 33,884 downwards.
GAGTACATGTCGGCGGTGTCCACGAAGTTTCCGCCCGCGGCCACGAAGGTGTCCAGGACGTCGAAGGACTGCTGCTCGTCGCTCGTCCACCCGAACGTGTTCCCGCCCAGGTTCAGCCGGAAGATCTCCTGCTCGATCCCGGCGATCCGTGCGGTGGTGGGTGCGTGCTGGCTCATGGGAACCTCCTGCGGTGGTGTGGTGGCCGGTCGGGGCCTTTTCCTTGGCGACTGTAGCAAGCCGACATTACGGGGCGGGCAGTGTCAGGCGACGCCCGGCTCGGGGGCCTGCGCGACCTGGATGAGAGTGCCCCAGGGGTCCTCGAAGCGCAGCACGGCGCCGTCGTGGCGGGTGGCCACGCGGTGGTCCGTGAGGCGCTCCTCCAGTGCGGCGATGTCCTCGCCGGTGGGGAGGTCGATGTTGACCTGGCCCAGGCCCAGGGACGCGGCGCGCGGACCGGCGCCCGCGCTGTTCCACGTGTTCAGAGCGATGTGGTGGTGGTAGCCGCCGGCGGAGATGAACAGGGCGGACCCGGCGTCGCTCATCACCTCGAAGCCGAGCGTGTCCACGTAGAACTCGCGCCCGGTGGAAATGTCGCCCACCTGCAGGTGGACGTGACCCAGCGTGGAGGCTGGTGCCGTGGTCGGCTGTGGCGCCTCCAGGGGCAGATTCGTGCGCAAGAACTCGTTCGGGTCCAGATAGTTGGAGGCCAGGCTGAGCAGGCCGTTCGCCTCGCGCTGCCACGTCTCACGGGGGCGGTCCGCGTAGAGCTCCACGCCGTTGCCCTCGGGGTCCGTGAAGTAGAAGGCCTGGCTGTAGAGGTGGTCCGCGGAACCCGTGAAGGTGCCCGGTGCGAAACGGGCCATCGAGGCGAGCGCGCGGGCCAGGGCGGCGTCGTCGTCGAAGAGCACGGCGGTGTGGAACAGGCCCGCCTGGTTCGGGCGCCAGGATGGCAGGTCCATGACGCGGCGCAGGCGCAGGACCACGCGGCCGTCGTGGCCCAGTACGGCGGTGTCCCCGGAGTGCTGCAGCACGTCCAGGGTCACGCCGGTGGAGTAGTAGGCGATCATCCCGTCCAGGTCCTTCACGAGCAGCTCCACGGCACCCATGGTGGTGCCGTCGGAGAGCAGGTCGTCCGCCGGGCGGCGGCGCAGGCTGCGGGGATCGGGGCGCTGGATGAGCAGGGACACGGGAACCACTTCCTTGTCGGGGGACGGCCCAGGAGGCCGCCGGAATACTCAACATATTACCTAAGAAATAGTTACTGCCGCAAGTACATCCGGACAAAAACATGGATGCACGTCAACAAAAAGCCACCTTGTGATGGGCCAATCATCACGTCGCCCCCCGGGCGGCCAATCGACTTTGACCACTCGGCCGAGCCCTGGTCGACGGGTCTGGATGTGCCGAGCAGAGAGGGGGCAGAGCCTTGGGGGGAGCTTCTGGACCGGCACCCCGAGCAGTTCCTCGCCGCCTGCTGGCAGCACCTGGGCCTCACGGCGCTGGCCACGGTGATCGCCCTCGTGCTCGTCCTTCCCCTGGGCCTTGCGCTGACCCGCGGCCCGCTGCGTCGATTCGGGCGTCCCGTGCTCGTGGCCGCGGGCATCGGAGAGGGGGCACCCGCCATCGGTCTGATGGTGCTGCTGGCGTGCGTCCCGGGCTTCGGGGTCTGCTCCTCGGTCGCGGGCCTCATGGCCTGTGCGGTGCTCCCGGCTCTACGGGTCTTCACGGCGGGGCGGGCACCCCCGCGGTGGGTGGTCAGCCGCCCTGCTCCTGGATGATCGCGATCTTCTGCCATACCTTCCGCGCCATGTCCGACGTGAGGGCCTCGATGCCCTCCACGGCGTCCAGCACGTCTGCGTCCGTGGTGTCCTCTGCGAACAGTGCGGCGGTCTTGCCCACGAGCGAGAGCATCTCCGTGCAGTAGTCCAGGTACTGGGTCATCTGTGCGCGCGTCAGTGCCAGTTCGTCCTCCCGCGCGTCCTCGGTGTAGACCCTGGCGGCGGGCAGGCGCTCCGGGACCTTCACGAGCTGGTGCATGTCGATCACGTGGGCGAGCGAGCGCAACCGGTGCACCACGCGCAGCACGCGGGCGCGCTCCAAGCGTTGCGGCACCGCGAGCAGGAAGAAGATGGCGATGCCCGCGAAGACGAGGTCGTTGACCACCGTCTCCAGCAGGGGTAGCCAGTCCACCGGGCCGAGGGCGTCCGGGTCCGCCCAGATGCTCAGCGCCGCCAGGGTGATGGCGGTGCCGAAGACGAGCAGCACCACCAGGACGCCCAGCCGGGACAGGGCGCGGGCGGTGCGGATCCGGCGCCGGCTGATGCCACCACCCTCGGTGACCTCGTCCACCAGGGCGATCAGCTCACCGCAGACCTCCCACAGGCTGCGCTGGGGGAAGCGGGAGTAGATCCTGCGCTGCAGGGCGGCCGCGGACGCGCGCACGGCCTGGTCGTCCAGGTGCTGGTAGCGGCTCTCGGGCGGTGGCCCGTCGTCGTGGTCGTCGGGGCGGGCGGGAAGCGGGCGGGGCGAGCGCATCCCAGTAGGGTACGTGACCTGCCCGCCCCCGGCGGCCCAGGCGGAAACGCGCACGAGCGCCAGCTGCGCCGTCAGCTGCGCTCCAGGTGCGCAGGGGTGAGACGTTCGCGGGGTCCAGGACCGCCGTGATCTGGGTGCCCAGCAGGAAGGCGAGCGGCGCGTCTACTCAGGAGGCGAGGTCCACGTGCCCGGCGACATCGCGTTCGACTTGATGGTCTCGCAGGGCCTGATCACGCGGCGCTGACCAGGCGCGCGGCGCGGGCCATGGCCCGGCGCGGCGCCGTGGTGACGTGAGCTGGGCGGAGCCGTTCTCGCCAGGCCCGCGGCGTCGTCGTCATGACGGGACGAACAGGGGCCCGCGGTGATCCAGCGGCGTGCCCTCGCACCGACCCGACGGGAGACGACAGGACGGCAGCCACCCGGAGGTGGCTGCCGCTGTCACCGTGCGACCAGGAGGCCACTGCCCGCGCGGAGTATGAGGGACGCGTCCCGGTTCAGGAGGCGTCGGAGAGTTTGGAGACCAATCGGGCCACATGGCCCTGGGCATCCACGCGGTACTGGGCGTGGGTCAGGTTCCCGGACGGGTCGATCGCGAACGTGGATCGCAGCGGACCCTCGGAGGTCTCGCCGTTGATCGTGCGTCCCCCCCACGCGCCCCATTCCTTAGCGGCGGCGTGATCGGGGTCGGAGAGAAGCGTGTAGGGCAGGTGGTACTCGGTGACGAAGCGCTGGAGCTCTTGGGGGTCGTCCCCGGAGACGCCGTAGACGTCGTAGCCCTGGCCCTTCAAGGCGGCCAGGTTGTCCCGGAAGTCGCATGCCTCGGTGGTGCACCCCGGCGTGAAGGCCTTGGGGTAGAAGTACACCACGGTGCCGCTGTGGGTGGCGTCGGCAAGGTCCACGGTGCTGCCGTCGTGGGCGGTCAGTCGCAGCGCGGGGGCGGGGTCTCCGGTGGAGAGTTCGCGTGACATGTGGGCTCCTCGTGGGTCGGGGACGGGCTGCGGCGCTGAGGTTCGGCGTGGTTCAGCGCGCGAAGATGCGAGATATGAAATCTCCTGTAATCCACATCACGCGTCAAGGGGTGAACGGCAAATTTCTCGGGACATGAGAACGGTGTGGTGTGCCTGCGATGTCCTGCGGGATCCGGGGTCTGAGGGTCCGGGTTCGGGGGCGGGCTCGGCGTGGTGCAGGGGCGGCAATCACCGTGTGGCCAGCGTTCCCGAAGGATTGATACGTCTGGGTGGCCCCCGCCTCAACGTCCCCGCACGTACCCCAGCTGCTTGTCGACGACGCTCTCCCACTCCTCGCCGCGCAGCCAGCGGACCAGATTAGCCTCGAACTGTTCCGCCAGGGTGTCCCGCCAGCCGATGACGTCCCCGCTCATGTGAGCCGAGATGTGCACCGTGGGCATCGTCCAGAACGGATGGTCGCGGGGGAGGGGTTCCTGGTCGAACACGTCCAACGATGCCGCCGTGATGCGCCCCTCGTGCAGTGCTTCCACCAGGGCGTCCTCATCCACGAGGGCTCCGCGGCCCACGTTGATCACGTGCGCCGTGGGTTTCATGTTCGCGAGGACCTCGCCGTTCAGGAGTCCTCGGGTCCGGTCCGTCAACGGCGCGATGAGCACGAGGTGGTCCACGTCCGCCACGTGCTCGGCGAGTCGACTGCTCTCGACCACCGTGCCGAAGTCCTCGTCGTGCTCGCGCGCTGTGCGCCCGGCTCCCGTGACCCGCAGGCCGGCCGCTCGCAAGAGTCTGGCGGTCGCCCGGCCGATCCCGCCGGTACCGACCACGAGGGCACGCTGACCGCTCGTTTGTTGCAACTGTCGGTGCTGCCACGTCCGCTCGTTCTGCAACCGCTTGCTGCGGTGGAGCTGTTTGTCGTGGGCCAGGACGGACGCGAGCACGAATTCCGCGATGGGCACGTCGAAGGCGCCGTGTGCATTCGTCACGGTGATGTCCGAGGCACGCAACTCGTCGAACAGCAGTGAGTCCACGCCGGCCGCGGCCACGTGGATCCATTCGAGGTCGGTCGCCCCGGGCCACGCGTCCAGCAGTGCCGTGGAGAAGAAGTCCCACACCAGCAACGCCCTGGACCCGGGGAGCGCGGACTCGAGATCGTCCGCGTGCGTGTAGACCACCTCCACCATGTCCTCGATGCGTGCAGCATTGGGTAGGGGAGGCGCGTCGGGGGAGGTGAGGACCACGAGGCGGGGGCGGCGTCGTGCCCTGTGCGCTGCGGCGTCGTCGTCACCGGACCCTCGGTGATCGCGAGCCGGACGACCGGCCTCGGCGCGGGGTGCATCGGGGAATGCGTGCATGTCGTGGGAGGGTTGGGCGAATGGCCGTTGCTGCGTCATCATCGCACCATAGGCCAATCCGCTGATTGTTGACAATCATTCGATCCGGCTCGGAGAATGTGACGCATGGCATCCCTGAGCCCTCTTCTCAAGCAGGCAACTCCCGTCGTGGTCGATCACGCGTCCGGGAGTTGGATCCACGGCACCGACGGGCGGGAGTACCTGGACTTCACCACGGGCATCGGCGTGACCAGCACCGGTCACTGCCACCCCCGGGTGGTGGAGGCCGCACGCGAACAAGTGGGCAAGGTGATCCACGCGCAGTACACCACCGTGATGCACCCGCCGCTGCTCGAGTTCACCGAGCGCCTGGGGGAGGTGCTGCCCGCGGGGTTGGACTCCCTGTTCTTCGCCAATTCGGGGTCGGAAGCCGTGGAGGCCGGCATCCGCTTGGCACGCATGGCCACCGGTCGTCCCAACATTGTGGTGTTCCAGGGTGGGTTCCACGGCCGCACGGTGGCGGCGGCCTCCCTGACGACCGCCGGGACCAAGTTCTCCGCCGGTTTCTCGCCGCTCATGGCCGGCGTGCACATGTCCGCGTTCCCCTATGCCTACCGCTACGGCTGGGACATGGACACCGCCGTGGACTTCGCGTTGCAGGAACTCGACTACCTGCTGATGACACGTACCGCGCCCCAGGACACCGCGGCGTTCCTCATCGAACCCGCACTGGGGGACGGCGGCTATATCCCCACGCCCCCGCGGTTCCTCGAGGGACTGCGGGAACGGGCGGACTGCCACGGCATCCTCCTGATCTTCGACGAGGTGCAGGCCGGCGTGGGCCGCACCGGCAAGTACTGGGGGCACCAGCACTCCACCGCCTCCCCGGACATCCAGATCATGGCCAAGGGCATCGCCTCCGGCTTCCCTATCTCCGTGATCGCGGCCTCCACCGAGCTCATGTCCCAGGGGTGGCCCGGTTCCCAGGGCGGGACCTACGGCGGTAACGCGGTCTCCGCCGCGGCGGGTGTGGCCACCCTGCGGGTCGTGGAGGAGGAGGGCCTGGTCGAGAACTCCCGGGTGCGCGGTGAGCAGCTCCGAGCCGGGCTGGAGGAGATCAAGACCCGCTACCCGGTCATCGGGGACGTGCGCGGCTTGGGGCTGATGCAGGGCATCGAGTTCACCGCCGAGGACGGGTCACCGGACGCCGCCACCGCCGCGGCGGTCCAGCAGGCCACGGTGGACCAGGACCTCCTCACCCTCACGTGCGGTCCCGCGGGCAACGTGGTCCGGTTGATCCCCGCGCTCGTGGTCACCGAACGCGAGATCGAGCAGGGTCTCGAGCGGTTCGACGCCGCTCTGGCCGCCGTCACGTCGCCGTCCGGCGCGACCACCGGGGGCCGAGGGAGCCGATGACGGCCGCGCCGGTCACCGAGCACGCCGTGATCTCCCGGTTGCGCGGCTCGGGTGTGGAGGTGGACGCGTCCGAGCGCCGCACCTCCGAGTACGCCTACGACGCCTCGAATTACCGCGTGCGTCCGCTGGCCGTGGTGTTCCCGCGTACCGTGGACGACGTCGTGGCCACGGTGCGCGCGTGCGCGGACACCCGCACCCCCGTGGTCAGTCGGGGCGGCGGGACGTCCATGGCGGGCAATGCGGTGGGCAGCGGCGTCGTCGTCGACTTCTCGCGGCACATGAACCGCATCCTGGAGATCGACCCGGGCGCGGGAACGGCCGCCGTGGAACCCGGTGTGGTCCTTGCGACCCTCACCCGCGAGGTCGAGGCCGCGACCGGTCAGCGGCTCACCTTCGCGCCGGACCCCTCGTCCAAGAACCGCGCCACGGTGGGCGGGGCCATCGGCAACGACGCGTGTGGCAACCACTCCGTGCGGTACGGGCGTACGAGCGATCACACGGTCGAGATCGACGTCGTGACCGCGGACGGTGCACGGCTCACTGCCACCGCGACCGGACTGCGCGCCACGAATCCCGACGACCGCGCCTCGGTGCTGCGGGCGAGCGAGCTGAGCGGCGAGCTGCGTGCGCTGGCCCGCGAGCACCTCGCGGCGTTCCGGCTCGAGCTCGGCCGGATCCCGCGCCAGGTGTCCGGGTACCACCTGCAGAACCTGCTCCCCGAGAAGGGCTTCGACATGGCCCGCGCCCTGGTGGGGTCCGAGGGGACGTGTGCGTTGATCGTGGGCGCGCGCATGCGGCTCGTCCCCAAGCCCCCGAGCGCGCTGCTGGTCTGCCTGGGGTACGACACCGTGGTCGACGCCGCTCGTGACGTGACCACGATCCTCGAGTTCTCACCCGCAGCGGTGGAGGGTACGGACAAGGCCATCGTGGAGACCATGCGGTGGCGGCGCGGACCGGATTCCGTGACGGGACTGCCGGATGGCAATGCGTGGTTGTTCGTGGACCTGGACGGTGACACGCGCGAAGCCGTGGCCAGGCAGGCGGACGAGTTGCTCACACGACTCGGTGGGAACGGCCGCCTGGTGGAGGGGATCGCCGTCGCAGATCCCGAGGGACGTGCGAACCTGTGGCGGGTCCGCGAGGACGGCGCGGGGCTCTCGTCGCGGCTGGCCACGGGAGGTGAGTCCTGGCCGGGGTGGGAGGACTCCGCGGTGGCCCCCGAGAACCTGGCCGCCTACCTCGCCGAGCTGCGCACGCTGATGGGCGAGTACGACCTGGACGGTGTGATGTACGGGCACTTCGGCGCCGGGTGCATGCACATCCGCATCACCTTCGACCTGCGCACCGAACGCGGCCGCGAGGTGTACCGCGAGTTCACCCGGGACGCCGCCCGCCTCGTGGTGCGCCACGGCGGCTCGCTGTCCGGGGAACACGGGGACGGCCGGGCCCGCTCCGCGCTGCTGCCCCTCATGTATTCGCTCGAGGTGCTCGAGGCCTTCGCCGCGTTCCGGGGCGCATGGGATCCCGAGGGGCTGTTGAACCCGGGCTCGATCGTGGATCCGGCACCGATCGACGCTCACCTGGCACTGGAGGGCGTCCCGGGCCGGCAGTGGCGCACGAGCTTCGACCTGCAGCCGGTCGGCGCCGCGGAGACCGCCCGCGAATCGGGGCGGGACGCCCAGCCCGACCCCTGGGTGCACGCCGTCCAGGGGTGCATCGGTGTGGGGCGGTGCCGCGCGGACAGCGGTGGCGTGATGTGCCCCAGTTTCCGGGCCACGCGGGACGAGAAGGACTCCACGCGCGGGCGCGCCCGGGTGCTGCAGGACATGGTCCGCGGCGCCGCGACCGTGGCCGAGGGTTGGCGGTCCCACGACGCGCGCGAGGCCCTGGACCTGTGCCTCTCGTGTAAGGCGTGCGCCACGGACTGCCCCGCGGGGGTGGACATGGCCACTTACAAGTCCGAGTTCTTCGACCACTACTACGCGCGCCGGCTCCGACCGCGCTCCCACTACTCCCTGGGCTGGCTGCCGCGGTGGCTCGGGATCGCGGGGCGGATCGCGCCGCTCGTCAATGCGATCCTGGCCACGCCGCTGCGCGGACTCGCCGCACGGCTCGGCGGCCTCACCCCGCACCGTGCCCTGCCGCGATTCGCCCGTTCCGGGCAGTGGCGCCGGGCGGTCGACGACACCGCTCGGCCCGCTTTGCGCACCGGTGTCCTCTCCCAGCGCCCCGGTGTTCTGGCTCCCGCCGGGGCCCACGTCGCGGACGCGCCCGGTGGGCAGGACGTCGTGTTGTTCGTGGACACGTTCACCCGCGGTTTCCGGCCCGAGGTGGCCGGAGCCGCCGCGCGCGTCCTCGCCGGGGCGGGGGACGCGGTGGAGTGCTCGGCGGACGTGTGCTGCGGGCTGACCTGGATCTCCACGGGACAGCTGCGCACCGCCAAGAAGCTACTGACCCGTGCCGCGGCCGCGCTGGACGACGGGTCCGAGCGCCCCATCGTCGTCGTGGAACCCAGCTGTGCCGCGGCACTGCGCAAGGACCTGCCCGAACTCGTCCCCACGGAACAGGCGCGGCGGGTGGCACGGCGGGTCACGAGCTTCGCCGCCTACGTCGCGTCGTGGGCGGGTGAGCGGCACATGGCCCCACCGGCCGCGCCGGTACCGGGGCGCGCCGTGGTCCAGACCCACTGCCACGAGTACTCCGTGTTCGGCCCCGCGACCCAGCGCAGGGCCCTGGCCGTCGCGGGAGTGGCCGAGGTGAGCGAGGCGAACGGGTGCTGCGGCGTCGCGGGCAACTTCGGTTTCGAGGTCGAGCACTACGACGTCAGCATGCTCGTGGCCGAGACGTCCCTGGCGCCGGCACTGCGCGCGGCCGCACCGGACACCGCCGTTCTCACGGACGGGTTCTCGTGCGCGATGCAGGTGGGCCACGTGGATCCCGGCGCTCGCGGCCTGCACATCGCACAGATCCTGGACCCCGGACCCGCAGCGACCGGACCTCAGCCATCGGGCACCGCGTGATCAGGCCCACCGACACCCTCCGACATGTACCCACGACCGACGAAGGAAATCCCATGAGCGCACACACCACCCAACACCGCACCTCCCGGGCCGCCCTCGATGCGGTGGCCAAGGTCAGCACGGGCACGTTCATCGACGGCCAATGGGGTGAGGCCGCCTCCGGCGCCCGGTTCGACGTCGTCAATCCCGCGACCGAGGAGGTCATCGCCACGGTCGCGGACGGCGGCCCGGAGGACGCCCAGCGCGCGATCGAGACCGCGGGACGCGTGCAGAAGCAGTGGGCGGCCACACCCCCGCGCGAGCGCGGCGAGATCCTCCGCCGGGCCTATGAGTTGATCATGCAGCGCCAGGACGAACTGGCCCTCGTCATGACCACGGAAATGGGCAAGCCGCTCGCCGAGGCCAGGGGCGAGGTGGCGTACGCCGCCGAGTTCTTCCGGTGGTTCTCCGAGGAGGCCGTGCGGATCGGCGGTGATCAGACCATGACCGGGGACGGCAAGAACCGGATCATGGTGTCCAAGGAGCCCGTGGGGCCGTGCGTCCTGGTCACGCCGTGGAACTTTCCCCTGGCCATGGGCACCCGCAAGATCGGCCCGGCCGTGGCCGCGGGGTGCACCATGGTGTTCAAGCCCGCCAACCTCACCCCGCTCTCCTCGCTGGCCCTCGTGGACATCCTGATCGAGGCGGGTCTGCCCCGCGGGGTGCTCAACGTGGTGTGCACCAAGAAGGCGTCCTCGGTCGTGGGCCCGTGGATGTCCAGCGGGATCGCCCGGAAGGTCAGTTTCACCGGATCCACCGAGGTGGGCGTGCGGCTGTTGGAACAAGCGGCGCAGCACGTGATGCGCTCCTCGATGGAACTGGGTGGCAACGCCCCGTTCATCGTCTTCGAGGACGCGGATCTGGATCGCGCCGTGGACGGCGCCGTGGCGGCGAAGATGCGCAACATGGGGGAGGCGTGCACCGCGGCCAACCGGTTGTTCGTGCACCGCTCAGTGATGAGCGAGTTCTCCCGGAAGCTCGCCGAACGGCTCGGGGCACTCTCGGTGGGCGACGGCGCCCAGGACGGCACCGACGTCGGGCCCCTCGTGGAGGCCAAGGCGCTCGACAAGGTCCAGGAACTTGTGGCCGACGCCGTGGCCCGCGGCGCCACCGTGGAGTGCGGCGGCTCCCGCCCGGACCGGCCCGGATTCTTCTACGACCCCACCGTGCTGCACGGTGTGGACCCGGACTCCAAACTGATGAGTGAGGAGATCTTCGGTCCCGTGGCGCCGGTGATCCCGTTCGACTCGGAGGACGAGGTGCTCGAACTGGCCAACGACACGCCGTGGGGACTCGTGGGCTACCTGTTCACCCAGGACGTGGATCGCAGCTTCCGCGTGAGCGACGCCCTGGAGGTCGGGATGGTGGGCATGAACACGGGCATCGTCTCCAATCCCGCGGCACCGTTCGGCGGCGTCAAGGCGTCCGGGCTCGGACGCGAGGGCGGGCGCGTGGGGATCGAGGAGTTCCTCGAGTACAAGTACGTGGCCGTGCCGCGCGGTTGAGCTGGGGGCGGGTCAGTCGTCGCTCGAGGTCAACCGCATCACGGCGTCGCGCATGTGCTCGAGCAGCAGCGCGTCCACGCGGGGAGCGTCGCCCGCCCCGATGGCCTCCGTGATCTCGCGGTGCTCCTCCAGGCGGAAACTGTGCGACGCGTACCGTGTTTCCAGAGCGGTCATGCACATGCGGGTCTCGACCATGAGGGTGTCGTGCATGCGGATCAGACGGGGACTGCCCGAGAGTTCCACGAGCAACGCGTGGAACTGCACGTCCGCTTCCGTGAGCGATGCGGTGTCCCCGTGATCGATCGCCCGGGACATCGCCTCGACCTTCTCACCCAGACGCTGTGTCGCAGCCTCCGGATCGGTCGTGATCACCCGGGCGGCCGCCGCGCGCTCCACGGCGCCGCGGGCGAGATAGAGGTCCCGGACGTCATCGTCGGTGATCTGCGTGACGAACACCCCGCGGTTGCGCACGCTGAGCAGAAGGCCTTCCTGGGTGAGGCGCTGCATGGCCTCGCGCAACGGACCCCGACTCACGCCCAGGGCGCGGCTCAACTCCATCTCGTTGAGTTGTTGGCCGGGAACCAGCTCGCCCGCACCGATGGCTTGACGCAATTGCCGGGCCAACAAGGACGGGGTGGTTTCCTGTACCACGGGTCGCAGCAGATTGCCGGGCATGGCCGCCTCCGGTCCTGGCAGACCCGAAGGTCCGCGCATCCAAGTCTTACGTATCGCACAGCCTATGGGTAGGATTGTCGACAATCAAACGGTCCACGGGCCGCCAGGCTCCATGATCTCTCGATGCCGGACCGATCCCGGGCGCGCCGACGCCCACCGATTGCACCATGGAGGTTTCCATGAATTCGCAACATCAATCCGATCTGCCCCGCGAATCGCGGGACCCGCGCGACATGACGTCCCCCGCGGCGTCGTCACACCCAGAACCGGACGCGAGTACCGTGCGCCGCGCGGTGGCCGCCTCCGCGATCGGTAATGCCACGGAGTGGTTCGACTACGGCGTGTACGCCGTGTCGGTCGTGTACATCACCCAGAACTTCTTCCCGGGGGAGGCCGGCACGCTGCTGGCTCTGAGTACGTTCGCCCTGTCGTTCCTGGTCCGACCTCTGGGCGGACTGTTCTGGGGCCCGCTCGGTGACCGGTTGGGACGCAAGAAGATCCTTGCGTTGACCATCATCCTGATGGCCGGTGCCACGTTCTGCATCGGCATCCTGCCCACCCACGCGACCATCGGCTTCGTGGCACCCGTCCTGCTCGTGCTGCTGCGTGTGATCCAGGGCTTCTCGACCGGCGGTGAGTACGGCGGTGCCGCCACGTTCATGGCCGAGTACGCCCCGGACAAGAAGCGCGGCTTCCTGGGCAGCTTCCTGGAGTTCGGCACCCTGGGCGGTTTCGCGCTGGGTTCACTGATCGTGTTGATGGGCGAGGTGACCCTGGGCAACGACGCCATGATGGAGTGGGGCTGGCGGATCCCCTTCCTGCTGGCCGGCCCGCTGGGCCTGATCGGCCTGTACCTGCGGTCCAAGCTGGCGGATTCGCCCGTGTTCCTGGAGCTCGAGGAAGCCGGCCACTCGGAGGAATCCGCGGGCATGGCCCTCAAGGAACTGGTCACCACCTACTGGAAGCCCATGCTGATCATGGCCGGGTTGGTCGTGTCCGTGAACGTGGTCAACTACACGCTGCTGAGCTACATGCCCACCTACCTCGAGGGTCAGACCGAGATGTCCTCACAGACGGTGCTGACCATCATGTTCATCGCGCAGTTCGCCATGATGCTCGTGATCCCGTTCGCCGGGAAACTCTCCGACAAGCTTGGGCGCAAACCCATGTGGTACTTCTCCCTCATCGGTCTGATCGTGATGTCCATCCCCATGTACATGCTCATGGCCAACGGCTTCTGGTGGGCACTGCTGGGCTTCGCGGTGCTGGGGCTGCTCTACATCCCCCAGTTGGCGTGCATCTCCGCCACGTTCCCGGCGATGTTCCCCACCCAGGTGCGCTACGCCGGGTTCGCGATCACCTACAACGTGTCCACGGCGATCTTCGGCGGCACCGCCCCGCTGGTCAACGAGGCGCTCATCGAGGCGACCGGCAACCCGTTGATCCCCGCGTTCTACATGATGGGCGCATGCGTGATCGGCTTGATCGCTGCCAAGTTCATGAAGGAGACCGTGGGGGCGTCCCTGCGCGGCACGGAGATCCCAGAGACGGGCAAGATGCCCGTGGTCGCCCGGCGGTAGCCGGTCCGTTCAGCGGGACAGCAGACGCAACGTGGTCAGGGTGTACGCCCTGGCCGCTTGCGAAAGTTCTTCCACGCTCACGGACTCGTCCACCTGGTGCGCCTGGTCGTTGAGTCCTCCGGGTCCCATGACCACCGTGGGCACGCCGTGGTCCCGCGCGATGAACCCGCCGTCGCACGCGGCCGTCCACCCGCCGATCGACGTTGCGCCGCCCGCGTCCGCCACGGCGTCGTGCACGGTGGTGACGAGTTCGTGCTCTCGGTCGGTGCGGAAACCCGGCATGGACATGGTGATTTCCACGTCCAGGGAGATCCCGTCGCCGGTGATCCCCGCACGGTCCACCGCCGCACGCAGCTCGGCGACGATGCGCTCGGGGTCCTCACCCGGCATGAGCCTCCGGTCCAACCACACGTGACAGGACGGCGCCACCATGGAGGTGGCCCGGCCGCCCTCGATCTTGCCCACGTTCCACGTGGGCGACCCCAGCAGCGGATCGCTGCGGCGGGCGTGTTCCTCGTGGTCCCGCCGGATCAGGCGCAGCAGGGCCGCCGCGGCATCGATCGCGTTGCGCCCGTCGGCGGGGCGCCCCGAGTGCGCGGGGACCCCGGTGATCTCGACCTCGAGGTACGCGTCCCCACGACATGCGATCACGGTCTGCAGGTCGGTCGGTTCGGCCACCACGCAGCCGAGGAACGCACGCCCCAGCCCGCGCGCGGTGAGTTGCCGGATCCCGAGACCCAGGTCCTCCTCGTCCACGGTGGACGACAGCCTCACGGGTCCGGACAGGCACACACCCGAGCGGCGCAGGGCGTCCATGGCACACAGCACCGAGGCGAGCCCGCCCTTCATGTCCGTGGCCCCGCGCCCGTACAGCCGGTCGCCGTCGACCACCGCGTCGTACGGCGCCCGCATCCACCCGGGCCCCGCGGGCACGACGTCCGAGTGGCCCAGGAACAGCAGCCCCGGCCCGTCCGCCACGGGACCGCCCACGGGCAGGTCCACGTCCACGTTCGGCCGACCGGGGGACACGACGTCGCTGCGAGCAGTCAATCCGCGCTCGCTCGCCGCTCGCTCCAGGACGTGGGCGGTGTCCTCCTCGGTGCCCCCGGGGTTCTCGCCGGCGGCATTCACCAGGGCGCACGTGAGGTCCACGAGCTCGTCCGTGTCGATGAGGTCGAGCACGGCCTGCTCCTGCGGGCTGCACCGCACGCCGTCGCGGCTCATGATGGGTCTCCTTATCCAGTCCGAACGGGTGGCGCTGCGCCGAGGTGGCCGGGTCGGAGCTATCGGTCGAGCTCTCCCCGGGCGATGTCCAGGGCCCGGGCGAGTCGCTGCAGTCCCTCCTCGATGCGTTCGGGGGTGCTCGAGGCGAAACACAGCCGGAACGCGTCCTGGAACCGCCCCGAGGGTGAAAGCGCCGGGCCCGGGATGAACGCGACCCCCTCGGCCAACGCGATCTCGAACAATCGCGAGGAGGGCACCCGTGCGTCGTCGCCCTGCAGGGTGACCCACAGGAAGAAGCCGCCGTCCGGGTCCGTGGTGCGGACTCGATCGCCCAGGTGGGCGGCGATGGAGGCGTCCATGGCCTCTTTGCGGCGCTTGTACTCGGTGCGCAACCCGGCGAGGTGCTCGTCGTAGCCGCCGCGGGCGATGTACTCGGCCACGATGTGCTGGGCGGGGACGTTCGCGCACGTGTCCATGGCCTGCTTCCCGGCGATCAGCAGCTCGCGCAGCCGGGGATCGGCGTCGACCCAGCCCACCCGCAGGCCCGGGGCCAGGATCTTGGAGAACGTGCGCACCGAGAAGACCAGGGGGTCGTCCGGGCTGAGATCGCGGAACCCGGGGACGGGATCGCCGGAGAAGCGCAGCTCGCCGTACGGGTCGTCGTCGAGGATCATGGCGCCCCACGTGTGCGCGAGATCGAGCAGGCGGCGCCGTCGGGATTCGCTCAGGGTGGTGCCGGACGGGTTCTGGAAGTTGGGGATCGTGTAGATCATCCGGGGCGTGCGGCCCGTTTTGGCCACGAGCGTCTCGAGGGCGTCGACGTCCATGCCGTCGTCGTCCACGGGGACCTCCAGGACGTCCGCGCCGTAGCTGAGCGCCGTGCCGGAACCGTTGGTGTAGGTGGGGCTCTCCACGACCACCAGGTCACCGGGGTCCACGAACAGCTTGAACGCGAGATCCAGACCCTGCATCCCGCCGGAGGTGATCACGATGCACTCCGGATCGGAGGCACTGTCCGAGAAGTGGTTCACGACCGTGTCGATCAGGTCCGGTTCACCCTCGGTGGCGCCGTATGTGAAACTGGCGTCCGTGAGGATCTCCCCGGCGATCCGTCGGAACTCCTCCGTGGGGATCACCTCCGCCGCGGGAGCGCCCATCGCGAAACGCACGATGTCGTGGGTCTGGGCGGCCAGCAGCGAGGTGGACGAATCGATGACCGAGCCCACGAGCCCGTCCGAGCGGGACGCGAGCGGGAGCAGGCCCTGGGTGACCGGTCCCGAGACACCCGCGGTGGGGCAGGGGTCCAGGGACCGGACGGTGGTGACGTGCGGGGTCATGGTCATGAGCTCACTTCCTGATGATCTGGCGGGGGAAGGACGTGAAGGTCTCCACCCCCGTGCTGGTCACTCGGATGGTCTCCGAAACTTCGTAGCCGTATCCCGTCATCCACATGCCGCAAATGAGGTGGAAGGTCATGTTCTCCTCGAGGGCCGTCTCGTCCTCGGAGCGGATGCTGATGGTGCGCTCGCCCCAGTCCGGCGGGTACCCGATGCCCACGGAGTACCCCAGACGGCTGGGCTTCTCGAGCCCGTACGAGGCCAGTTTCCAGTTCCAGGCGCTCGCCAGCTCACGGATGGGGACGCCCGCGGCGGTCGCGTCCAGGACGGCGCGCAGACCGTCGGCGACCGCCTCCTCCAAGCGGTCCATCGCATCGCTCGGGGGACCGAGGGTCACGGTGCGCGCCAGGGGGACGTGATATCTCCGGTGCACACCGCTCAACTCGACCACCACGGCGTCGCCGCTGCGCAGGACACGGTCGGACCACGTGAGGTGGGGTGTGTCCGCGGACGCACCGGTGGGCAGCATGGGCACGATGGCCGGGAAGTCACCCCAGGCCTCGCCGTCCCCCTCCGCCTGGGCGGCCGCGATGCGGGCGGCCACCCTGTTCTGCGGGACCCCGGGTTCGATCGCGTCGATCGCCGCGGTCATGGCCGCGGTGGTCACCCGCGAGGCCACGTGCATGTAGTGGATCTCGGCGTCCGACTTCACGGAGCGAACCCAGTTGACCAGTTCGAAGCAGTCGACCAACGACCATTCGGGGATGGCATTGACCAGGGCCCGGTAGCCCTTGGGGGAGAAGAAGTGGGCGTCCATCTCCAGGCCCACGCAGCCGTGCGCGGACGGGGCGATCTGTCCGCGGCGCCGCAGGGCGAAGGCCACCCAGTCGAAGGGGTGCAGGTGGGGGCGCTGCACATAGCGTTCGGGGTACCCGATGATTTGGTGTTCGGGCAGCCAGGAGGTGCGAAAGGCGCCCCGGGCGTCCATCTCGCGCAGGAACAACAGGATGTCGCCTTCGGCGGGGACGAACAGCATCTGCGGGACGTAGAAGGACCACGCGTCGTAGCCGGTGAGGTAGAAGAGGTTGGCCGGATCCGTGACGATCAGGGCGGACAGTCCCTGGTGCGCCATCTTCTCGCGGACGCGGTGCAGACGGTGCGCGTATTCCTGCTCGGAGAAGAGGGGCTCACGGACGTCGGGGGAGCCCGATCCGGCATCCGTGGACACCGGATCGGGGGAACCATGATTCTCGGTCTCATCCCACGGGTTCATGGTTCATGATTGAAAAAAATCCGCCTATTGTCAACAATCCGGCGATCGGCTCGCACCTGGCCGCGGCCGAGTAGACGACCCGTGGGGGTCTGGTAGTCGACCTCCTGGCCGCCCACGAAGGTCTTGCGGATCTTCCCGGAGAGCACCTTGCCCTGGTACGGCGTGATGGGGTTCTTGTGGTTGAGGGCCTTGGCGTCCACCACGAAGCTCTCGTCCTGCGCGAACACGGCCATGTCCGCGTCGTACCCCAGGGACAACCGGCCCTTGGAGCGCAGACCCACGCGCTCGGCCGGGCGCGTGGACATCCACTGCAACACGCGGCCCAGACCCACGCCGCGGCGTCGTGCCTCGGCCCAGAGCAGGGACAGCCCGAGCTGCAGGGAGGACACGCCGCCCCACGCGACCTCGAAGTCCCCGTTGCCCAGGTCTTTGAGCTCGAGCGTGGAGGGGTAGCGGTCCGAGACGATGTCGTCGATGGTGCCGTTCACCAGCCCCTCCACAGCATCTCCCGGGTGGAGACTTCGCGCACGGGTGGGCAGCACTTGAACGCGGTCGCGCCGTCCGGGATCTCCTCCGTGTGCACGATCAGAAGCGAGTTGAACGTCTTGATCTCCGCGAGCGCCTCCGCCATCTCGTCCGCCCCCAGGTGGGGGAACTCGTCCACCCCGGAGTGCAGCAGGAAGCACTTGAAGTCGTACACGCCGTCATCGCGCGGGGGCGCAGGTCCTCCTTGTTGCCGGGGACGGCGCCGCCCCGGAAGCCGATGTCCACGAACGCGTTCTGCGC
>NZ_DDIY01000003.1:8234-15952 GCF_002338785.1 Kocuria sp. UBA1838 | reverse complement strand
CGCCTGCTCCACCGTCGCCCGCACCCGCTCGTTCGCGCGCTCCTCGTCGACCTCCGGGTCTGCGGTCGCCCCGGGCCGGGGGCTCTTGTTCCGGGCGGACTCCGGGGTCTTCTTCTGACGTGAACCGTGCTGCGGGGAGGCATTCGTGGAAGGGGTGCCCTTCCGCTGGCGCGTTCCGGCGCTCGTGGCCGGGCGGTGCGGTGCGTGAGGGGCGGCTCGCTCTCGAGTGCCCGTGGAAATGGAAAGCTCCGTCACTGTGAGGCGATGCGGCGACCGACCTCCCGGAGCAGGCGAGGTGCCTCTCGCATCGACGTTTCTGGGTCCGCTGCAAGCGCACGCAGTTCGTGGACGGCGGCGAACCCCGCCTCGCGAAGTGTCGCGGCATCCAGGGTGGTGCGCCCGCACACGGCCACCACGGGCACGCCGTGGCGCCGCCCCACGTGCAGCACGCCCAGCGGCGTCTTCCCGCCGAGACTCTGCTCGTCCAGGCTGCCCTCGCCGGTGAGCAGCAGGTCCGCGCCGGCCACGGCGGCATCTAGCCCCACAAGGTCGAGCACGACGTCGATCCCCGGCCTGCGCCGCGCCCCCAGCACCGCGAGTCCCGCGTATCCGACGCCGCCCGCGGCCCCCGCGCCGGGGGCATCCGCGGCCTGGCGGGCCGGTTCGCCGAGCGCGTCCGCGAGGCGGTCGCGGAACACGGCCAGGGCGGCGTCGAGGTCCAAGACGTCCTGTTCGGAGGCGCCCTTCTGCGGGCCGAAGACCGTGGCGGCGCCGCGCGGGCCGAGCAGAGGGTTGTCGACGTCCGCGGCAAGCACGAACTCGACGTCCCGGATGCGTGGGTGCAGCTGTGCGGCATCCACGTGATGCAACTTGGCGAGCGCCGCGCCGCCAGGGGGCAGGTCGCGGCCGTTCACGTCCAGCAGGCGCAGCCCCAGCGCGGCGAGCATCCCCGCGCCGCCGTCAGTGGTCGCGCTGCCGCCCACGCCGAGCAGCACGCGGGTGCAGCCGGCATCGAGCGCGGCGGCCACGAGCTCGCCCGTGCCGCGGCTCGTGGCGGTGCGGGGTGCGAGCACGGGGCGGCCGTCCTGGATGGGGAGGACAGCGAGGCCCGAAGTCAACGACATCTCCACCACGGCCTCGTCTCCGCGTCGACCCCACGCGGCGGGGACGGGACCTCCCGCGGGTCCGGTGACGGTGAGGTCGTGGCGCTCGAAGCCCGCATCCAGGGCGGCGTCGAGCGTCCCCTCTCCGCCGTCGGCGACCGGGAGGACCTCCACGACGGCGTCCGGGCGCACCTCGGCGATGCCCGCCGCAAGCTCGGCCGCCGCCTCGTGGGCGGTCACCGACCCCTTGAACTTGTCCGGTGCCACGACGACGCGCACGGTGTCCTCCTTCTGGGGATGTCCGGTTCCGGGACCATTCCAGCACAACGCCGCCCGCGCGGTACCCGCTCGCTCGGTACCTGTTCACGTGGCACCCGCCCGGCGTGCCCGCCCGCTCGGGGCCCGGCCACGCGGTGCTCACCCGCGCGGCCTCTGTGGGTGGGGTCGGTTTGCGGGCTCACGCGCGCCGGTCGCGGGGGAGCCACGCGAAGGGGTCGTCCTGGGAGGGGACGTACTCCAGCGCCACCGGTCCGTGGTAGCCGTGCTCGTGGGCCCGGGCCACCCACCGGAGCAGCGGCAGATCGCCCGTGCCCGGCTCGTGGCGGCCGGGTGCATCCGCGAGCTGGATGTGCCCGAACTCCGCGGCGTGCCGTTCGATCAGGGCCTCGACGTCCTCCCCATTGACCGCCAGGTGGTAGAAGTCCGCAAGCAGCTTCACGTTCGGGCAGTCCACGCGGTCGAGCACGGCCATGACGTCCGCGGCGGTGCGCAGAGGATACGTCGAGGCGCCGGAGAGCGGTTCCACCAGGACCGTCCCGCCGAAGACCGCGACCGCGTCCGCGGCGTACCGGAAGTTCTCGACGGCGGCGTCGTCCTGCTCGGCCACGGGCACGTCCGGCAGGCGGTTGCCGTGAAGGGCGTTGAAGGCCCGGCAGCCCGTGGCCCGGGCCACGCGTACCAGGGAGTCCACGCCTCGCCGGAACTCATCCGTGCGCATTGGGTGGGAGAGGACTCCCCGCTCACCGGCGGGCATGTCCCCGGCAAAGAAGTTCAGGCCCGTGAGCTGGATGTTCGCGTCCTCCAGCGACCGGGCGAAGTCCTCGATCTCCCTCTCGGACGGGGTGGTGGCGGGGAACGGCCACCAGAACTCGACCGCGGAGAAGCCTGCGCGCGCCACGGCGGCGGGGCGCTCCAGCACGGGCAGGTCGGTCAGCATGATCGAGGCGTTCACGGTGTACCGCACGGTGGGCCCTCCCCGGGGCGGTGACGCGGCCGCCCCGTTTTCTTACGCCTTGATTCCATGGAGTGAAATTTGAGTTCTGATGAATGAAAAGTTATCGACCGGGTGTGATGCGCGTCAACCCGTGGTGTGAGATTTGGGAGCTGAACGGTGCGACGTCGTCTCACGGTTTTCTCCAGGACTTCCCCCGCACCACGGAGCAGGCGGGCGGTCGCCCCGAGCCCGGGCGCCTGCACGCACCGCCCGGCGTCCCCCACGAGCCGCGCTCGGACACGAGCAACAGGCTCTACAACGTGGACCTCGCTCCCACCAGCCGTTACGGGCGCACGTGGAGCGCGTACAGCATCTTCACCATGAGGGCCAACGACGTGCACTCCCTGGGCAACTACGGCTTCGCCATCGGCCTCTTCGCCCTCGGACTCGGTGCGTGGCAGGTGCTCACGGTCCTGGGTGTGGGCGCGCTGCAGGTGCTCGCGTCCCTAGCGCTGCTGATCCTGCCGTGGAACCTCTACACCTCGCCCGTGGTGATCGTGTGCTTCCTGGGTGGGCTGGGCGCCGCTGCTCTGGTCGCTCTTCGGGATCATCATGGTGGACTACTGGCTGATCCGCCGCTCCAGCGTGAACGTGCCCCAGCTCTCCATGGACACCCACGACGGCGAGTACGTCTACCGCGGCGGCGTGACCCCCGGGCAACCGGGGCGTTCGTCCCCACGATACTGGCCTCTCTGGCGGTCGCCCTGCTGCCCGTCTTCCAGGCTGTCGGCGAGTTCTCGTAGTTCATTGGGGCCGACCTGGGCGCCCTGTGCTACCTGGTCACCGCCAAGCGCGAGCTCGAGTGCACCGACCAGCACGGTGAGGCCATCGTGGCCGCCACTTCGCACCGACCCTGCGTCTCGCACGAGATCGCGCCCAACGACGCCGCCGCGGGCTCCCTCCCACTTGCCCCGCAGGGTGGAGCACGGCGTCGTCGTGCGAAGGGAACGTGAAGTCCTACCTCGCCGCGGTGGGGGTGATGGACGCGGTGCTGACCTACGACCCGCCCTTCACCCCTGTGATCCAGGCCAGGTTCGGCGAGCACCGGTGGGAAGGTCTGCAGGAGCTCCTCGACCAGCCCGTCGTGGACATCCCCAGGTGGCCGCTTCCATCGCCATCTTCATGAGGCGCAGCTACACCGGGAGTGAGCACCCTGGGCCGCACCGTGCCGCTCATCGAGGACCGGTTGCAGCTGGCCGGGCTGATGAGCGCTGCGCGTCCGTGCGGGCGCCGAACACCTCCGTGCTGGACCTGGAGCGTGATGAGAACGCGGCGGTCGAGACGATCGTCGCTGAAGCGCAGCGGGCCATCGAACAGGGCCGCAGCCGAGGTGGTTGTCCTCGGCTGCGGCGGGATGGCCGCCCTTGAGCACGCCGTGCACGAGCGGTGCGGCGTGCACGTGATGGACGGCGTGGCTGCCGCGGTCACCGTGGCGCAGTCGCTGGTGTGGCTGGGGCTGAGGACCTCCAAGGTCCGCACGTACGCGACCCCTCTGCCGAAGGACCTGAAGGGTTTCCCATTCGGGCGGTGAGGCCGGCTCGCGTCCTGCGCTTCCGACTACTTCCGGGGGAAGCCCCCGGCCCGGAGGGCCGCGGCGATCAAGGCCGGTTGACCGAACAGCCGGGCCAGCCGCTTGGCATCAGTGTCCAGATTGAATGCGTCGTGCCGCTCGGCGTACTGGCTGATGTTGCCGGGGAAGATCGCGGCGTAGAACGCCGCCAGACCGGCGCCCACGGCGGCGCGCTGCCTGGGCAGCGCCAACAGTGCGGCACCAAAGGCGATCTCCACCACACCGGAGGCCAGAACCACGGTGTCCTTGTCCATGGGGAACCAGTCCGGAACCTGCGCCTGGAAGTCCTCCCGGGCAAAGGTCAGGTGGGATATGCCCGCGGTGGACATGAACGCTCCCAGGGCCAGGCGCACTGCCGTCTCCGTCGCAGTGGGCTTGGGAGACGGTGCGGTCAGGGACTGCAGAGCCTTGGTAATGCGAGCCATAGTGCAAACCTCTCTCGTGGTGGGCGCCGGGCGGGTGTCAGCCGGCAACGCGCACCAGCTTGGTGTTGGCGAACTCGGTGAAGCCCCAGCGGCCCAGCTCACGGCCGTAGCCGGAGCGGCGCACGCCGCCGAAGGGCAGGCCCGCCTTCGTCGTCGCGTGCTCGTTGACGTAGGCCATGCCCACCTCCAGACGACGCGCGACTTCCTCAGCCTTCGCCTCATCCTTGCTCCACACGGAGCCGGAGAGACCGAAGTCGGAGTCGTTGGCAATCTCCACCGCCTCGTCCACCGAGTCGTAGGAGTAGATCACTGCCACCGGACCGAAGATCTCCTCCTTGAACGCATCCATCTCCCGGGTCACACCGGTCAGTACCGCCGGGGACATCCACGCCCCGTCCTTATCCAGAGCCCTACCACCGGTGTGCAGGGTTGCACCCTGCTCCACCGCACGCTCGACCTGGGACACGGCGTCGTCACGGCCCTGCACGGAGGACAGGGGGCCGATCTCGGTGTCCTCCGCCAGCGGGTCCCCCACCGGCATGCCCTCGACGGTCTCGACGACCGTCTGCACGAACTCGTCGAACATGCCGGCGGGCACCAGGATGCGCTTGGGCGAGTTGCAGGCCTGGCCTGCGTTGCTCATCCGCGCCGTTGCCACGGTCGTAGCGGTCTCCTTCACGTCCACATCGTCGAGCACGATCAGCGGGTCGGACCCGCCGAGCTCCAGAACGCTCTTCTTCAGGTTCTGCGCGGCCGTGGTGGCCACCGCGGCACCGGCGCCCTCGCTGCCGGTCAGGGACACGCCCCGCACCCGCCGGTCCTCGATGATCGTGGTCACCTGGTCGGTGCTCACGAACAAGTTGATGTAGGCGTCCTCCGGGATACCCGCGGCGTGCAGGATTTCCTCGATCAGCTCACCCGTCCGGGCGCAGATGGAGGCATGCTTGAGCAGAACGGTGTTGCCCAACATGAGGTTCGGGGCCGCGAAACGCGCCACCTGGTACTGCGGGAAGTTCCACGGCATGACACCCATGAGCACACCGATGGGCTCGGTGACGACCACGGACTTGGCGTCGTCACCCACGTCCAGGGTCTCCTCCTCCAGCAGGCTCTCGCCGTGGTCGGCGTACCACTGGTAGATCGATGCCGAGAGTGCGACCTCTCCCTGCGCCTGCGCGAAGGGCTTGCCCATCTCGGTGCTGATCACGCGCGCGAGCTCGTCCCCGCGGTCCTGGAACGCCTGGGCGACACCGGCCAGCGCTTTGGCGCGGTCAGCGGCCGGGGTCTTGCGCCAGGAAGCGAACGCGGTGTCGGCGCGCTCGATCGCGCGGGTGACATCAGCATCGGTGGCCGAGGTGAACTCCTGCTCCACAATGCCGGTGGCGGGATTCTCCGTACGGAAAGCCATGATGACTCCTCACTCATCTCGATGAAACTCATCAATAACAGCGGAGAGGTGCCCGCGGATATTCCCGGCTCCTCGAAACGCCCCGCACGGGGGGGCATTCGAGGATGGGCTGGGCGAGCAACAGCCGGGTCTATGTTGTTCTGTCTGCGGATATGGTCCCCTGTGAAAGGAGTGACGTGACAAGGCCACGGCGGGGGTCTAGAGTCACGGCCCATGACTACCAATGTTGCTGCCTACCAGGCCGTCGCCTCCGACGCCCCGCTGGAGAAGGGCACCATCGAGCGCCGGGACCTGCGCCCGGACGATATCCGCATCGAAATCGAGTTCGCCGGCATCTGCCACTCCGACATCCACACCGTGCGCGAGGAGTGGGGACCGATCGAGTTCCCCATGGTCCCGGGACACGAGATCATCGGCCGCGTCACCGAGGTCGGTTCCGAGGTCACGAAGTTCTCGGTCGGCGAGCGCGCGGGCGTCGGCTGCCTGGTCGACTCCTGCCGCGAGTGTGAGTGGTGCCTGAAGGGCGAGGAGAACAACTGTCCGAAGGCCGTGGGCACCTACAACGGCAAGGACCGCTTCGACGGGCGCCCCACCGACGGCGGGTACTCGACCGAAATCCTCGTCTCCGAGGCCTTCGCGCTGCACATCCCCGAGAACCTGGACCCGGCCGCGACCACGCCGTTGCTGTGTGCGGGCATCACCACGTACTCCCCGCTACGGACATGGGGCGTCACCGAGGGCTCCAAGGTGGCCGTGGTGGGCATGGGCGGTCTGGGCCACGTGGCCGTGAAGCTCGCCGCCGCCATGGGCGCGGAGGTCACCGTGATCAGCCAGACCCGCTCCAAGGAGGAGGACGGCCGCCGCTTCGGCGCCACCGACTGGATCGCCCGCAAGGAGGATCCCGAGGCCCTCAAGAACCACAAGGGCGAGTTCGACGTCATCATCAACACCGTCTCCGCCCACGTGGACGTGCAGGAGTTCATGGCCACCCTGCGACCGCACGGTGCCATGGTCCTGCTGGGGCTGCCCACCGAGGCCCTGGAGGTCAGCGCGGGCTCGCTCATCGGCGGCCGCAAGTCCCTCACGGGCTCCAACATCGGCGGCATCCGCGAGACCCAGGAGATGCTGGACTTCTGCGCCGAGCACGGTGTCACCGCGGAGATCGAGCTGATCAGCGCCGAGGACATCAACGAGGCCTACGACCGCGTGGTGGACTCGGACGTCCGCTACCGCTTCGTGATCGACGCGAAGACCATCTGAACACCCGCGCAGCACGCACAACGCCCCGGACCACTACGGCCCGGGGCGTTGTGCGTGCACGGGCCGTGTCCCGCCCTCGTGTAGATTGTGGAGCCGCTCCCGTCCGCTGAAAGCACTCCTGAACACGGGCCTGACACGTTGACAGGGAAAGCACCACGACGCAGTCCGCCGGCACCGGATCGACCTCGACCACCCGGGGCAAACGTCAGATGCGGTTCCTGACGGTGGGTGGCATCTGCTACCTCACCACCATCGGCATCAACGTCCTCCTCAAGTGGGCGGTGCTGGAGGAGAAGCCCACCACTGCGCTGCTCATCGCCACCACGATCGCCAGCGTGGTCTCCTGCTCGCCGAACAAACGGTGGACCTTCAGCTCACGGGGGAGCAGGCACCCGGAAGTGGAGGCGTTCGTGTCCTCGACCGGTTCGGTGCGCAGCTTCTTGTGGACGCGGGCCACGAGATCGGGTGCCGCCGCGTCGTCGACCCCGGCGAGCTCGGCGAGGGCCGCGAGTCCGCCCGCCTCCTCGGCCGCCGAAGCCGCCGCGACACCCCAGTCGCCGGGCGTCTGCTCCATGACGAGGTCCGCCAGGACGTAGCACGTGTGCACGGGCTGGCGGGTCCCGGAGTCCCCGGGGAGGAACCGTGCGAGGTCAGCGTCCGTGCCCGCGAGCAGCAGGTC
>NZ_DDIY01000003.1:0-8042 GCF_002338785.1 Kocuria sp. UBA1838 | reverse complement strand
CGGTCGTGGCGGGGGCCGGGGTGGCATCCAGGTGCGCCGGTGTTACTTGCTGCCTTCCATGAGGTCGTAGGCGGACAGCGTGAGGAACGCCGGGTAGTCCTCCCTGAGCACCATGTCCGAGATGAGCCGCCCGGCGGGCACGAACCACTTCTCGTAGTTCTCCTGGTCGATCTCACCGCGCAGCACCTCGAGCTGAGTGTCCAGTGCGTCGGAGACGAGCTCGCGCGTGGCGGTGTTGTTGGTGTCCGTGTAGACCACGCCGTTCTTGATCTGCTGCCAGATCTGCGAGCGGGAGATCTCCGCGGTGGCGGCGTCCTCCATCAGGTTGTGGATGGCCACCGCGCCGCTGCCGGACAGCCACACCGCCACGTAGCGGATGGCCACGTACAGGTTGGCGTTGAGCTCCTTCTCGGTGCGCTGGTCCCCCGCGGAGGGCACGTCCAGCAGCATCTCGGCGGTCACGTCCACGTCGGGGCGCTGGTGGTCCACCTGGTTGGGCTTCTCGCCGAGCACGCCGTCGAAGACCTCCTGGCACACGGGCACGAGGTCCGGGTGGGCCACCCACGAGCCGTCGAAGCCGTCATTGGCCTCGCGGGTCTTGTCGTTGCGGACCTTCTCGAAGGCGGCCCGGTTGACCTCCTCATCCTTGCGGGACGGGATGAACGCGGCCATGCCACCCATTGCGAACGCGCCGCGCTTGTGGCACGTCTGCACCAGCAGGTCCGTGTACGCGCGCATCAGGGGAGCGGTCATGGTCACGGCGGAGCGGTCCGCCAGGATGAACTTCTCCCCGGCGTCGCGGAAGTACTTGATGATGGAGAACAGGTAGTCCCAGCGTCCGGCGTTGAGCCCGGAGGCGTGGTCCCGCAGCTCGTAGAGGATCTCGTCCATCTGGAACGCGGCGGGGATGGTCTCGATCAGCACGGTCGCGCGGACGGTGCCGTGCTCGATGCCCAGGTAGTCCTCCGCGAACGTGAACACATCGTCCCACAGTCGCGCCTCCAGGTAGGACTCCATCTTGGGCAAGTAGTAGTACGGCCCCTGGCCGTTCTCGATCAGCTGCTTCGCCGTGTGGAAGAAGTGCAGCCCGAAGTCCGTGAGGGAACCGGAACCGGTCCTCCCGTTGACCGTGATGTTGTACTCGGGCAGATGCCAGCCGCGCGGGCGCATGACCACCACGGCCAGGGGCACGTCCTCGCGGAGCTTGTACTCCTTGCCCTCCGGGGAGGTGAAGCCCAGGGTGCCGCGGGCGGCGTCGCGCAGGTTGGCGATCGCGTCCACCTGGTTGGCCCAGCTGGGGGAGGCGGCGTCCTCGAGGTCCGCGAGCCACACCTTGGCGCCGGAGTTCAGGGCATTGATGGCCATCTTCGCGGGCGACGCCGGTCCGGTCATCTCCACGCGCCGGTCCTGCAGGGCCGCGGGGGCCGGGGCGACCTTCCAGTCGCCTTCCCGAACCTCGCGCGTCTCGGGGAGGAAGTCCATGGTGCCGCTCTCGGCGGCCTTCGCGCGGGCGGTCTCGCGCTTGCCGAGCAGCTCCTCACGACGGTCCGCGAACTTCTCGTGCAGCGCCTCCACGAATGCGAGGGCGTCGGATGAGAGGATCTCGTTCGCGGCGGGGATGTTGTCGGGTGTGTTGTGGGTGATGCTCATGGGTTGCCTCCTGGATTTTCGGTGTAGTTTGTACTGCTCATTGCGGGTGCGGCAGGCCCTGCACTCGGTACGACGCCGCCGCACCCGGTCGTTCCCGTCAGCCGGCCTGGGGCCTCCGCCACGGACTTCACGGCCTCGGCCACGGCCGGGGCGACGTTCTTGGTCGAACACACTGGGGACGATGAAGCTCGCGTTGCGCTCGTCCTCGTGCACGCAATCGGCGATGGCCCTCGCGGCGGCCGCGAGCACCTCTGAGGTGATCTCGCAAGCGCCCGCGTCCAGCAGCCCGGGGAAGGCCAGCACGCTGTTGATCTGGTTCGGGAAGTCCGGCCGACCGGTAGCCACGACGGTCGCGGGCTCGGCACCTTCCACGGGGGTGGACCTCGGGGTCCGGATTGGCCCTGGCGAAGACGATGGCGTCGTCGGCCATGGTCGCGATGTCGTTGCCGTCCAGGACATTGGGGGCGGAGACGCCGATGAACACGTCCGCGGCACCCACGCCGGAGACGACCACCTTGACGTCCTTCAACGCCTTGAACAGGGCGGCCTTGCCCTCCATGGCTGGCAGGGCCGCGGCTGGTCCGATGTCACCGAGGCCCAGTACCGCGGTGCCGTCCGTGACCACGGCCACGGTGTTGCGCTTGACGGTCAGCCGCCGGGCGTCTTTGGGGCTCTCTCGGACGGGTATGCACACGCGGGCCACGCCCGGTGTGTAGGCGCGGGAGAGGTCGTCACGGTTGCGCAGGGACACGCGCGGGGTGACCTCGATCTTGCCGCCCAGGTGGATCAGGAAGGTGCGGTCGGAGATCTTGTGGACCTTGACGCCGTCCAGGGCGTTGAGCGCGTCGCGCACCTCGTCCCGGTGCTCGGCGTTGTACAAGTTGCAGCGGATGTCCACGACGACGCTGTTGGGGAAAGACTCCACGATGTCCAGTGCGGTCACCTGGGCACCGGCGGCGGCCGCCGTGGTGATCTCGCTCGTGGAGTTGAAGGTCGCGGGCGCTTCCACGCGCAGGACCATGGAGTAGCCGGGGTTGGGAGCCGCCATGTGACGGGTTTCCTTCCGAGTCGAGCGGAACCGCGGTGGCCCGCTACCTATCCGTATTGTGGAAAATAAATTTCATTAATTGAATCCTAGGCGTAGAGTACGAGGCATGACAAGGTCTTCGTGAGACGTGTTTCACATTGCGGTCACCGTACGCGACCCCACGCGGGGCGGTGATCGCTCCGGCAGCAGAGGGAGAAGGGCCATGGCCGAAGGCAAGAGTGCGGGCGGCGTGCAATCGGTGGAGCGGGTCTTCGACCTGCTCAACATCATCACCGCGTCCGGAGGGGAGTCCTCCCTCAGCGAGCTCGCATCCCGGGCGGATCTTCCGCTGCCCACCATCCACCGGTTGCTACGCACCCTGATCCCGCTGGGCTACGTGCGTCAGCTGCCCAACCGCAGTTACGCGCTGGGCCCCGGACTGATCCGCCTCGGCTATGCGGCGGGCCTGCAACTGGGCACCTACGCGCAACCAGTCCTGCAGGGGCTCGTGAACGAACTGGGGGAGTCTGCCAACATGGCGGTGCTGGACGGTCACATGGTGGTCTACGTGGGTCAGGCGCAGTCCTCCCGCTCCATGCGCATGTTCACCGAGGTGGGCCGGCGCGCCCACGTGCACGACACCGGTGTGGGCAAGGCGATCCTGGCGACCCTGCCCGAACAGCAGGTCGTGTCCATCGTGGCGTCCATGGGCATGCCTACCCCCACCGAGAAGAGCCTCGGGACTGTGGACGAGCTTCTCGCCGATCTCGAAAAGATCCGAGAACGCGGCTACGCCGTGGACGACGAGGAACAGGAGATCGGCGTGCGCTGCTTTGCCATGGCACTGCCGGATGCACCCACACCCACTGCGATCTCGGTGTCCGGGCCCACGTCCCGCGTGGACTGGGACTTCGGCGACCGCGCCGTGCCCCTGTTGCGCGAGGCCGCCGAGCGGCTGTGCGGACAGCTGGCCCAGGCCGGCTGAACGCCTTCGTCCGAGTCTCGACGCCGCGTCGGTCCCGGTACCGTTTGGTCCACGGGCTTCAGAACCGCCTGGCGGCAGCCCTCAATGCCCGCGCCAAGCGGTCGCTGTCCTGCGGTGTGTTGTACAGGGCGGGGGTCACACGAATGACCTCGCCGTTCGTCACACCGCCGCGACGCACCGTGAATATCCTCCACGCCTTGGTGAGGTAGTCCGTGATGGCCACGCTGCGTTCCCGGGTCGTGTTCCCGTCGATCCGGAAGGACGTCAGTGCGCCGTACATGCGCCGATCCTCCGGAGTCATGATGGTCAGATTGGACACGTCCAAGACCTGGTGCACCCAGCGATCACGCAGGTACTGCAGGCGCGCGAACTTGTTGGCGGCTCCCACGGCTCGGTGGAAGTCCAGAGCCGCCGGGACTGCCAGGTAGTTGGCCGAATTGGCGGTTCCCGTGTGAATCCGTGATCGCACGTCATCGGCGTCGTGGTCCTCGTCCGCAAAGTGACGATCGATATCGGGAAGGCGATCCTTCTTGATGTAGAGAAAGCCGCAGCCCAGCGGTGCGCCGATCCACTTGTGCAGATTGAACCCCACGAAGGGGCTCTCGAGATCCCTGACGCTGAAATCCACATGGCCCCACGAGTGCGCGGCATCCACGATCGTGTCGACCCCGTGCTGCGCGGCCATCCGGCTGATCTCCGCGATTGGCAGCTTGAGGCCCGTGCGGTGGGAGATATGGGTCAGCAGGAGCAATGTGATCCGCGGATTGTCCCGGAGCAGCTTGGTGTAATGATCGATCACGTTCTGGTACGTCGCGGGTTCCGGGATCGCGGTGGCGATCACGTCCACCCCGCGGCGGTCCTTGAGCCACTTCATGGCGTACTGCATGGAGTCGTAGTCGAGATCGGCGTAGGCCACGGCGTCACCGGGCTTGAGCTTGTTGTAGCCACCGATCAGGGCCTGTAGCGCCTCCATAGCGCCGCGCGTGATGGCGATCTCCTCCACGGAGCACCCGACAGCTTCCGCCAGTCGAGCCCGCACATCTGTGATGCGCTCCTCGTACGCGTTGCGGAGGAACCAAGAGTTCTGTTCCTGGATGGTCCGGTTGGCGTGGGCATAGGCATCTCGTACGTTCTGAGGGTTCGCTCCGAAGTACCCGTTCTCGAAGTTGGTGACGGGCATGTCCATGCGGAAATGCCGTGCGACGGTGCGCCAGTACTTCTCGTCACGGGCCAGGCGGCCTGCGGGGGTCCGCGGTGCAGTGGGCAGTCCGGAGGGGTCTCGACCATGGCGCCCACCCTGGTGGGCGTGGGCGGGGGAGGTGACGAGGCCGCCCGCCGCCAGCGCGCCCAGGCTTGCTGTTCCCGCGACCAGATTTCGGCGATTGAGTTTCCACGATGTGCAGGCCCCCGGAAGTGTGCTGATGCGCACCACAGCCTGGATGCCGGACGTCGCCACTAGTCAAACCGTAAATTTCCAATTCACGATCCGCAGATGAAATTCGGGTGCGCATCACGGTGCGACGCGGGCGGGGCCCTAGCCTGCGGGCTGCGTCGTCGAACCAATCGACTCATCGGGCAGTCATACGGGGTGCTTCTCGCCGGCCCATCACGGCCCGGGCACGGTGAACGCGCGGCGGTACGTCACTGTGCCGCGCGGTGTGGGGGCGTCGTGGTGGTGGGTTGGTGGGTTAGGCGTCGCCTCCGGTGTTACCGCTGGTGCCGGCGGCGGGGTTGGTGAGGTCGTAGCGGGTGATGGCTTCTGCGGGGGCGGACCAGTCGATCTCTCCGCGTTTGGCCAGCATTTCCAGGGTGCGTACGACCATTGAGTGCGCATCGATGGTGAAGTACCGGCGTGCTCCGGCGCGGGTGTCAGCGAACCCGAATCCGTCAGCGCCCAACGAGGCCCAGTCGTTGGGTACGTACTGACGCACCGAGTCCGGCAACTGCGAGGTGTAATCACTGGTGGCGATCACCGGTCCCGTCGCCCCTGCTAGTGCTTGGGTGATGTAGGGGGTGCGTGTTCCTTCACCGGGGTTGAGGAACGCCTCATGTTCGGCGGCGTGAGCATCCCGGCGTAGGTTCGTCCACGAGGTCACCGACCACACGTCGGCGGAGACCGACCATTCCTCGGCGAGGATCCGTTGGGCTTCCAACGCCCAGGGCACCCCGACCCCGGAGGCCAGCAACTGGGCGCGCGGGCCTTCGTTGGTGGCGGGTTTGAGCAGGTAGATGCCGTTGAGGATCCCGTCCACATCGACGTCTTCGGGTTCGGCGGGTTGGTGGATGGGTTCGTTGTAGACGGTGAGGTAGTACATCACGTTGTGATCCTCATCCGCTTGCCCGTACATGTGTTCGATCCCGCGTTTGACGATGTGGGCGATC
Source organism: Kocuria sp. UBA1838 (assembly GCF_002338785.1). Taxonomy (NCBI): domain Bacteria; kingdom Bacillati; phylum Actinomycetota; class Actinomycetes; order Micrococcales; family Micrococcaceae; genus Kocuria; species Kocuria sp. UBA1838. Next base: position 1,998 of record NZ_DDIY01000003.1, on the reverse strand, counting down.
TCGTACCCGTAGGCGGGGTCGTAGTGGATCACCGCGGGGTTGGTCGAAGCCAGGATCGGGGAGTGCCCGTCAGCGTGTTGCAGGCCCTCACCGGTGAGTGTGGTACGCCCGGCGGTGGCGCCGATCACGAACCCGCGGGCCATCTGATCGGCTGCTGCCCAGAACTCATCCCCGGTGCGTTGGAACCCGAACATGGAGTAGAAGATGTACACCGGGATCATGGTTTCACCGTGGGTGGCGTAGGAGGTGCCCGCGGCGGTGAACGCAGCGGTAGCCCCGGCCTCGTTGATCCCCGGGTGCAGGATCACACCCTGGGCGGATTCCTTGTACGCGAGCATCAGTTCGCGGTCCACGGAGAGGTAGTTCTGCCCGTTGGGGTTATAGATCTTCGCGGTCGGGAAGAAGGAGTCCATCCCAAACGTCCTGGCCTCGTCCGGGACGATGGGTACGATGCGGTGCCCGAAGTCCTTCTCCCGCATCAGGTCTTTGAGGATCCGCACGAACGCCATGGTCGTGGCCGCCAGTTGTTTGCCCGAACCCTTCTTCCCCGACGCGAAGGCTTTGTCCGAGGGCAAGGTGATCGCCTGCTGGGTGTGGGGGCGATCCGGGAGGAACCCACCCAACTCCTGACGGCGCTCCAACAAATACTTGATTTCGGGGGAGTCGGGTCCGGGGTGGTAGTAGGGGGCGTTGTAGAGATCCGAGTCCAGTTGCTCATCACTGATCGGGATCCGTAAATGATCCCGGAAGGCCTTGAGGTCTTCGAGGGTGAGTTTTTTCATCTGGTGGGTGGCGTTACGGGCCTCGAAGTGCGGACCCAACCCGTAGCCCTTGACGCCTTGGGCCAGGATCACCGTGGGCTGGCCGGTGTGTTCCACCGCCGCCTTGTACGCCGCGTACACCTTGCGGTAGTCATGGGCGCCGCGCTTGAGGTTCCAGATCTGCTCATCCGTGTAATCGGCCACCAGCTCTTTGGTGGCTGCGGAACGGGCGAAGAAGTGGTCACGGACGAACCCACCGGATTCGGCTTTGAAGGTCTGGTAGTCCCCGTCCAGGGTCTCGTTCATGATCCGCACCAACTCCCCGGTGTGATCCGCCTCCAGTAAGGCGTCCCATTCCCGGCCCCACACGACCTTGATCACATTCCACCCCGCACCGCGGAAGAACGCTTCCAGCTCCTGGATGATCTTCCCGTTCCCGCGTACCGGACCATCCAAGCGTTGCAGGTTGCAGTTGATCACGAAGGTGAGGTTGTCCAACTTCTCATTCGCCGCTAACTGCAGCACACCACGGGATTCGGGTTCATCCATCTCCCCGTCGCCCAAAAACGCCCACACGTGCTGGTCGGAGGTGTCCTTGATACCGCGGTTATGCAGGTACCGGTTGAACTGGGCCTGGTAGATCGCGTTCATCGGCCCGATCCCCATCGACACGGTGGGGAACTGCCAGAAATCCGGTAAACACCGCGGATGCGGGTACGAGGGCAACCCGTTGGGAGCGTGGGTCTTCTCCTGCCGGAACCCATCCAACTGCTCCTCCGTGAGCCGGCCCTCGAGGTAAGCGCGGGCGTAGTTACCCGGGGAGGAATGACCCTGGAAGAACACCTGATCCCCGCCCCCGGGATGGTCAGGTCCGCGGAAGAAGTGGTTCAACCCCACCTCATACAACGTCGCCACCCCCGCGTACGAGGAGATATGCCCGCCAACGGAGACTTCCGGGCGTTGAGCGCGGTGGACCATCACCGCCGCGTTCCAACGCAGGAAAGCACGGTAGCGGCGTTCGATCTCCTCATCACCGGGGAACTCGGGTTCTTGATCCACCGGGATCGTGTTCACATAATCCGACGTCGTCACCATCGGCACACCCACCGAATGCGTGCCCGCGTGCTGCAACAACGCCCGCATCACGTACTGCGCCCGCGAGGTACCCAGCGCCTGGATCAACGCGTCAAACGACTCGATCCACTCCTGCGTCCCCTGAACATCAGCGTCCTGAAGA
>NZ_DDIY01000001.1:184960-192534 GCF_002338785.1 Kocuria sp. UBA1838 | reverse complement strand
CGACGACGCTGCGGGAGCGCCGGAAGCCGGGACTGCGGCGTCGTCGGGCGAGGGTGAAGAACCGAGCCCGCGGAAGATCGGGGAGCACCCCGTGATCGACTACCGGGACTCCTTCGCGGGTCCCGAGGAGTTCGAGGTGACCGAGCCCTCGCCCGCGGATGACCCGCTGCTGTTGTACTTCACCTCCGGGACCACGTCCCTGCCGAAACTCGTGGAGCACACCAACGTCACGTACCCCGTGGGGCATTTGTCCACGATGTACTGGATCGGGCTGGAACCCGGGGACGTGCACCTGAACGTGGCGTCGCCGGGGTGGGGCAAGCACGCGTGGTCCAACTTCTACGCACCGTTCATCGCGGGTGCCACCGTGTTCCTCTACAACTACTCGCGCTTCGACGCCGTGGCACTCATGGACCAGATGGACCGCGAGGGCGTGACGTCCTTCTGCGCACCGCCCACCGTGTGGCGCATGCTCATCCAGTCGGACCTGACCCATCTGAAGAACCCGCCGCGCAAGACGGTGTCCGCGGGTGAACCACTGAATCCGGAGATCATCGCGCGGGTCAAGGCCGCGTGGGGCACCGAGATCCGTGACGGGTACGGTCAGACCGAGTCCTCACTGCAGATCGCCAACACCCCCGGGATGCCCGTGAAACCCGGGGCCATGGGCCGTGCGCTACCCGGGTACGAGACCGTGCTGATCGACACCACGACCGGTGAGGTGAGCGAGACCGAGGGCGAACTGTGCTTGCGTCTGGACCCGCGTCCCGTGAGCCTGACACCCGGCTACCACGGAGACGCCGCGAAGACCGATGAGGCGTTCCGGGGCGGCGTCTACCACACCGGGGACGTGGTCTCGCGGGACGAGAACGGGGTCTTCACCTACGTGGGCCGCGCGGACGACGTGTTCAAAGCCTCCGACTACCGGCTCTCTCCCTTCGAGCTGGAATCCGTGGTGATCGAGCACCCCGCGGTCGTGGAAGTGGCAGTGGTGCCTTCGCCGGATCCCATCCGCCTGGCCGTTCCCAAGGCGTACGTGGTGCTCGCCGCGGGTCACGAGCCCACCGCCGAGACCGCGGAGAGCATCCTGCATCACTGCCGCGTGAACCTCGCGCCGTACAAGCGAATCCGGCGCCTCGAGTTCTTCGACCTGCCCAAGACCATCTCCGGCAAGATCCGCCGGGTGGAACTGCGCACCCGGGAAGCCCATCTGCACCCGGGCGGCCCGGAGGGCGGGACCACCGGGGAGCACACCGAGTTCTCGGACTCTGACTTCCCCTCGCTGCGCGGGAAGTAGGGGTCCGGGCAGTTCACCTCGCGCGGCACCCGACAGACCGCGCGGCAGGATGGCGCCGCAGCGGCGTCGTCGTCCTTACGTGGCGATCCGCCCCATCGCAGCGAACGCCACCATCCCGGACACGTGCAGGGTATCTTCGTCCAGCACACCGCAGGAATAGGCGTTGTTGTCCGCGACGTGGGCGGGCAGTGCGGCGGGCACGATTCCCTGACCACGGGTCACGGGAACTCCTGGATGTGACGACTGTTGATCCACCAGCCAGCCTTCCAAAACGCTGTGCCGGGTGCAACAGAGGGGTCCAGTGCGTCACTCCCACGTCACGGCGTGATGTCGGGGTCGCGCGTTCCCGGGCCTGCGCTCCGAAGCTCCGGCGCGGACGTAAGCTTGCCGGGCCTCGTCGTTCCCGGATGACGGCGCTCTGGAACCTCCTTGCTGCGAAAGGCCCGCCGTGAGCATCACCGTCACTCCCGTGGAGACCACCGACCGCTCACGCGCCCGCGTCCTGGGGTGGGTGGGACTGGGCATCACCCTGGCGATCCTCGTGGGCGGGCTGTTGTGGGCCAAGTGGCTCCCCTACGAGGCCAAGACCCAGACGCTCGCCGAAACCGGGGTGTGGAACGGGGCGGCGATCTTCGGCTCCGCGGGTGAACCGGGGTCCGCGCCGTCGTTGCGGGGTGCGATCGACTTCACCGTGGTCTACCTGAAGGCCGTATGGAAGGCCGCTCTCGTTGCCCTGCTCGTGGCCGCGGCCCTCGAATCCCTGGTCCCCCGGCGCTGGTTGCTGCGGGTGCTCAGCCGCAAGACCTCGTGGGGTCAGGGGATCTCCGGGGCGCTGCTGGCGCTGCCCAGCATGATGTGCACGTGCTGCACCGCGCCGGTGGCCATCGGACTGCGCCGCAGCGGTGCGCCCGCGGGGGCCACCATGGCGTACTGGCTCGCAAACCCCTTGCTCAACCCGGCCGTGCTGGTGTTCCTGGCGCTGACCATGTCCTGGCCCTTCGTGACCACGCGCGTGGCCGTGGGCATCCTGGTGGTGTTGATCGCCGCAGTGCTCGTGAGCCGCACGTTCTCGACCGTCACGGTGCAGACCCCCGATGCCCTCCCCGCCGACCCGCGGACGTGGGGCGAGATGCTCTCCCGCTTCGGGCGAGCACTGGGCCGGTACCTGGTGGTGATCGTCCCGGAGTACGTGATCCTGGTGCTGCTGGTGGGGTTGTTCGCCGGATGGCTCTCGGACTTCACGGGTCTCGCGGACCACGCCGGGCTCTTCTCGCTGCTCATCGTGGGCCTGATCGGGGCGGCCCTGGTGATCCCCACCGGCGGCGAGATCCCGGTGATCATGGGGCTCACCGCGGCGGGCGCAAGCTACGGGGTGGCCGGGGTCCTGCTCATCACCCTGCCGGCCCTGAGCATCCCCTCGATCATCATGGTCGCCCGGCATTTCGGGACCAAACAGACGCTGCTGGTCACCGGATGGGTCGTGATCGGCGGGTTGGTGGCCGCAGCGCTGCTCACCGCGCTGGTCTGAGCCAGCGGGTCAGGGCCAGTTCGTCCGGGCAACAAACCAGATACTCGAGTCGCCCGCATAGCGGTCGACGCCGCGGCCGCCCGTACATGGGCCGACGGCACGATGACCCCTGGCGCGGCGACGGCACCGGGCCGCGCGGCGTCGTCGTCAACCGGCGATCAGTGCGTAGATCCCGCCCAGGACGACGATTCCGAAACCGAAGCCCGCATACAACTGTGCCCACGTATGGGCGCGCAGGACGCGGCGGCTCACGCACACCGCCACCGCGACGGGCAGGAACAGCAGGCCCCACGGCCCCACCGCGACGGGCAGGATCACCGCAGTGCCGCCCATCATCATCCCGTGCACGGAGATCTTCCAGAACGGGCTCACGAGCGCGACCACCGCGCTCGCCGCGAGCGTGGCCATGAGCAGTCCGGTGATCTCCACGGGTCCGTGGAACGCGAGGTTGACCGCCAGGAACACGGCCACCAGCGCGAAGGTCCCCAGCATCACGGGTCGGCGGTGCTCCTTGACGCTCACGTGGTGGTCGGTGAGCACACCCCGGCGCGCCAGCACCGTGACCGTGGCGAGTGAGACCCCGCAGACCGCCAGCGCCGCCACCACGCCCCACAGCAGTGCCCCGAGGCTCCTGTGCACGGTCCACGGCAGGACCACCAGCAGCGCGGCCAGCACGAGCGGCGCCTGGAAGACCTCGCTGAGGACAAGGGCCCACGCGGGCCCTCGTTCAGCCGGGGCAGGATCCGGGCGCGGCGACGTTGTCCCCTCGTAGTTGGTCACGTGTGGCGGTCAGAAGTCGAGCGTCTCGTAGGTCTTGTGCGCACGCTCCGCCAGGGCGGGGATCGCCTGGCGTGTTCCCCACTGGTCGAAGTGCTCGGAGCTCACATGGGCCGTGAACGCATCCTCGTCCGTGTACACCTCGAAGATGCGGAACACGGCAGGCTCCTCCGGGCTCTGGTACGCCTGGTAGTAGAGGTTCCCGGGCTCCTGGCGAGCGGCCGGGGAGAGGTGGGAGAGCGCGTCACGCACGGTGTCCTCCTCTCCGGGCTTCGCAGTCCAGGTGGCGCTGCAGACGAAAGCCATGGGTTGTCCTCTCTCGATGTTGACACCGGACGGTCACCGGCCCGCCTCATGCTACCGGCCCGAGCTGGCGCGGTTCTGCGGGGAGGCATGCGCTGCCGTGCACCGTGGCCCGGCAAGATGTCCCCACCACGCGCTGTCCGTCCACCCGAGAGCACCGGCCATGGCAGAACCACCCGTCGTTCGCATGTTCAACGAGTAAACCTTCAGCTGGCCGTTCTGGGGAGAGAACGGTCTCCCGGACCAGGAGGACTTCCCCCTCCCGCTGAAACTCACCAGGGACGTCCTGGTCTGGACTCGGAACTTCGACCACGAGAGGGGCTGGCCAACGGCAGAGCAGCGGGAGGCCAGCCGCCGTGAGGGCGAACGACTCGCAGGGAGGGTGCAGGATTCGGTGGGCCCAGGGGTCACCATCGACCTGAACAGGTGGGAGGCACATGTCCACAAACCACGCCTGCCTCGGTGGCTGCGGATGCTCACCGGTCTCACGCCGGCGAGCTCGTGTGAGGCGCTCGTGCTGGGCCGCCGCTACGCGGAGCTGCCGAACCCCAGCCGACACGTGGGCGTGATGCTCGACGCCGCTGCGCAGCACCCCGGACGCACCGGCCGCGAGGTGCTGCAGCTCTCCGCCACCATCACGGATGCGGGCAGGGCACGGGTGGACGAGATGCTGGAGCTCGACGCCGTGTGCCCCTGACCCTGCCGCGCGTCGAGCTGCGCAAGCGGGGGGCACCCGCGCCGGGCGCGGTCTGCTGATCGCCATCGGCATGCTGACCGCTCTGGCCCTGGGCTTGTTCATGTGGGTCGCACGCAACGACGGCGCACCCTTGTCGGCGGCCCTGGCCGTGACCACGACCCCCCCAGGGTCTGCTGCTGCCCGTGCTCGGGATCATCACGGCATGCAATGAGTGGAGCCAGCGCACCGCGCTCATCCCCTTCACGCAGGAACCCCGCAGGCTGCGCGTGGTCCTCGTCAAAATGCTCTCGGCTGCGGCGCTGGGCACCATCGCGGTGGCTCTCGCCTGGGTCATGGCCCTCGTGGCCTTCCTGATCCTCGCCGCGCTGACCGGCCAGTCCCTGAATCCCGATCCGGACTGGGGACAGCTCGCGGGCGGGTGGCTCACCCAGCTGATCGCCGTGCTCCAGGGCGTGGCGTTCGGTCTCGCCCTGCTGTCCGTCCCGTTGGTGATCGGGATCTGGCGTGTGCTCACGCGCGAGGTGAAGTAGGCGCGCCGCGCTCAGTCGGCGGTCGTGCGCGGTGCCGGATCCCGGTTGCCGGCCCGCTCCAGCCGCACCACATGGTCCGCGAGCTCGGCCACGTCCTGCGGGTCGTGCGTCACGATCATTGCGGTGCGCCCGGCGAGCACCCGCTGGAGCACCTTCCTCATCCGAGGCCGCGCGGTCACGTCCAGGGCGCTCAGGGGCTCGTCCAGCAGGATCACGCGCGGCTCTGCGGCCAGCACCCGCGCGATCGCCACGCGCTGGGCCTGCCCGCCGGACAGCTCGTCCGGCATGCGCTGGGCGAACGCCCGCGCGTCCACCTCGCGCAGCCACGCCAGGGCACGACGCCGCGCCATCGCCTTCCCCGCGCCACTCGCCCGGGGGCCGAAGGCCACGTTGTCGAGCACGTTGAGATGGGGGAACAGCAACGGTTCCTGGGCCATCAGGGCCACACCCCTGCGATGCGTCGGGACCCACATGTCCTGGGCCGTCCCACCGGCGCGCAGCACGGATTCGTCCCCCACCCGGATCTCACCGTGGTCGGGGGCCAGCAGGCCCGCGATCACGTCGAACACGGTGGACTTCCCCGCGCCATTGGGCCCGATCAGGGCCGCGGTGGTTCCCGGCCCCACTGTGAAATCGGCGGCCACACGGCGGCGGTCGTGTTCAACACGGACCATCAGTCCGGGCGCCTCCCCCGCTACGCGGGGCGTGCTCACCCCTAGGCCCGACGCGCCCCCGGGTGCAACCGCGGATGCGGCTGCGGTCCTGACCACGGCGCCATTCCGCCCGGCCCCGGCGTCCGCCGTCCCAGACCCGGCCGCGGGTCGGTCACCGACCGCATGGGCAGTGCGGCTGTCCTTCGAGGACTGCGTCGAGCCGCCGGAGCGGGGCTGTGATCCCTCCGGATGGGGACCCCACTGCGGACCCGGCGCGAACCACCGGGTGAGGTTGGCGCGAAAGCCGGCGCCGCGGCGTCGTCGGGAGGGAGCACTGACCCCCACGACGAGCAGAGCAACGAGCACGAGCAGCAGGGAGAGGGCCACGGCGGCGTCGGGATCGGTCTCGCGCTGCAGGTAGATCTCGAGCGGGAGCGTGCGGGTCACGCCCTGCAGGCTGCCCGCGAACGTGAGGGTGGCGCCGAACTCGCCGAGGCAGCGCGCGAAGGACAGCGCGGTCCCGGAGAGCACCGCGGGCAGCACCAGGGGCAGCGTGACCCGGAACAGGGTGCGCGTGGGGGATGCACCAAGGCCCGCCGCGACCCGTTCGTAGCGAACGCCCGCGGTGCGCAGCGTGCCCTCCAGGGAGACCACCAGGAACGGCAGGGCCACGAACGTCTGGGCGAGCACGACGGCCGCGGTGGTGAACGCGATGTCCACGCCCGCCGAGGACAGGGGGCCGCCCAGGAAACCCATGCGTCCAAAGGTGTACAGCAGCGCGATACCGCCCACCACGGGTGGCAGCACGAGCGGCAGCAGCACCAGCGAGCGCAGGAGCGTGAGGCCGCGCACGGTGGAACGGGCCAGGACCAGGGCGAGCGGGCACCCCAGCACCAGGCACAGCGCCGTGGACGCGACCGCGGTGCGAAGGCTCAACCACAGCGCGGCGAGCGAGGACTCGCTCGTGAGCAACTCCCCCAGGTGCGCCCAATCGATGCGCAGCACCATGCCGAGCAAGGGCAACAGGATGACCAACGCCCCCGCCACCGCCGGGACCAGGACCCACCGGGGGGTCGTGACGAACCCGCGCGTCACGGTGCGCCGAAGCCCGCGTCCTCCAGGACCTTCCGGCCCTCGTCACCCTGGACGAGGTCCACGAACTGCCGGGCGAGCTCCGACTCCGCGGAATCCTTGAGGGCGACCACGGGGTAGTTGTTGACCGCCTGATCCGTGCGCGGGATCTCGACGGTCGTGACCCTGTCCTGCGCGGACTTGGCATCCGTGACGTACACGATCCCCGCGTCCGCCTGCCCGGAGGTCACCTTGCCGAGCACGTCCGTGACCGCGTTCTCCTGGCTCACGGGGTGGAGCGCGACACCGTTGGCCTTCTCGATCTCCTGCGTGGCCGCACCGCACGGTCCCTCCGGGGCGCACGTGACCAGCTTGACGTCCCGGTCCACCACGTCCCGGAAGGAGGTGATGTCCGCGGGGTTGTCCTTGGGTACCGCGAGGGTGAGCACATTGGTCGCGAACACGCTCGGCTCCCCCGCGGCCAGGCCCGCGTCCGTGAGCTTCTTCATGTTCTTCTGGTCAGCGGAGGCGAAGACGTCCGCGGGGGCGCCCTGGGTCAGCTGTTGCACGAGCCCGGACGAGCCTCCGTAGTTCATGCTGACCTTCACCCCCGGGTGCGCCGCCTCGAACGTGCGCGCGAGCTCGTCGAAGGAATGGGTCAGCGAGGCCGCCGCGGACACCCGCAGGGTCGTCTCCTGATCGGACGACGACGCCGCGT
>NZ_DDIY01000001.1:147562-184715 GCF_002338785.1 Kocuria sp. UBA1838 | reverse complement strand
TTCACCACGGCCGTGGCCACGGACCCCGGTTCCAGCCCCAGGTCACGCACCGCTTCCGAGCTCATGAGCGAGACGATCCGGTGCGGGCCGCACTGCAGCTCCACCTGGGACATCACGGGATCGGAGGTCACGGCGGTCACGAGTCCCACGAGGCGGTTGCGCGCCGAACTGTTCACCCCGGCGGGATCCTGAGGGCTCACGGCGTTGTCGCGCGCGTATGCCGCGAGTTCGGCGCCGTCCACCACGGCGTACCCCGCGGAATCCTTGTGCCCGGTGAGCGTGCCCTGCTCGATCCACCGCCGGACGGTGTCGTCGCTGACGCCCACGAAGGTCGCGGCCTGGGAGATACGGAGGTGGGTCATGGGAGCAGTTTATCCGCATCTGCGGAACCACGGCCCTGTTTGAACCGCACTTGCGTGGTGTTGACCTGACACGCGACGACGCCGCGCGGACCGGGCCGCGCGGCGTCGTCGTCCCCTACAGGGCTCATTCGTGGGAGAACCGCGCCTTACGCTTCTCCGCGAACGCGGACATGCCCTCTTTCTGGTCCGCGGTGGAGAACAGCCCGTGGAAGACCCGCCGCTCGTGCTGGACGCCGGCCCACAACCCGGACTCGTACGCGGCATTGACGGTCTCGACCGCGTGCTGGGCCGCAGGCTTGGACATCTCCGCGATCTTTCCGGCGACCTCCAGGGCGGTGTCCATGAGCTCGTCCGCTGCGACCACGCGGGAGACCAAACCGGAACGCTCGGCTTCCTCGGCGCGCATCTGCCGTCCGGTGAGGATCATGTCCATGGCCTTGGCCTTGCCCACGGCGCGGGTGAGGCGCTGGGTGCCGCCCATCCCGGGGATCACACCCAGGGCGATCTCGGGCTGACCGAACACTGCAGTGTCCGCGGCGAGGATCAGATCGCACATCATCGCGAGCTCGCACCCACCGCCGAGCGCGTAACCGGCCACCGCGGCGATCTTGGGGGTGCGCAGCCGGGCGAAAGCGTCCCACCCCGCGAAGAAGTCCTCGTGGTACATATCGGACGCGGACTTGCCGGACATCTCCTTGATGTCAGCACCGGCCGCGAAGGCCTTCTCCGAACCTGCGAGGATCAGCGCGCCGATCCCCGAGTCACGGTCCAGCTCGGTCGCGGCGGCCACCACGTCCCGCATGGTCTGTTCGTTCAGCGCGTTCAGTGCCTTGGGACGGTTCAGGGTGATGACACCCACGCGTCCCTCGCGGCGGACTTCAATGGTCTCGTAGGAGTTCTCGTTCATGTGATCAGCATCTCATAGGTCCCTCGGGGGCGTGTCCGAGCGTGGGGGTCCAGCACCGGGGCCCAGCGCCGGCCTCCGTCCTCCGGGCCACGGGACGGGCTGGCGGTAGGCCCCTGTCCCCGCGGGAACCGGCCACTAGCATGGACGCATGCGTGAATTGCAAGCACAGATCGTTGCCGAGCTCGGCGTCTCTCCGCAGATCGATCCGGAGCGGGAGGCCCAACGCCGCGTCGACTTCCTGAGCGACTACCTCAAGGCCACGCACACCGCGGGATTCGTCCTGGGGATCAGCGGCGGCTTGGACTCCACCTTGGCCGGGCGCCTGGCTCAGCTCGCGGTCGAGAAACTGCGCGAGGACGAGATCGAGGCGGAGTTCGTGGCCATGCGGCTGCCTCACGGGATCCAGCACGACGAGGCCGACGCCCAGGCGGCGCTCGAATTCATTCAGCCGGACCGGGTCATCACGTACGACGTCGCGCCGGCCGTCCGCGGTTTCGAGTCCGCCTACGGTGCCGCGACCGGTGAGCAGCTCACCGATTTCACCCGCGGTAACACCAAGGCCCGCGTGCGTATGACGGCGCAGTACGCGGTGGGCGGGGACCACAACCTGCTGGTGATCGGCACGGATCACGCGGCGGAATCGGTCACCGGGTTCTTCACCAAGTTCGGCGACGGCGGCGCGGACGTCCTGCCCCTGGGCGGGCTGAACAAACGGCAGAACCGCCAGGTGCTCGCGTACCTGGGGGCCTCCGAGCAACTCGTGGGCAAGGTCCCCACCGCGGACCTCCTGGACGAGAACCCCGGGCGCACGGACGAGGACGAGCTGGGCCTGCGCTACGACGACATCGACGACTTCCTCGAGGGCAAGGACGTCCCCGAGGAGGTGGCCCGCAAGATCGAAAGCACGTTCCTGCGCACCCGCCACAAGCGCACGGTCCCGGTGACCCCGGCGGACGAGTGGTGGCGGGAGGGCTGATCCTCCCCGTCCGCGCGATGTCCAAGGGGACGACCCTGGCCTGACTGCGCTGGACAACCGCATTGGCCATGCCCTCCGACGGCCTGCGCCGTGCGCGACCCCGGTCCGGCCCCCCTGTGCTTAGACTGGGCCCAGTGACACGGGGTGCCGCTGCACGTTCCCACGACCCACCGGGCCGGGGAGCCCTGGATGCAATGGCTGAGATGACACCCGTCGAACCTGTCCAGTTAGTACTGGCGAAGGGATGTCACGGTGGCACCGCACGGGTGGCGCACCGCGTTCTTCGCCGTGAGCCACAGGAGTGAGCATGCGGATCGACACCACCATCGTCCTGATCACCGGGGGAGCCCGGGGTCTGGGTGAACACCTCAGCCGAGCCTTCGCCCGCGAAGGCGCCCGGGTGGTCGTGAACTACCACACGAGCGAGGACCGCGCCCGCTCACTGGTGCGCGAACTCGGTGAGGACAAGGTCATTGCCGTTCGGGCGGACGTGACCGATGCCGGGCAGGTGCAGCAGATGGTGGCACTCGCCCAGGACCATTTCGGTGCGCCCATCACGGTGGCCGTGAACAACGCGCTGGTGGACTTCAGCTTCAACGGGGACGCCCGCCCCTCGCTCGAAAACCTCGCCGCCGAGGATCTTTCCCAGCAGTTCACCGGCGCGGTCGTGGGCGGACTCAACGTGATCCAGGCGGTCGTCCCGGGGATGCGCCGGTCCGGACACGGGCGCATCATCAACATCGGCACCAATCTCTTCCAGAACCCCGTGGTCCCCTACCACGACTACACCGCAGCCAAGGCCGCCCTTCTCTCCCTCACCCGCACGGCGGCCAAGGACCTGGGGGCCCTGGGCATCACCGTGAACATGATCTCCGGTGGCCTGCTACGCACCACGGACGCGAGTGCCGCTACCCCGGCCGAAGTCTTCGACGCCATTGCCGCCGGTACGCCCTTGGGTCGGGTCACCAGCCCGGAGGAGTTCGCGGACACCGCCCTCTTCTTCGCCTCCGACTGGTCCCGCGGCGTCACCGGGCAGAACCTCGTGGTCGACGGTGGACTGGTGATGGACTGACATGGCCGCCCCGCACGACACCGCGCGGACCCCGTCCGCCGCCCCTGCGGCGTCCACCCGTCCCACCCAAGTGAACCAGCCGCCCGGGACACCCGCCCGGACGCTGCACCTCAACGCCTTCCTCTACGGGGCCGGCCACCACCAGGCCGCGTGGCGCGCGCCGGGCTCCCCGGTGCACCGCCTCACGGACATCACCTACTACGAGGAGCTCGCGCAGACCGCCGAGCGCGGCCTGTTCGACGCCGTGTTCTTCGCGGACGGGCACAGCGTGGGTGACGTCTCCGGCGGGCCCCGCTGGAGCCTGGAACCCCTGACAGCGCTGTCCGCGATGGCGCGGGCCACCGAGCGCGTCGGCCTGGTGTGCACGGTGTCCACCACGTTCTTCACCCCGTTCCACGCGGCCAGGATGCTCGCGTCCTTGGACCACATCTCGGGCGGGCGAGCGGGGTGGAACGTGGTGACCTCCATGTGGGACTCCGAGGCCCGCAACCACGGCTACCGGGCCATGCCGACCAAGGATGAGCGCTACGAGCGCGCCCGCGAGTTCGTGGAGGTGGCCCGCGCCCTGTGGGCCAGCTGGGACGAGGACGCCGTCACCGCAGACCCGGAGGGCCGGTGGGCTGAGCCCTCCAAGCTGCACCGCCTGCACCACGAGGGCCGCCACTTCCTGGTGGATGGACCCCTCACGGTTCCGCCCTCCCCCCAGGGGGAACCGGTCCTCTTCCAAGCGGGTGCCTCCGGGCCCGGCAAGGCACTCGCGGCCGACTTTGCAGAGGGGATCTACGCCGTGGCCTACGATCTGCCCGCCGCGCAGGAGTACTACGCGGCGGTGAAGGCCGAAGTGGCCCGGGCCGGGCGTGATCCCGGTTCCGTGATCGTGATGCCCGGTCTGGTCACGTACGTGGGCCGCACGCACGAAGAGGCCCTCGAGAAGCAGGCCCGCGTGGACCGTTTGCTCCCTGTGGAGCAGTCACTCGCACAGCTCTCCACGTTCGTGGAGCAGGACTGCGCGCAGTGGGACCTAGATGCGCCCGTGCCCACGCTGCCGCCCCTGGAGGAGTTCACCGGTCCGCAGGGCCGCTACGGCACCATCCTGCGGATCATCGAGGCCGAGCGCCCCACGGTCCGCCAGTTGCTCGGCCGCCTCGCCGCCGGCGGGGGCCACTGCACGATGGTGGGCACCCCGGAGTCCATCGCGGATCGAATGCAGGAATGGTTCGACAACGGTGGCGCGGACGGCTTCAACCTCATGCCGCCCGTCCAGCCGGACTCCCTGGACGACTTCGTGGACCTCGTGGTCCCCGAACTCCAGCGCCGCGGCCTGTTCCGCACCGCGTACACCGCCACCACGCTGAGGGGTCACCTCACGCGGGGTTGAGGCCCCGCTGCGCAACCCCGCCACAGGACGACGACGCCGCCCCGCACGGTGGGCGGGGCGGCATCGTCGGTGGCGTCAGCGGCGTCGTCGCCGATCGGGAGGGTCCGGTCAGAGGAACGGGCGCAGCGGTACCAGGATCGTCTCGGCGACCCGGGCCATGGGGTGGCGATCGCGCCATTGGGGCGAGGACAGCTCCTCACAGTGCTCGTAGTCGGCGAGGAAGACCTTCTCCATCTCGGCCGCGAAATCCGGGTCCACGATCTCCACGTTGGTCTCGTAGTTGAACGAGAGGGAGAGCCGGTCGATGTTGGCGGTGCCCACGGTGGACCACTCGCCGTCGACCGTGGCGGTCTTGGCGTGGATCATGCAGGCGGCGTACAGCAAGATGGTGACCCCACCCTCCAACAACTGGCCGTAGAACCCGCGGGACACCCAGTCCGCCAGGATGTGGTTGGAGTCCTTGGGGACCATGATCCGCACATCCACCCCGCGAGCTGCCGCGTCCAGGAGGCAGTCCAGGATCTGCTGGTCGGGGATGAAGTAGGGCGTGTTCACCCAGATGTGGTGCTGCGCCCTGTTGATCGCGTTCATGTACATCTCGCGGATGGGGTACACGAGCTGGATGGGCAGGTTCGCGGAGACCCGCACCTCCGGGTCCCAATTCTTGGGCGCCACCCAGTCGATGGCGTGTTCCGGGTCCCGGTCCTCGTTCCACACGCTCGCGATGGAGCTGCGTAACCCCCATACCGCAGGCCCGATCTCTCGGATATGCGTGTCCCGCCACTGCCGGGAATAGAGAGAACCGAAGTTGTAGCCCCCCACGAAACCGATGTTGTCGTCCACCACCAGGATCTTGGAATGGTTGAAGCCCGAGAACCGCAGGGGCCCCTTCCAGAACGGGCGGCGCACCACCGGCATCCGGTACACGTGGACCCGGTCCGAGAAGTCGTAGAAGGAGGACGGGATCACGAGGTTCGCGAACCCGTCGTAGATGATGAACACCTCCACGCCCCGATCCGCGGCCCGGTTGAACGCGTCCAGGAAGCGCTGACCCGTCTCGTCGTTCTTCCAGATGAACGTCTCCATGTGGATGGAGTGCTGGGCGTTGTCGATGGCATCGAGCATGTCCTCGTACACCGACTCACCCGACGTGTAGATGGTGATGTCCGAGTCCTGCACGTGCGCGTTGAACGTCCCGGGGTGCGGGGCGTCACGCTGCTGACGCCCGTGATGCTTCCACCAGTCGAGCCCGGCGAGCGAGGCGATCACCACGGCCTGCGCCCCCAGCAGGGCACCAGCACCCGCACCGGCCGCTTTCAGGAGGATACGGCGTTCTCTGATCTCGGCTAGCGCCCGCCTTGCGTCCATGACCTCACACTACTGCGGCGTCACATGGCGCGTCCCGGATCATGACCGGACCGGCCCTGGGAATTCACACCGCCCGTCCCGCGACCAGGGGCACTGAGGTGTTACGCGGCGGGAATCCGCCGAATGGTAATCCACCCCGTCCCATAAGCCCTCGTGGAAGGACGACCTCGTGGGCGACGCCGCCACACAGAACCCGGGCGCCGCCGCATCCGTGGCCCCGGACGTCACCGCGAGCGAGGCCAGCCAGGACGCGAACGAAGCGCAGGACCAGGCCGGCGAAGCCGTGGAGTCCGCTGCCCCGCAGGCCTGCGACAACGCCTTCGGAACCGATCCGCTCGGTCTCACGTACGAGAACCCGGTCCGTCGTCCGCCCGCGGTTTCCCAGCGTGGGCCGCGGCTCGCTACGGTGGACCCCATGAGAATCGCCACGTGGAACGTGAACTCCATCCGCGCCCGCGCCGACCGCATCGAGGCGTGGCTCGACCGCTCGGACGTGGATGTCCTGGCCATCCAGGAGACCAAGGCCAAGGACGAGAACTTCCCATGGGAGCTGTTCGAGTTCGCGGGCTACGAAGTGGCGCATTTCGGCGTGAATCAGTGGAACGGCGTCGCCATCGCGTCCCGCGTGGGGCTCAAGGACGTGGAGCGCACGTTCCCCGGTCAGCCCACGTTCGGCAAACCCGGCCAGGAACCCGCCCAGGAGGCGCGCGCGATCGCCGCCACGTGCGACGGCGTGCGGATCTGGTCCCTCTACGTGCCCAACGGTCGCGGCCTGGAGGACCCCCACATGCCGTACAAGCTCGAGTGGCTGCGCGTCCTGGAGGGCCACGCCGAACAGTGGCTGCAGGAGGACCCGCAGGCCCAGATCGCACTTGTGGGTGACTGGAACGTGGCCCCGCGTGACGAGGACGTGTGGGACATCCAGCTCTTCCGCGACGGCGGGTACACCCATGTGAGCGAACCCGAGCGCGCGGCCTTCAACGCGTTCATCGAGGACGCCGGGTTTCAGGACGTGGTCCGCGAGCGCCACCCCGGGCCGGGCGTGTACACGTACTGGGACTACACGCAGCTGCGCTTCCCCAAGAAGGAAGGCATGCGCATCGACTTCCAGCTGTGCTCCCCCGCGCTCGCGGCCCGTGTGCAGGACGCGTGGATCGATCGCGAGGAGCGCAAGGGCAAGGGCGCGTCCGACCACGCCCCGGTCGTCATCGAGATCGACTGAGCCATGCCCCTGATCAACGTGGGCAGCGCCTACCGCAGCATCACGGGCCCGCCCATGCGCTTCGCGCTGCGGATCTACGTGCCCCAGCAGGATCTCGACGCCGCCTACGCACCCGGCATCCCCCGCGCCCTGGACCCCTTTACCGCGGGCGTGCACGAACTTTCGGAGCAACTGGCCCGACTGTCCGACACCTCCCAGCCGTTGCTCCCGCCCGCCCGCGAGCCGCTGTGGACCATGCCGTTCTCCACCGCACCCGCCGGTTCGCGACGCCTGCCCGGACCCACCGGCGACTTCCCGGTCTTCCACCCCACGCAACGGCTGCGTCGATCCCTTCGCCTGTTCACGGCCGCGGAGAACGACGACAGCGCCCAGTTGCTGCCGCTACTCGTTCCGGAGAAGCAGGTCAGCGACGCTGCGAAGGCCACGTCCCGCGAGACGTTCGACCCCGTGTACACCCGTGAGTCCGCGTACGTGGTCCCGCTCGTGTGGTTCGCGGCCTTCGCCCCAGAGGACCACGTGACCTCCTACCACTCCGGGCACGAGGTGCACCGACTCATCGCCCCCGCGGACACCGCCGCGCGCCGGGTGATCCAGGCCGCCCAGACCGTGGAGGACGCCGCTCAGCAAGCCTCGGGGGGCGCTGACGAGCACGACCTCCCGGACGAGGCGCGCCAGGCTGCGGCGTTCGCGCAGGACCTCACCCGCCTGGGGCGGTGGCTGGGCGCGTTCAGCGCTGCCTCCGTGGTGAGCCTGGACTACGGGTCCATCGCGGATCGGCTCCAGCCGGACGAGAGCCCCCGGGACATGGCGGACGCCGTGGAACTGCTGCGCGAAGGGGATCTGGCGGCGGCCACCGCGGCGCTGCGCCGGATCTTCATGCGCTGGGCCCCGTTGGCCCACTTGCAGCAGGCGAACTGAGGCGGGGAGGGGCGGCGGGCCGTCGTCCGACGCATCCGCGCCAACCCATCCCTGCGCTTTTACTCAGCTAAAGCAGATTTTCGGGCGCTGAGCTGCTTCAGTTGAGTAAAAGCGGGGGGACGTTCGGCGATGGGGGGCGCGGTGGCTACGAGGCCCCCGTGGGAGATGGGTAGCCTGGATCCCGTGACTTCCGACCCCTCAACGCACTCCGACCACCGCGCCACGGCTCCCTCCGCCCGGTCCGACCAGACCGCCTCGGTCTCCACTGCCAGCGCCAGCGACACCAGTGCCCGTACCGCGACCGGCACCGAATGGTGGCGCGACGCCGTCATCTACCAGGTGTATCCCCGCTCCTTCAAGGACTCCAACGGGGACGGCATGGGGGACCTGGGCGGGGTCACCCAGAAGCTGCCATACCTCAAGCACCTGGGCGTGGACGCGGTGTGGCTCTCCCCGTTCTACCTCTCCCCGCAGCACGACGCCGGGTACGACGTCGCGGACTACCGCACCGTGGATCCGCGCTTCGGTTCGCTCGAGGACTTCGACCGGATGCGGGAGGAAGCGCACCGGTTGGGCCTGAAGATCATCGTGGACCTGGTACCCAATCACACGTCCGAGGACCACGAGTGGTTCCGGGCCGCCCTGACCTCCGAGCCGGGCTCCCCGGAGCGGGACCGCTACATGTTCCGCGAGGGCAGGGGCGAGAACGGCGAGGAGCCGCCCAACAATTGGAAGTCCTTGTTCGGGGGCCGGGCGTGGACCCGGGTGCCGGACGGGCAGTGGTATCTGCACCTGTTCGATTCTTCCCAACCAGACCTCAACTGGGAGAACCCGGAGGTGTGGGAGGAGTTCCGGGCGATCCTGCGGTTCTGGCTGGACCGCGGGGCGGACGGTTTCCGGGTGGACGTGGCCCACGGCATGATCAAGGCCCCGGGCCTGCCGGACTGGGACGAGCAGGTCCACATGGTCGAGGGCACGGATGCCCAGGGCGCCCAGGACGAGCCCGACGGCCCCAGCAAGACCATGGACACCGGCCCCTACTTCGACCAGGACGGGGTGCACGAGATCTACCGGGACTGGCACACGGTGCTTCAGGAGTACCCCGGTGATCGCATGCTCGTGGTGGAGGCATGGGTGGGTCCCGCCGAGCGCCTGGCTCGCTATGTGCGCCCGGACGAGGCGCAGCAGGCCTTCAACTTCGACTTCCTGGTGGCCGGGTGGCATCGCGACCGCATGCGGGACACCATCGAGATCTCCCTGCGCGCCAATGCGGCCGTGGGCGCGCCGTCCACGTGGGTGCTCTCCAATCACGACACGGTCCGCCACGCCTCGCGCTACGGGTTGAGCTCCCGCACGGCCTACCCCAACGGGATCGGCGCGCAGGACGAGCAACCGCACGCCGGTCAGGGGCTGCGCCGGGCGCGCGCCGCCGCCCTCGTGGAGCTCTCCCTCCCGGGTTCCGCGTACATCTACCAGGGCGACGAGCTCGGTCTGCCGGAGCACACCGAGTTGCCGGATGCCGCGCGGCAGGACCCCACCTTCCATCGCACCGCGGGTTCGGAGCTGGGGCGCGACGGCGCTCGCGTCCCCCTGCCGTGGGCTCCCGTGGGTGACGGGCTGGGTTTCGGTCCGGATCCGTGGTTGCCGCAGCCCGAGTCCTTCGCTGGGATCACGGTGGACCACCAACTGGGTGACCCGCAGTCCACGCTCAACCTGTACCGCCGGGCTCTGGAACTCCGGCACGACCTGGAACTGGGCACGGCCGAGTTCGCGTGGCATCCTCTGAGCGAGGGTGACCAGGACGTCCTCGCCTACACCATGTCGTGCGGAACCGGCGAGACCGTGCTGGTGGCCGCGAACCTCGGAGAGAGCGAGATCGGTTTCGACGAGCTCTCCCGCGGTGAGCTGCTTCTGGCAAGTGGCCAGAACGCCGTGGTCAACGACCGGTTGAGCGTGGACAGCGCGGTCTGGCTGCGCCTGACATGATCCCCGCGCCGAGGCTGACCCCCGTCTAAAGGGCGAAGCCCGGGGCGAAGGGCAAAACGGATCTCGGAACGGACCTCGGGATCAGTGGCGCGGTGTGCTCGCGCAATTAGCCCGCAACCACGACTCGGCCGGCTCCAACGCCCGGTGGATCCGCACGGCCTCCGAGGGCTGGAGGGTGGCGCCGGCGTCGTCGAGGATGTCCCGGACGTCGTCGAACGCCGGACGCACCTCGGCGGGGAGCTTCCCACGGAGTCGGCTGACGGACTCAAGGGCCTGTTCCAGGGTGTCCTCGTTCGCGTCCTCGCCCTCGCTGCGATCGGTGAGGGGCAGCAGCTCCAGCCCGCTGTAGACCTCGGCCACGTCGAAGCACGTCTGGGTGTCCGCGGGGCTCGCGGACGGCGCGCGGGGCGCGGCGCTCGCGGACGGCGTGATGGGTGAGAGTTCGATCGTGGTGGTCTGGCCCTGCCGCGCGCCACACGCCGTGAGGAGCACGATGAGACCGGCCCCCGCCAGCAGTGCGCGCACTTGGTGATTCACAGCTGATCCTTCCGATCCGGCCACCCGGGTCCGTCCGATCCGGCGTCGGGTCCCGCTGCGACGACGACGCCTCTTACGGCCGTCCGCGCCGTCGGAACCCGCTGCGCTCGCTGACCCAGGGCTGCTGGACCGACGCAGCAGAACCGCGCAGTCCCTCCGCAGCGTCCGCGAACGGCCCACTCCACGCTAGGGTCCCAACCTCGGCGCACCCTGGAGGTCGGGTGCACGCCACCACCACGCGACCAACCCGCAGCAGTGCTGGTCGAAGATACTGCCCGGCCCATGCCGAGCTACTTCGAGGGACCCGCCCGGCGAACGTCGGGCCGCTCCGAGAAGCGGGCAGACGTGAAGAAACCCCCGCGTGTAGAAGCCACGCGGGGGTTCAGTGGCTCCGACCGGCGTCGATCCGGTGACCTTACGATTTTCAGTCGTACGCTCTACCAACTGAGCTACAGAGCCAGGCACGTTCCCGGAGGCAACCTCCGGTGATATGCCGCAACGGCGCGAAAAGTTTCCTTTTCATCGCCGCCTGAGCGACCCTGACGGGACTTGAACCCGCGACCTCCGCCGTGACAGGGCGGCGCGCTAACCAACTGCGCTACAGGGCCTTGATTGTTTCCAACGAGTAAATATCCTACCAGGACGAACGACTCACTGTGCAAATCGCTCACCCCGCGGTACCTCGCACGGGAAAACGTACCCCCAACGGGATTCGAACCCGTGCCGCCGCCGTGAAAGGGCGGTGTCCTAGGCCGCTAGACGATGGGGGCCAGAACGCCGTCCGAGCATCACCAGCGGCAATATCGGACGATGGACCGTGAGTAGCTTAGAGGCAAACGGCTCGGTTGCACAAACCCGCGCGGTGCCCCGCCGGGCCCGCGCACGCCGCGGAACGGCGGGGATGGCACCCCGGGGGCGGCACCCCGATGGGGCACATCGTGTTCGACACCAGGCGTCGGCACCGAGCAGCGGCGCCGCCTCGATTCAGATCGCGACGTCCGGTCTGTCCGAGAGTCGCGGGTCCCGGATGCACGGCACAATCATGGCCGGCCCGGCACTGTTGTGCAGCACCCCTTGGGACGTGGAGCCCAACAGCATGCCAGCGAATCCGCCGCGACCGCGGGTCCCCGTGACCACCAGTTGGTTCTGGGCCGAACGTTCCACGAGGACGTGGATGGGGGATCCGTCCACGAGCTCGCCGGTGATGTCCAGGTTCGGGAAGTGCCCGCGCAGCCACCGCACGCCGGCGTCGATCGCGGCCTGGATCTCCCCGCGCAGGTTGTCGAAGTCCACGGGCGAGGGCAGCCACGCGGAGGATCCGGAGTCCGACGGCACGGCGCACACCACGGTCAGCGGCACCCCGAGCTGTTCGGCCTCCTCCGCGGCCCACAGCATCGCGGAACTCGCCTGTTGGGAACCATCCGAGCCCACGGTCACACCGTCCACGAACGCCTGACGGCGGCTCACGTTCTCGTGCAGTTGGTACTCCCTGCCCCACTGAAGGGGGATGATGCCCACGGGGCAGTGCGCGTGGGCGGGCACCGCGGTGGACACCGAACCCAGCAGGCGGCCGATCAACCCGCCCCGACCGCGGGAACCCAGGACCAGCAACTGGGCGTCCTCGCTCAGTTCGAGCAACACACTGGAGGGGTCCCCGGCCTGGACGGTGGACCGGACGTCCACGTCCAACTCGGCCACGCGGCGTCGTGCCTCGCCCACGAGGTCCTCCACGGCGCGGTTCATGGCGGCGTCGTCGAACGCCGCGTACCCCACGTCGAACGTGGACCCGCCGAACATGGGCACGGAGTAGGCAGTGACCATGTGGAGGGGCGCGCCGCGCCGTCGGGCCTCACGAGCGGCCCAGTGCAGGGCGCCCATGCTCTGCTCGGAGCCGTCCACGCCCACCACGATCTCGGCAGTACGTGTGTCCATGATGATCCTCCTGCGCCCTCGGTTCCTGGCCCCAGCCTAGTCACGCGGGGAGCGGATCGGGCGGGGTCGGTGACATGATGGTGTGGTTCGGAACCGACGCCCCGCTCGCGCGCCACGGCACGCACGGGGACGGGGGGACACTTGACGGATCGATCCCGGGGGCCGCACGGCCTGCGGCACCGGCCCGTCCAGCACAGGGGTCCATGAGACCCCGGAACGGAGACGAACCGTGAGCACACGCGGATCAGCACACCCGCCCGCCATGACGGCGCAGGTGAAGAGCGCCGCATGGCATTCCTGGGGTGGCAATCTCCGGAGCAGACCCGGCGCCACCGTGCGCCCCGAGGACTCGGACCAGGTGCTGCGTGTGCTCGAGGAAGCCGCGACCGCGGGGCTGAGCGTTCGGCCCTCCGGTTCCGGCCACAGTTGGTCCCCGCTGGTGCCCACGGACGGGGTCCGCCTGGACACCTCCCTGCTCACAGGACTCGCGAGCGTGGACGAGGACCGCCAGCAGGTCACGGTCTTCGCGGGCACCACGGTGCACCAGCTCAACCTGATCCTGGAGGAGCACGGACTGGCCCTGGCCAACCTGTCGGACTGCGCCCACATGACCGTGGCGGGCGCGATCGCCACGGGGACCCACGGCACGGGGCTCGGACAGCCCTCCCTGGGGGACCAGGTGATCGGGATCAGCCTCGCCACGCCCTCCGGGGACGTGATCAAGTGCTCCGAGACCCACCGCCCAGATCTGCTGCGCGCCGCTCGCGTGCACCTGGGCGTGCTGGGCGTGGTCCTCACGGTCACGCTGCGCTGCGTGAGCGCGTTCCGCCTGCACTGCGCCGAGTTCCGCGAACCCGTCGCGGGTCTCGTGGACTCACTGCAGGAACGGATGTCCGGCGCGGACCACTTCGAGTTCTCGTGGATGCCCGGCACGTCCGTGGCCCACACGCGCGTCATGAGCCGTCTGCACCGGCTCTCCACGACCTACACGCGCCCCGCCTCCCCGATCTCCCGCGCACTGCGCCGCACGGACGATGCCGTTCTGCGCACCTCACTGTCCGCCGGACTGGGGCGCGTGGGCACCATGATGCCCCGCACCGTGGGCGGGTTGAACAAGATCGGGTCCATGGCCGTGAGTTCCCGGCGCTACACGGACATCTCCTACCGAGCCTTCACCGCCTCACGACCGGTGCACTACGTGGCCAGCGAGTACGCCCTGCCCCTCGAGGCCACCGTCCCCGCGTTCCGGGAGCTGAAGGCACTCGTGGATCGCGACGGGTACAAACTCACCTTCCCCGTGATCGTGCGCTGCTCCCCGCCGGAGCAGGGCTACCTCTCTCCCGCGGCCGGTCGGTACACGGGGTGGATCAACCTGCGCCAGTACGGCAAACGCCCCCACAAGACGTTTTTCCGCGCGGCGGAGGAGATCTTCGTGGCCCACGGCGGGCGCCCCCACTGGGCCACCCTGCACACCCGTGCCGCCGCGGACCTCGCGCCGAGCTATCCCCACTGGGACGAGTTCCTCGCGCTGCGTGCAGAGCTCGACCCGGACGGTGTGCTGCTGGGTGAACACACCCGGGAGGTGCTGGGGGTCTGAGCCCTCGGGCCGCCCCACTCGCGCGGTGCCGGGGGTCCAGGTCCGGCCGGCGCGGCGTCGTGAACCCGACCCGTGCGGCATGGCGACGGCGGCACCGGCCCGTGCGACGTCGTCGACCCGGCCCCGGGAACGGCAGCGGCCCGCACCCGGTGTCATGAACCCGGGTGCGGGCCGCTGGAGCGCGGGCGCGTGACTACTTGGCGACGCCCTCGCGCGAGACCGAGATCATCTCGTCCCGCTCCACGACCTTGACGCGCTCGCGGGGGTTGCCTTCGGCATCGTGGGAGGACTGCCCCAGGCTCTGTTCGTACTCGTCCAGCACGAGCCAGCCGTCCCACGTGGTGTACTGCACACCCTTGTCCTCGAGCAGTTCCACCACGGCCTCGAGCTGCGGGTGATCCGGATCCGCGAGGGACGCGCGGTCCTCCATGATGTGGTTCACGGTCTCGAGGGCGTCCGACTTGGTGGCCCCGATCAGACCCACGGGGCCGCGCTTGATCCAGCCCGTGGCGTACACGCCGGGAACCGGGGAACCGTCTGCCTCGATCACGCGGCCCTCCTCGTTGAGGATCACACCGCGTTCGGGATCGAACGGCAGCTCGGGCAGGGGCGAGCCCAGGTACCCGATCGCGTGGTAGACGGCCTGCACGGGGAACTCGGTGTACTCGCCCGTGCCGGTCACGGAGGCGTCCCCGTTGAGCCGGGTACGTTCCATGCGGATGGCGCGGACCTTGCCGTTCTCGTCCCCGAGGATCTCGTCCGGGGTCTGCAGGAAGTGCAGGTGCAGGCGGCGGGACGCCGTCTTGGGGGAATCATCCTCGCGCCACTTCTGCAGCGTCTTCATCATGACCTTGATCTGGTTGTTCTCGGCCATGGCCTTCTCGGAGGCCTCGTCGAACTGGAAGTCGTCGTCGTAGACCACGATGTCCACGTCACGGGACTTAGCGAGCTCACGCAGTTCGAGCGGCGTGAACTTGATCTGGGCCGGACCGCGGCGGCCGAAGATGTGCACGTCCGTGACCGGGGACTTGCGCAGCCCCTGGTACACGTTGCCCGGGATCTCGGTCACGAGCATGTCCTCGGCGTGCTTGGACAGCACGCGAGCCACGTCCAGGGCCACGTTGCCGTTGCCGATCACCGCGATCTCCTTGGCCTCGAGCGGCCACGTGCGCGGGTAGTCGGGGTGGCCGTCGTACCACGCCACGAAACGGGCGGCGCCGTAGGAGCCGTCCAGGTCCGCGCCGGGGATCTGCAGCGGCGCGTCGTTGACCGCGCCCGTGGCGAAGATCACGGCGTCGTAGTGGGTCAGGAACTCCCCGAGGGTGATGTCCTTGCCGTACTCCACGTTGCCGAAGAACCGAATGTCACCGCGGTCCAGGATGGAACGCAGCGCCGTGATGATGCCCTTGATCCGGGGGTGGTCCGGGGCCACGCCGTAGCGGATGAGCCCGAACGGGGTGGGGTAACGGTCGAAGAGGTCAACGCTCACCTCGAGCTCACCCTCACGGACCGCCTCGGTCTTGGTGAGCATGTCCGCGGCGTAGATGCCGGCCGGGCCTGCGCCGATCACGGCCACGCGCAGCGGACGTTGGGTGTTGGAAGTTGTCACGGAATTCCTTTCGACGCGCACGCGTGTCTCACGTGCTTGCAGGGACTTGGATCAACGGTAGTGAACGCGGGTCAGTCTTGCCTAACCACGCGGAGGAGCTCGCGTGGCCGCCCGCACCACATGCGCGCCCCGCCCTGCGGAACCGGCGGGGCAGCACGGTACGCGGGCGGCGTCGTCGTAGTATTTCTACACAAACATCCCCCACCCGTCCCGTTCGGCGCCCGAACGCGCCCACCCGTGAGGATCCCTATGTCGTCATCCACCCCGCCCGCTCAGCGCAGCGAGCCCCGAGGCGGGCTGGACCGCTTCTTCTCCATCACCCGGCGCGGTTCCACTGTGGGCCGGGAGGTCCGCGGTGGCGTGGCCACGTTCATCGCCATGAGCTACATCGTGGTGCTCAACCCGCTGGTACTCGGCTACGGCCAGGACGCGGCGGGCAACACCCTGGGTGGCGCGCGGGTGGCCGCCGTGACGGCCCTGGTGGCCGGCGTGATGACCATCGTCATGGGCGTGTGGGCCCGGTCCCCGTTCGGCATGGCCGCGGGGCTGGGCGTCAACGCGTTCCTCGCCGTCACCATCGCCACCAACCCAGGGCTCACGTGGCCCGAGGTGATGGGCCTGGTGATCTGGGCCGGCGTGATCATGGTGGTGCTGGTGCTCACCGGCTTCCGCACCGCCGTGTTCAACGCGGTGCCGGCGTCGCTGAAGACGGCCATCGTGGTGGGCATCGGACTGTTCATCGCCCTGATCGGCTTCGTCAACGCCGGGTTCGTGCGCCGCATGCCGGACGCCGCCGGGACCACCGTGCCCGTGCAGCTGGGCAGCGGGGGCCAGCTCTTCGGGTGGCCCACTCTGACCTTCGTGGTGGGGCTGCTGCTGACCGTGGCGCTGATGGTGCGCAATGTGAAGGGCGGAATCCTGATCTCGGTGGTGCTCACCACCGTTCTGGCGCACGTGCTGGAGGCGGTGGCACCCTCGGGATCCTCCACCGAGAACGCGCACGGCTGGTCGCTCGTGGTGCCCGCCACTCCGGACGGGTTCTTCGGCCTCCCGGACCTCTCCCTGATCGGCTCGGCGGCGCCCCTGCAGGCGTTCCAGCAGCTCGGGGCGATCTCCTGCCTGCTGCTGATCTTCACCATCCTGCTGTCCGTGTTCTTCGACGCGATGGGCACGATGGTCGGGCTCTCCCAGCAGGCCGGTCTTGTGGCCGAGGACGGCCAGATCGAGCACGTGGACCGTGTGCTGCTCGTGGACGCGCTGGGTGCCGTTGCCGGTGGCGCCGGGTCCGCGTCCTCCAACCAGATCTTCGTGGAGTCCTCCACGGGGATCGCCGACGGCGCCCGCACGGGTCTCGCGAACGTCGTCACGGGCGCACTGTTCCTGGCTGCGATGTTCCTGACGCCGCTGGTCAGCCTGGTCCCGTTCGAGGCGGTGGCCCCCGCCATGGTCGTCGTGGGCTTCCTGATGGCCCGCAACGTCGTCGACATCGACTGGCAAGACTGGGGCGTGGCCGTGCCCTCTTTCCTCACCTTCGCCGTCATGCCGTTCACCTACTCCATCGCGGACGGCATCGGTGCGGGCTTCGTCTCCTATGTCTTCATCCGTCTCGTCCAGGGCCGCGCAAAGGACATCCACCCGCTGATGTATGTGGTGGCGCTGGCCTTCGTGATGTTCTTCGGCGTGGGCGTCATTGAGGGCTGGGCGGCCTGACGCCCGTTCCCTGACGACGACGGCGCTACGCGGCGTCGTCTCCGCCCGTCACCGGCCCCTCGGGCACCGGGTCCGCCGGCTTGTCGTGCCACGGCTGGGTGCCGGCGGCCAGTTCGCGGCACCACGCGGTGTCCTTGTACTGGGCCGGCAGGGAACCGCCGAGCAGCTCGCGGGCCAGCGCGGCGGCGTCGGCGGAACCGGCCTGCGGCAGCGGTGCGTGGGAAGCGGCGAGCACCACGTTGCCGTAGCGGCGGCCCTTGAGCATCGCGGCGTCCGCCACGGCGGCCACGTGCTCGAAGACCTCCAGCAGCGCCGCGATCTCCGCGCGCGTCCCCTTGAGGTTGCGGGTGTCCCCCACGTTGAGCAGGTAGAGACCGGCCGGGGCCATCACCCGGTCCACGTGGTGCGCGAACTCCAGTGTGCGCAGGTGCCCAGGCGTCTGCTCACCGGCGAAGACGTCGCGGATCACCAGGTCCCGTGACCCCTCAGTGAGGGACTCGGTCACCGCGCGGGCCTCCCCCGCCCGGATCCGCAGCAGGGGCGCGCGGGGCAGGTCCAGCCACTCGCGCACCAGGCGGGCGAGGGCGGCGTCGAGTTCCACAACCACCTGCCGCGCCTGCGGGTAGCGCCACGCGAGGTAGCGGGCCATCGAGCACGCGCCGCCGCCCAGGTGCAGCACGCGTAGCGCGGTGGGATCCAGGCGGGAAGAGACGTGCTCCTCGGCCACCGTGGAGAACCAGCGCATGTACTCGAACTCCAGCTGCTCTGGGTGGTCCGGAACGATGTGCGAGGACGGCACCCCGTTCACGCGCAGCACCCACGCGCCGGGCACGTACGTGTCCTGCTGCAGCTCCACAGTGCCGGTGTCCGTGACCCAGGTGCGCTCCACGAGACCGGGGGCGTCCGACGACGTCACCCGCGCGGGTTCAGCAGCCTGCTTCCGGTTCTTCTTCTGGCCTTTCCTGCTCACAGAGCGCGGCGAGGGGTCACTGTCGGCCGTCCGCGGACGGTTCGCTCCGCTCGGCGGCGTGCTTGCCTGCAGTGCGTTGAGCCGCCGAATCCTGGCCGTTGGCATCCTGCCCGACGGCGCCGTCGGAACCGCCTGCCGTGATCCCGCGGCGCTCCTTCGAGCGGCCAAGTTCGTGGCTGTGCAGCGCGGACTCCAGGCGCTCGAGCTTGCCCGTGAGCTCACCGGTGTGGCCGGGGCGGATGTCCGCCTTGAGCACGAGCGAGACGCGCGGGCCGTACTCGGCCACGGCGGCGGTGGCCTCCTTGACCACCGCCATGCACTCGTCCCACTCACCCTCGATGGTGGTGAACATGGAGTCGGTGCGGTTGGGCAGTCCCGACTCGCGCACCACGTGGACGGCCGCGGCGACGGCGTCGTGGACGGAGGCATCGGGATTGTCCCCACCGCTCGGGGAGACTGAGAAGGCAACCAGCATGTGACCAGTGTGGCACCGGCACTGCGCGGGCGCGACCCCCGCCCCGGTCCATAGACTGGAGGCACAGCCGACCGATCGCGAGGGAGCACGTTCCATGACGCAGGGCATCTACATTTCCGCCATGACACCGCGGAGCGGCAAGACGCTGGTGGCACTGGGCCTCGCGGACACCATGTTCAAGCGCACGGACGCCCTGGGTTTCTTCCGTCCGGTCTTCGACGGCGCGGCACCGGAAGACGACTCCGTCCTGCAGCTCATGAAGCGCACCTTCGACCTCCCGGACTCCCGGTGCCGGGGCGCGGTGTCTCTGGAGCGCTGCCGCGAGATCCTCGCCTCAGGTGAGCACGACGACCTCGACTCCGCCGCCATGGCCGTGTACTCCGAGATGGCGCTGGAGTGCGATGTGCTCGTCGTGGACGGCACCGACCTGCTGGCCCACAACGCGGTCACCGCCGAGTTCGACCTCAACGCCCGCCTGGCCAACAACATGGGCTGCTCCGTGGCCGCGGTGATCGGAGCCCACGAGTCCGGGCGTGTAAAGGACGTGCTCAACGCGATCGACGTGACCCGCACTGAGCTGCGCCAGGCCGGGTGCGACATCTACGCCGTGATCGTCAACCGCGCGGACCCGGAGCAGGCGGAGCAGATCCGCCGGGAGGCCAAGCCCGGCAACCACAACCTCCCCGCGTACGTGATCCCGGAGATCCCCGCGATCTCGAACCCCACCGTCGCCGAGCTCGTGGATGCCCAGGGCTACGGCACGGACTTCAACTCCACGTCCCTGGACCGCGACATCAAGGCCGTGAAGGTGGCCGCGATGACCGCCGGGAACTTCCTGGACCAGATTGCGGACGGGGACCTGGTGATCACCCCCGGGGACCGGACGGACGTGGTCTCGGCAACCCTGGCGTCGTCGTTGGCGCCCACGCTGCCGGTGCCCGCCGGGATGCTGCTGACCGGAGGCTTCCGGCCCGCCGGCGCGGTGGGCTCGCTGCTGGGCGCGGCTCCATTCCCCGTGCTGACCACCGAGCAGGACACCTTCACCACCGCGCAGGCCGTGGCCGGCACGCGCGGCACCCTGGCCGGCGCGCACTCCCGCAAGATCGCCGCCGCGCGCGGCGCGTGGGCGGAGCACGTGGACAGCGACGAGCTCTCGGGGCGGCTCACCCTGCCGCGGCCCGTGCGGCGCACCCCCCTGCGGTTCCTGCACGAGCTCGTGGAGTCCGCGCGGGCGGACCGCAAGCGGATCGTGCTACCCGAGGGAGACGACCCCCGCATCCTGCGCGCCGCGGAGCTCATCCACCGGCGCAACTTCTGCGACCTCACCGTGCTGGGCGATCCCGAGACGGTCCGATCGCTCGCGCAGTCCGAGGGCATCGAGCTCGACTTCGACGCCGACGGCCTGGACCTCGTGGACTTCCAGCACGACGACGCCCTGCGCGAGAAGTACGCCGACGAGTACGTGCGGCTGCGCTCCCACAAGGGCGTGAGCACGGGGCAAGCGCTCGAGCGCATGATGGACGGCTCCTACTTCGGCACCATGATGGTCCAGATGGGGGACGTGGACGGCATGGTCTCCGGCGCCGCACACACCACCGCGAACACCATCCGCCCGGCCCTCGAGTTTGTGAAGACCCGGGAGGGCGTGAACATCGTCTCCTCGGTGTTCTTCATGCTGCTCGCGGACCGCGTGCTCGTCTACGGCGACTGCGCCGTGAACCCCAACCCGGACGAGCAGCAGCTCGCGGACATCGCCCTGGCCTCCGCGCAGACCGCCCGCGAGTTCGGAGTGGAGCCGCGCGTGGCCATGCTCTCCTACTCCACCGGCGGTTCCGGCTCCGGCGAGGACGTGGAGCGGGTGCGCGCGGCCACCGAGCTCGTGCGCGCCGCGAACCCGGACTTCGAGGTGGAGGGCCCCATCCAGTACGACGCTGCCGTAGACGCCTCGATCGCCAAGTCCAAGCTCCCGGGGTCGAACGTGGCCGGACAGGCCACCGTGTTCGTGTTCCCGGACCTGAACACCGGCAACAACACCTACAAGGCCGTCCAGCAGTCCGCGGGCGCGGTGGCCGTGGGCCCCGTGCTGCAGGGGCTGCGCAAGCCCGTGAACGATCTCTCCCGCGGCTGCACCGTGGACGACATCGTCAACACGGTCGCGATCACCGCGATCCAAGCACAAACGCTGTGACGCCTCGGCGGCCCCGCGCGCGGGGCCGCCGTGCCCGCGTTGGTGACGCAGCGGCGTCGTCAACCCCGAACTCCGCCACTGGCAACCGCGGCCCGCGCGCCGCCGAAGGGAAACCACCATGCTCGTACTGGTCGTCAACTGCGGCTCGTCCTCCATCAAGTACCAGGTGCGGGAGGTCGAACCGGCGGACGGGGAACCGCAGGCCTACACTTCCTCCATGCCCGCGATCGACGAGAACGTCCCCCTCGCCACGGCCACGGCAGGAATGGCCGGCGGCGAGGTGATCACCAAGGGGCTGATCGAGAACATCGGCACGTCGGAGATCCAGGACCACACCCAGGCCCTGGAAATCCTCGCCCAGCGCCTGGACGAAGAGCTCGGCGGGCGCACCATCGACGCCGCGGGCCACCGCGTGGTGCACGGCGGCGAGCGCTTCTCCGCCCCCGTGCTGGTGAACAACGAGATCATCCGGGCGATCGAGCGGCTGGCCCCGCTGGCACCGCTGCACAACCCCGCGCATGCCCTGGGACTGCGGGCCATCCAGAAGACCTATCCGGGGATGCCCCAGGTGTGCGTGTTCGACACCGCCTTCCACCGCACGATGCCCGAGAAGGCCTGGCGCTACGCCGTCCCCGAGCAGTGGTACGAGCTACACGGGATGCGCCGCTACGGTTTCCACGGCACCTCGCACGACTACGTGACCGGCAAGGCTTGCGAGTTCCTGGGCATCCCGCGGGAACAGTTCAACACCGTGGTGGCCCACCTGGGCAACGGCGCCTCGGCCACCGCCATCCGCGAGGGCCGCTCCTACGACACCTCCATGGGCTACACCCCCCTGGCCGGACTGGTCATGGGCACCCGTAGCGGGGACCTGGACCCCTCCGTGGTCACCGCCATGCTGGAGCGCAACCCCGGGATGAGCGCCCAGGACATGAACCGAATCCTCAACAACGAGTCCGGTCTGCAGGGCGTCTGCGGGGACTCGGACATGCGGGCCGTGGCGCAGCGGGCCAGCTCCGGGGACCGGCGGGCGCAGCTCGCACTGGACATGGCCGCCTACCGCCTGGCGAAGTACATCGGCGGCTACCACGTGGCAGTCGGTGGAGCCCACGCGCTGATCTTCACCGCGGGCATCGGCGAGAACTCCCCCAAGTTCCGCGCCCTGGTGTGCGACCAGTTGGGCGCGCTCGGGATCACCCTGGACCCCACGCTCAACGAGGCCCCCCGGGGGGACGTGGCCCGCATCAGTGCGGAGACCTCCGCAATCGAGGTCCTCGTGGTGGCCACGGACGAGGAGCGGGCCATCGCGGAGGCCACGGCCGGGCTGGTGTGGGAGCGGGTCAAGAAGTAACACCTCGCGCACCAGACCCCCCCCCCACGCCCCGCCTCCCGCAATCGAGTGCTTTAACGGAGCAGGCGCCATCTACTGTTCGGTAGACGGCACCTGCTGAGTTTTTGCAGCGCGCGGGGCGGCGCCGACGGGCGGATCAGCCCTGCTTGGTCACCGGCTCCTGCGCGGACCACGGGAAGACAATCCACTCGTCCGTGGACTTCCAGGAGAAGTCCGGACGGACCTCCGAGCGGGGCTTCTCGTAGACCACGGCGGAGCGGCACTCGGCGCCATAGCCGCGCAGCAGCTCCAACACGAGGGAAAGGGTGCGTCCGGAGTCCACGACGTCGTCCACGACCAGCACCTTCTTGTCGCTGATGGAGTCCGTGTCCAGCATGGGGGCGAGCAGCACCGGGTCCGGAAGGGTCTCGTGGACGTCCGTGTAGAACTCGACGTTCACGGCGTCAGAGAGCTTCACGCCCATGGCGTAGGACAGCGCCCCGGCGGGCAGCAGACCACCGCGCGCCACCGCGATGATGATGTCCGGGACGAATTCCGAGTCCACGATCTGCTGGGCGAGTTCCCGGGTGGCGGTCCCGAAGCCCTCCCAGGTCAGGATTTCCTTGTTGTCCAGTTCGGTGGAGTCCGCGTGAAAGGCCATTCCCGTAGGGTAGTCGGTTTTACGCGGCGGGCACTGCACGCGCCGCGCCCGCCTACACTTTCTGTGTCCCCTCACGACTGCCCCGATCGAGGATCCTCATGCCCAGCAGCGCATCACCCGCCCTTTCCCACGAGCGGGGGTCCCGCCCCGAGGACGAACGGCTGGGCGCCGGGCGCACCGTGGCGTACGCCGTGCAGCACATCCTCACCATGTACGGCGGTCTGATCGCCGTGCCGCTCGTGGTGGCCAGTGCCGCCGGGTACGACGCCGCCACCACCGCCCTGCTCGTGGCCGCCGCCCTGTTCGTGGGCGGGTTCGCCACGTTCCTGCAGGCGTGGGGGCTGCCGCGGATCGGTTCCCAGCTGCCGCTCGTGCAGGGGGTCTCCTTCACCGGGATCGCCACGATGCTGTCCGTGCTGGCCACGGGGGGCGGCATCCAGTCGGTGATGGGCTCCATCATGGTGGCCTCCGCCTTCGGGTTCCTGGTGGCCCCCTTCTTTGCCCGCGTGCTGCGCTTCTTTCCGCCCGTGGTCACGGGGTCCATCATTACGACCATTGGCATCACCCTGGTGCCCGTGGCGGCGTCGTGGTCCATGGGCGGGGACGAGAAGGCACCCGGCTACGGCTCGCTGGGCAACATCGCCCTGGCGGGGGTCACGCTGCTTGCCGTGCTGCTGCTGTCCAAGTTCGGCGGAGCGGTGCTGTCACGGCTGGCCATCCTGGTGGCGATCGTGGTGGGCACCGTGGTGGCGTGGGCCACCGGCATGGCGGACTTTTCGCACGTGGGGCAGGGGCCGTGGGTTGCGCTGCCCTCCCCGTTCCACTTCGGTGCACCCACGTTCCACATGGCGGCGATCGTGGCCATGGGCATTGTGATCCTGGTGAACATGGCGGAGACCACCGCTGACATCCTGGCCCTGTCCGAGATCACGGGCTCGCGCATCAACTCGGCACGCATCGCGGACGGGCTGCGCGCGGACATGCTGTCCTCCGCCGTGGCGCCGGTGTTCAACTCCTTCACGCAGACGGCGTTCGTGCAGAACGTGGGCCTGGTGGCGATCACCAAGGTCAAGAGCCGCTACGTGGTGGCCCTGGGTGGCGTGTTCATGGTGCTGCTGGGCATGCTGCCCGTGCTCGGCCAGGTCATCGCCGCCATCCCCCTGCCGGTGATGGGCGGTGCGGGCTTCGTGCTCTTCGGCACCGTGATGTCCTCGGGCATCCGCACGCTGGCCCGCGTGGACTACCGCGGCGGCATGAACCTGATCATCGTGGCCGTCTCCCTGTCCTTCGGCATGGTCCCGATCGTGGTCCCCACCTTCTACGACGCGTTCCCCGACTGGGTGGGCATCATCTTCTCTTCCGGTATCTCGTCCGCCGCCGTGGCCGCGCTGGTCATGAACTTCTTCTTCAACGAGATGGGCCGCAGCCGGCGCACCACCGAGGCCATGGGCATGAACACCGTGGGGCTGCGGGTGCTCTCCCCGCGCGAGGCCGGCGCACTGCAGGACGGCGACCAGTTCGTGGACGGCCGCCTGCTGGACGCCCAGGGGCAGGAGATTCCGTTCGCGTCCTCCCAGGAGCAGTACGAGTCGGTGCGCGAACGCATCAACGCGGGCGAGCTGACTTCGCTGGAGGACATTCGCCGCGCGGTGGATAACTAACCCCGGACGACGTCGCTCCCCGCCTGCGCGCCTCTCCTCCCCTTCTCCTCCGCGAGTCTCGGCCTGTGCACCGCCGGTGCTCCACCGCCGCGGATTTCTGCCCCTCCTCTGCTCCGAGGGAGCAGCCGTACGAGGGGACGCACACCGCTGCCGGGGTCACGCGCTGCCCCTCATCGGCGCACCCGGTGGTAGGCCGCCACCACGTCCTGTGCCCTGGGCAGCGCCAGATGTCCCGGGTGGCCCCTGTGGTGGGCCAGGGCGTCCAGTCCGTCCCGCACCACCCGCTCCAGGGCCGCGTCCACCAGCTCGGTCAGAGGAGTGCGGCCGTCAGCCGTGCGCTCGACCTCCTCCAGAAGCCGCGCAATCGCTTCCGTCTGCGAAGGGTCCACGAGCTGGCTCAGCGCGGAGAGGTCCACGTCCTCGCGGCCCCACTGGATGGTGTCGAGACCGCGAGCGCGAGCGGGTTTGTCCCTGCCGCCCTGCTGGGTGGCGCCATGGCGCGGACCGGACCGGGAGGCGTCGTGCCCCGCGGCACCTGGTCCGGACGGGGTGGCACCGCGTTCGGCCGGGACCGTGCCGAGCGCTTCCGGGGCGCCGCCAGGAACGTGCGGGCGGATCTCCCCGAAGGACGCCGCAGGACGCATGTCCTCGGGGCGCGGGAAATCCCGCACCACCTGCCGGGCGCGCTCGGTGACATCCACGGCGCGGTAGGCGTCCATGGCCACCACCAGGTCCGCGACGTCCAGGAACGCCCCGGAGCCACCCGTGACCAGGATCGAAGACACCCCACGCTCCGTGTAGAGGGCCCCCACGCGGTCCACGAACGGGGTGATGGGCTCGCGTTCGCCCGGAACCATGGCCCGCATCCGCTCGTCCCGCACCATGAGGTTGGTGGCGCACGTGTCCTCGTCCAGCAGGAGCACCGCTGCCTGCGCCTCGACGGCCTCCACAGTGGCGGCCGCCTGGGAGGTGGAGCCGGAGGCGTTGGACGTGCTGAAGTCGCGGGTGTCCGCGCCGGTGGGCAGGTTGTTGATGAACGGCGAGACGTCCGTGTGGCTCACGGCCCGGCCGTCCTCCGCGCGCACGGACATGGCGCTCGGCAGGGTGACCACGCGTTCGCGGCCGTCGCCAGGCACGTGGCTGTAGACCCCGCGCTCCAGGGCCTGCAGCAGCGTGGACTTGCCGTGGTAGCCGCCACCCACGACCACCGTGACGCCCTCGGGGATCCCCATGCCGCTCACGGTCGACCCGTCTTCGAGCTCGAGCTCCACGCGCAGCTCCGGAGGCGTCTCGAACAGGACGGCGCCCCGGGCCAGCGGTTCGTCCCGGTGCCCGGAGGCGCGCGGCAGCACGGCGCTGTCCGCGACGAACGCCACGAGTCCACGCTGCGGCAGCTGCTCCCGCAGGTGCTGGGCGTCCAGGTGGGAGGTCACGTGGGCCTGCAGGGCGCGGGCGTCCAGGTTCTCGTACCGCAGCGCGCGCTCGACTACGCCCGGCAGCACCTCCGTGAGCAGCCGGTGCGCGGCATGGCCCTTGATGCGGCGGCCCGCGGCGGGCAGGGCGATCTCGCAGCGCACCTCCACGTGCGCATCCGCGGCCACGGGGTCCGGCACCAGGACGGACGAGCGCTCGAGGATCTCCTGACCAGTGCTCTGGATGGAAATCCCGCCCGAGTCCTTGCCACCGCGCGGGCCCAGCTCACGGGCGGCACGGGAGAACTGCCGGGTGAGGAAGTCCCCGGCCGCCACGCGTCGGCCCTTCGAGGCGATCAGCCCACTCGGGATCCCTGTGCTGCGCAGGGGCAGCCGCACGCGCGCGAGGGACGGCGGGGCGTACGGGTCCGACTGCACGCGGTCCAGGACGAGCTCCACCTCCCCGAGCCGCCACAAACCCTTGAGCTGCTTGTACGCGCTGTAGCTGCTGCCATCCAGGCTGCGGAGGGTCTGCGAGAGGTCCGTGCGAGGTGTGCTCATGGGTCCATCGCACCACATGTGCGGGGGCCGGGGCACGCGGCAGGGCCGCCTCCCCGTGCGGTTTCCCACAAGCAACGGGCCGGGGGACCAGGCCCAAGCGAGCGCTGCGCGCCCCGGGCCCCGTTCACATCTCAGGCTCTGCGTGCCTGCACCCGCCCGAGCACCAGCGCCGCCACAAAGCACAGCACGTATGCCCCGGCGACGGCGGCCCATCCGGCGGTGAACGCCCCCGTGAGGTCCACGAGCTGGCCCACCACCACGGGCCCCAGCGCGAAGCCCAGGTACATCCCGGTGGCCACCAGTCCGGACGCCGCACCGATCCGTTCCCCGGACACGGCGGCGACGATTCCCGAGTTGATCACCACGTTCGCGGCCAGCGGCAACGCGGCGTGGAAGGCGACGCCCACCCACATGAGCCAGTGCTGCTGCGTGGTCTCTGCGAGCACGAGCAGCCCGAGCCCCACGATCCCGCCCAGGCTCATGACCTGGATCAGCGGTGCGGGTCTGCCGAGCCTGCCGCTCACCCGGCCCCACCCGATCCGGCTTCCGATCCCGATCACTCCCATCGTGCCCAGAAGGAGCCCGGCCACCGTGACGGTGTACCCCATGGCCCGCACCGCGAACAGGGACGCGTACACGTTCACGCCCTGCGTGCCCACCGCGTTGAGGAAGGACGTCAGCGTCAGCAGCCACACCGCGGGCGGCAGCGCCCCCGACGACGCCGCGGCGGAGGGCGCGACGGGAGAGGGAGCGGGCGGCGTCGTCGGGGTGTTCTCTC
This sequence comes from Kocuria sp. UBA1838, assembly GCF_002338785.1. NCBI lineage: Bacteria > Bacillati > Actinomycetota > Actinomycetes > Micrococcales > Micrococcaceae > Kocuria > Kocuria sp. UBA1838. Next base: position 157,105 of record NZ_DDIY01000001.1, on the reverse strand, counting down.
GGGCGCGGCGCTGCAGCCGGGTGACCACGGTCCACCCCGTGACGAGCAGGGGAACGCACAGCAGCGCGCCGAACAGTGCGGCACCCCGCCACCCGAACGCCGCGCCCGCCACCGGGAACGTGAGGCCCGCGACCAGCAGACCCACCTGCACCCCGGACTGCTTCCACCCCATCCACGCGGAGCGCTGGGCCAGCGGCACGCGCTGCGCGACGATGCGGTTGGTCACCGGGTTGGAAAAGGACTGCGCAAGACCCGCAATCAGGGCCGCGACCATCAGCATGGCGTAGGACTGCCACGTGGCGCTGAGCAGGAACGCCACCAGCACACCCCCGAAGATCAGGGTGAGCTGCACGCGGGTGTCGATGCGGTCCGCGAGCACTCCCAGCAGCGGCGCCGCGAGACCCGCTACCACGAACACCGCCGTGATGATGAACCCATACTGCCCCTCGGTGATCCCGTAGCTCTCCACGATGGTGGCGCTCAGCGCACCCACCCCGTAGTTGAACACCGGCCCGGCGGCCATCGCGGCCATGAGCACCGCCAGCAGGATTCCGGGGGCCTTGCGCGTCGGCGAAGATGGGGTGCGGGTCACAGTCGATCACCCTAGCCCCGCACCGCGCCCTCGACCTCCCGTAGGCTTTCCCCACGACTGAGAAAGGCGGACGTCATGAGTGGCTCACTGGATCCCGAGCTCGCCCGGGCCCTGCAGGAACCGGCGCGGCTGGTGCGCGCGGACCCCGCACTGCTGGACACGGTCCGCCAGGCGGGTTCCCCTGCCCAGGCGGAACTGATGCGCCGCGTTTCGGACGTGCGCACCGTGGAGGACCGGTACGCGGCGGCCGCCATGCTCGCCGCCCTCTTCGGCCACCGCGGCCCGCTGGACCAGGCCGCCCACGGCTACGGGAGCACCCCGCCGTCCGAACTGCTGGACCTCGCCGATGTCCCGGCGCTGCGGCCCGCCCTGCGGGATGCGCTGTCCTCCCCCGTCCGCACGGGCCTGCTGGAGTGGGCCACCACCGCAAACCCTTCTCACCCGCCCCTCGAACTCGCCATGGCGGCCCGGGATCTCGGGCTGTCCGACGCTGCAGTGCTGCGTTCCGTCGCGGATCGCGCGGACCAGGTCGCCCACGACGCGGCACCCGCGCAGCGGGAGCCACTGGCCCGTTTCTCGGAGGTGCTGCGCGCGGCGGCGGACAACCCCCGGGACGGCGGAGCGGCGGCGTCGTCCGCGCCCGGTTCGATGCCGACGCCGCAGGGTCCCGTCGGCTCGCAGGGCCCCGCGGTCACGACCACCGGCATCCCGGCCTCCGAGATGCTGGGTGAGGACGAGCTGGACGAGCCCTCCCGGCCCGGACATCGCTACCCGGGTGAGGGTGTGCCCGTGCGCGACTCGATCGCGGGCCCCGGCGCCAACGCACCGCGGCAGACCTGGGAGCCGGGCAGCCTCTCGGGACGTCCCACCGGCGGCGAGTCCCAGGGCGGGAACAACGTCGCCCACCCGGCCGGTCCCTCGGGCTCGCCCGACCGCCACGGACCGCCGGTGCACCCGCGCGAACCGTCCACCAACGAGCTGTACTACGGCGTGGGCAGCGACCGGTACGCGGACCGGGACCCGGACAGCGAGCAGACCCGGGCCGAGGACCGCCACGTGGCCCGCAACTGGGCCATCGTGTTCGCAGTGATCGTGGCGGTCATCGTGGTGCTGGTGCTCCTGTTCTGACCGCTTCAGGACCGCCCCCCGCCGGGCCGGTAGGTTGGCCAGATCCGCCAGGCCCTGCCTGTTACGCCACCCGATCGGGTCCAGCTGCCCGTCGGTGAGCGGCTCGGTCATCAGCGCGTAGTCGTAGACCGGGACGGTCTTGAGCCTGTCGCGCTCGAGCAGGGACGGGAACACGTTGGTGGCCAGCACGGCGCGAGGCGCCCCACGAGCCCGGCGTCGGTGCGGGCCACCACGCCGTCACCCGAGGTGTCCAGCTCGGTCACGCGGCTGTATTCGTGGATCTCGCCACCCAGCTCCGCGACCACCCGGGCCAGGGTGGCGGGGTGGACCATGGCACACCTCCGCTTCCTCCACCGCCCGGCGGGGTACGTGGGGAGCGGACCTGCCCACGCACCGCGCGCTCATCCAGGAAGACGCTGGAACCGTCCTCGGCATGGGGCTCGTTCAGCCACTGCACCCGGTGAGGCTCCACGGCCGGGTTGAGAATACCCGTGCGCTCGAAGTCCACGTCCATCCCATAGTGCTCAATCGGGGCGAGCGCGGCCCCGGTCCGGGTCGCTCTGCGGGGCGTTCGAGCAGCACTCGACCGCGCCCCGTGGTGATGGGCGGTCATGCGGCGCCCGCGGGGATGTCGACGGTGTTGAGGACGCTGTATGGCTGGTTGTCCCCCATGCCGGACACCGCCGAAGGGCAGGCCCGCTCCGCCTGACGGAACCCCGGGTAGCGTGGATCAGGTGACTATTGAACAGAACGACACCGCATCCTGGCAGCACGGCGTGGTGGTGCGCGGCGCGCGCCAGAACAACCTCCGGGACGTCTCCCTGGACCTGCCCCGGGACTCCATCGTGGTGTTCACGGGGGTGTCCGGTTCGGGGAAGTCGTCCCTCGCGTTCGGCACGCTGTTCGCGGAGTCGCAGCGACGTTACCTGGAGTCCGTGGCGCCGTACGCGCGCCGGCTGATCGACCAGGCGGGTGTCCCGGACGTGGACGTGATTGAGGGGCTGCCGCCCGCCGTCGCCCTCCAGCAGCAGCGCGGCGGGGGCGGAGCGCGCTCGGACGTGGCCACCGTGACCACGCTGTCGAGCCTGGTCCGGATGCTGTACTCTCGCGCCGGTTGGTACCCGCCGGAACAGGCCATGCTCTACGCGGAGGACTTCTCCGCGAACACTGTGCAGGGCGCGTGCCCCACGTGCCACGGGATCGGGCGGGTCTACGAGGTCACCGAGGACACCATGGTCCCGGACCCGTCGCTGACCATCCGTGAGCGCGCCGTTGCCTCCTGGCCCGTGGCGTGGGCGGGGCAGAACCAGCGGGACATCCTGGTCTCCCTGGGCTACGACGTGGACACCCCTTGGAAGGACCTGCCGAAGAAGGACCGGGACTGGATTCTCTACACCGAGGACCGCCCCACGGTGGGCGTGTACCGCGGGCTCACCCCGAACCAGACGCGCAAGGCCCAGGAGGAGGGTGTGGAGGCCACGTACCAGGGCACGTTCATCGGGGCGCGGCGCTACGTGCTGGACACCTTCGCCAACGCGAAGAGCCCGAGCACCAAGAAGCGCGCGGCCCAGTACCTCACGAGCGAACTGTGTCCGGAGTGCCACGGCAAGAAGATCAAGCACGAGTCCCTGTCCGTGACGTTCGAGGGCCTGGACATCGCGGAGTTCTCGCACCTGCCGCTCGCACGCGTGGCGGAGATCGCGCGCTCGGTGACCGCCGAGGACTGGACCCCGGGTGAGGCCCAGCACCTGGAGGACCACGTGCTCGACGCCGAGACCCGCGCCGCCTCCACCGCCTCGCGGGTCGCGGAGGGCGGTGCCTCGCACGACGCCGCCCCGGACGTCCGGCGCACCCCGAACCTCTCCGTGGAGAAGCGGGCCGCCGCGCAGCGCCTCGCCGCGGACCTCGTGGCGCGGCTGCAGCCCATGATCGACCTGGGCCTGGGCTACCTCTCCCTGGACCGCACCACGCCCACACTCTCCGGTGGTGAGCGGCAGCGGCTGCGGCTGGCCACCCAGCTCTCCTCCCAGCTCTTCGGGGTGGTCTACGTGCTCGACGAGCCCTCCGCGGGCCTGCACCCCCGGGACCTGGACGCGCTCATCGGGATCCTGCACGGGCTCAAGGACCGCGGCAACAGTCTGTTCGTGGTGGAGCACTCCCTGACCGTGATCCACGAGGCGGACTGGCTCGTGGACATCGGCCCGGACGCCGGCGAGCGCGGCGGCCGCGTGCTCTACAGCGGCGAGCCGGGCGGTCTCGCCGACGTGCCCGAGTCCGCGACGCGACGCTACCTCTTCGCCGAACATGCGCCGTCGGCAGAGGCGCGCGAGCCCCGCACGCCGCAGGGGTGGCTGCAGCTCGAAGGCGTCACGCGCAACAACCTGCGCGGACTGGACGTGAGCCTCCCCGCTGGGTGCTTCACCGCCGTCACCGGCATCTCCGGCTCGGGCAAGTCCAGCCTGGTCAGTCAGGCGCTGCCGGTGCTGGTGCGCGAGCGGCTGGGCCACGGCGGCCCGGAGGACACGGAGATCACCGGGGACCCGGAGTCGGACCTGCTGACGGCCGACGACGCCGCGGACGACGTGCGCGGGCACGTGGTCTCCCTGCCGGGGAGCGTGCGGCGCGTCGTCGTGATCGACCAGAAGCCCATCGGGCGCACCCCGCGCTCCAACGTGGCCACCTACACCGGGCTGTTCGACGCCGTCCGCAAGCTTTACGCCGCCACGGACGAGGCGAAACGGCGCGGTTACAAGGCCGGGCGGTTCTCGTTCAACGTGGCCGGCGGGCGCTGCCCCACGTGCGAGGGCGAGGGCAGCGTGATGGTGGAGCTGCTGTTCCTGCCGAGCATCTACGCACCCTGCCCGGACTGCCACGGCACCCGCTACAAGGCCGAGACCCTGGAGGTGCTGTGGCGGGAGCGCTCCGTGGCGGATGTGCTGGCCATGAGCGTGGACGAGGCGCACACGTTCTTCGAGGGCGAGGACGCCGTCCACCACACCCTGGGCGTGCTGCGGGACGTGGGACTCGGCTACCTGCGGCTGGGCCAGCCCGCCACCGAGCTCTCCGGCGGGGAGGCGCAGCGGGTCAAGCTCGCCTCCGAGCTGCAGCGGGCCTCGCGCGGGGACACTCTCTACGTGCTGGACGAGCCCACCGCCGGACTGCACCCCGCGGACAGCGACCGGCTCATGAACCACCTGCAGGGGCTGGCAGACGCGGGCAACACGGTGGTCATGGCCGAGCTGGACATGCGCATGGTTGCCCAGGCCGATCACGTGATCGACATGGGCCCGGGTGCCGGCTCGGACGGCGGGCGGGTGGTTGTCGCGGGCACTCCCGCCGACGTCGCGGCGCACCCGGACAGCGCCACTGCACCGTACCTGCGGGCCGTGCTGGGCTGACCCGGCGGTCGGGCCGGGTGGTCTGCACGGGCAGGGGGATGGCCCGGCCCCAGCGGCGGCGCCAAACGGCGTCATGCCGCCGCGGCGTCGTCGAAACCTCGTAATGTTGTCCCCGGGGAAGACGTCGTGTGTGCCACCTCACCACGGCGTGGGGACGCACCGCGGCCGCATCACTGCGGGCAGCGGGCTGGCCATGCACCACCGCCCGCAGGGGCCGTGACGCACGAGACGGGGGAACACCGAGATGACCGATCCTGGAACGCACCGGCACCGCGGAGCGCACCGCGCCGAACGCCGCGGGCCGAGCGGCACGCTGCTGACCTGGCTGGCCCTGGGCCTGGTGGCCGTCCTGCTGCTGCTCGCCGCCGTCTTCCTGATCCCGCGCGGGGACGACGCCGCGAGCGAGAACCCCTCGGACGCCGCCTCGAGCGCCGCGTCCGGTGACGCGAGTACGGCGGGTGGGGAGCCCGTCGTCGTTGCCCGCGCCAAGACCAGCGCGACCACCTGGTCCGCCGTGCTGCAGGACAGCAACGTGGAGCTGGGGCGCCCCCAGGAGGACGCCGGCACGCGCGAGCTGGTCTCCCGTGCGCTGGGCGAGGCCGAGAACGGGCGCGCGGATAAGGCCGCCACGGACGAGGCCCTGAAATTCCGTGCGCGCACGGAGGGCGACGCCGCGCCCGTGCGCAGTGCCGACGAGCGGCTCGAGCAGCTCGTCAAGCACTCCACCGCGGCGACCACCGCCAGCCCGAGCCCGCTGAGCCCCGCCCTGGCCGCGGGCGCGGCCTCCGGCGCCCCGCCGCGCAGCGCGACCGTGGTTTCTCGCGCGGAGTGGGACGCCTACCGCTCCCGCAACGCGGACACGGAGCTCGTGGCGAGCACCCCCGGCGACGACGCCCCCACCGCGGACGACGCCGCCCTGCAGCAGGCGCTCGCCCAGTGGCAGCACCTGGCGGAACCGTTCCACGCACTCGTGGCGATCGACGCCTCCGGGTCCATGGGCGAGAAGGTGGACCAGGACGGCTCCACCCGCATGGATCTGACGAAGGCCGCCGCCGCGACCGCCGTGGGGCTGTTCCCCGAGCACGACGCCCTCGGCCTGTGGACCTTCCAGCGGCACCTGGACGGGGACAAGGACTACCGCTCCCTCACCCCGGTGCGCGAGCTCTCCGCGTCGGTGGACGGCGGCACCCAGCGGGACCAGCTCTCCCGGGACGCGGAGTCCCTGACCTACGCCCCGGACGGCTACACCGGCCTGTACGACACCACCCTGGCCGCCTACCGCGAGGTGCTCCACGAAGACGCCCCCGGACATCTGCGCACGGTGATCGTCCTGACCGACGGCATGAACCACGACCCCGGCTCCATCTCCCTCGACAACCTGCTCACCACGCTCAAGGACGAGCAGGACCCGGACAACCCCGTGCGCATCATCACCGTGGGCATCTCGAAGGATGCGGACGAGGACGTCCTGAAGCAGATCGCGGAGGCCACGGGCGGCTCCTCGCACGTCGCCCGCACCCCGGAGGATATCCAGGACGTGTTCGTGAAGGCGCTCACGAGCGAGTGACCCGGTCCTCCGGCAAGCGCCAACCCGTTCGGCCAATGCTCCCGTGCCCTGGCCCTCGGTACCGTGGAGACATGACTGCCCAGGCCTCACGACGGACCCGGCTCTACTTCCCCGGCGCCCTCCTGGCCGTGCTGGCGGCGACTCTCCTCACGTTCACCGACGTCGCCTGGCGCGGTCTCATCGGGTGGGCCCTCCTGCTGGTGGCGGTGCTCGTGATGGTGACCGGTGGGCTGACGTGGCGGCAGCAGACGGAGAACACCAGGGGGCGGTGAATCTGAGGCGCGAAATGCCCCGGGGCCAGGAGCCGCACCGTGGGCCGGGGAGCGGCGCACAGGGACCGCCCCTCACGGCACGAGCCGCGCCCCCGTGAATCGGGAGCGCGACTCGTGGTCGGTCAGGCGTCAGGGGCGACGCCACCGGGTCACCGCACCAGCTCGTCCACCACCCGCTGCATGGACTGGCTGTGGTTGCCGAAGCGGTGCATGGTGATGGACACGGCCTGCTCGGCCAGCATGTACATCATCTCCACGCGCCCGGCGCCCACCACGTCCTCGGTGATCAGGGCGATGTCCGGGTGCTCGGCGCGCACCGCGTAGAGGTCCTTGAGGTCCTCCTCGGAGCCGTCCCACGGGGAGATCACGCGGACGCGGGCGCCGTGGCGGACGTCGAGGGCGTCGTCGTCCAGGGCGCGCAGGTCCGAGAGCTGACCCAGCGGGCCCAGGGAACCGGTGCCCAGGGCGTGCGCGAACCCGGCGTCGGACGCGGGGTTGAGCACCGTGGCGAACAGCCCGTTCACGGCTGCGGGCAGCGAGTCCGCGGCGCTGAGGACCACCTGCGAACCCGAGCGCACGGCCGCGAGGCCCACGCGCAGGACGTCCGTGAGGGACGCCCCTTCCTGGGCGCGCACCACCACGGTGCGGGGGCGGTAGCGGAACAGGTTGGCCTCGCTGAGCAGGGCCGTGGGGTCCTTGACCTGGCCGAACTCGCGCTGCCACTCGGACTGGTCGGACTGCGCGGCGCGGCGCAGCCACACGAGGTCCTCGTCCGAGACCAGCGGGGTCACGGCGTCCAGGGCGCGGTGCACGCGCGGAGCGAGGACCCACGCGCCGGCCGCGCCGCGGTCCGTGCTGGAGTCCGAGAACCCGGCGCGCTTCCAGCGGCCCAGCGACGCCAGGTAGTTGGGACCACCGGCCTTGGCACCGAGGCCCACGGAGGAGCGCTTCCAGCCACCGAACGGCTGACGCTGCACGATCGCACCCGTGATTCCCCGGTTCACGTAGAGGTTGCCGGCCTGCACGGAGTCCACCCAGCGCAGGATCTCGTCCGCGTCCAGCGAGTGGATGCCCGCGGTGAGCCCGTAGTCCGTGGCGTTCTGCAGTTCCACGGCGTGGTCCAGGTCCTCCGCGGCCATGAGCCCCAGGACGGGGCCGAAGCACTCGGTGAGGTGGAAGAAGGACCCCGGCTTCACACCGGTGCGGATCCCGGGACGCCACAACCGCCCGGTGTCGTCCAACTGCTTGGGCTCGATCAGCCATTCCTCGCCGGGTTCCAGCTGGGTCAGCGCCCGCAGTAGCTTGTCGCCGGGCTGTTCCACGGTGGGGCCCACGCTCGCCTGAAGGTTCACGGGCCAGTCCACGACCATGGAGGACGCCGCGTCCACGAGCTGACGGCGGAACCGCTCGGACGTGGCCACGGACCCCACGAGGATCCCGAGCGATGCCGCGGAGCACTTCTGCCCCGCGTGACCGAACGCGCTGGACACCAGGTCCCACACCGCCTGGTCACGGTCCGCGCTGGGCGTGATCACGAGCGCGTTCTTCCCGGAGGTCTCGGCCGTGAGGGGCCGCGCGGGATCCCACGACGCGAACAACTGCGCCGTCTCGTACGCGCCCGTGAGCACCACGCGCTCCACGTCCGGGTGGGAGATCAGCTGCTGACCGGCCTCCCCCTCCACGGGGGCCACGAGCTGCAGCACGTCCCGGGGCACACCGGCCTCCCACAGTGCTTCACACATGGCGGTGGAGCAGCGCCGCGATTCGGGCGAGGGCTTGTGGATCACGGCCGAGCCCGTGGCCAGGGGCGCCACCGTAGTGCCCGTGGGGATAGCCAGCGGGAAGTTCCACGGCGGGGTCACCACGGTCACGGCGTGCGGCACGAAGTCCCCGCCGTCCACGGCGGCCAGCTCGAGCGCGCGCCGTGCGTAGTAGCGGCAGAAGTCCACCGCCTCGGAGACCTCCGGATCGCTCTGCCCCAACACCTTGCCGGTCTCCGCGCCGGCCACGGCCATGAGGTGACCGCGGCGCGCGGCCAGGATGTCCCCGGCGCGGTTGAGGATCTCGGCGCGCTCGCGAGCGGGCGTGGCGGCCCATCGCTGCCCCGCGGCCTTGGCGGTGGCGACGACGTCGTTCACGGCCTCGACCGCATCCCCCGAGTTCTCCTCGACGTCCCGCAGCAGCTCGGGGACCGCCAGCGATTCGTACCACTGTGGGTCCCCGATGCGTTCGGCGATCTCCTCCGCCCACTTCTGGTTGGCGGGGACGGAGACGTCCGTGTCCGGTTCGTTGCGGAACGGCTCGTCCAGGGGGATCGTGGGGGTCTCCCCCGCGGTTTCCGCGCGGCGGTCCTGCACGCGCCGCGGATCGAGCGCCTGGGGATCGTCCTCGAGGTCAGCGAGCGCCGCCCGGAACCGGGCCTCCTCGCGCTGGAAGACCCAGTTGTCCGGACCCAAGTCGAAGATCCCGGACATAAAGTTCTCGTTCGCGGAGTTCTCCTCGAGCCGCCGCACCAGGTAGGACACGGCGACGTCGAACTCCGCGGGCTTCACGGCCGGCACGTACAGCAACAACTGGCCCACGTCC
>NZ_DDIY01000001.1:84385-147400 GCF_002338785.1 Kocuria sp. UBA1838 | reverse complement strand
GGTGGCCATGCCCTGGAGCATCTCGAACTCGATGCGGTCGGTGACACCGCGCTCCGCCGCGAGCAGGTGGGCGAACGCGATGTCGAAGAGGTTGTGCCCCGCGACCCCCAGGCGCATACCGCGCATGCGCTCGGGGTGGAACAGCCACGAGAGCACGCGCTTGTAGTTGGTGTCCGTGGCCTGCTTGGACTCCATGGTGGCCAGCGGCCAGCCGTGCATTTCCGCGTCCACGTTCTCCATGGCGAGGTTCGCGCCCTTGACCAGGCGGACCTTGATCTGTGCGCCGCCGTCCGCGACGCGCTGCCCGGACCACTCGGAGAGCCGCTGGATGGCGCCGAGGGCGTCTGGAAGATAGGCCTGGATGACGATGCCGGCCTCGAGGTTCTTCAGCTGGGGCTTGTTCAGCAGCCGCTGGAACACCTCGATGGTCAGCTCGAGGTCCGAGTAGACCTCCATGTCCAGGTTGATGAACATCTTGCCGGTGCCCTTGGTGGCCGCGGTCTCGTACAGCGGCAGCAACCGCTCGACCACGCGCTCGGCGGTGCGGTCGAAGCCCCAGTGGGACAGTTGCGGTACCACGGAGGAGACCTTGAGGGAGACGTAGTCCACGTCCTCGCGGCGCAGCAGACCCTCGGCGTCCGCGAGGTGCTTCTTGGCCTCGTCCTCACCGAGCACTTCCTCGCCCAGCAGGTTGATGTTGAGCCGGTGCCCGTGCAACCGCAGGGCCTTGACGGACTTGCCGAACGGGCCGGGGCGGGCGTCCACGACCATGTGTCCCACCATTTGCCGCAATCGGGTGCGTGCCGCGGGGACCACCACGGAGGGCAGCACCCCGGACAGCGCCGTGCCCGCCTGGATCTGGGCCCGGTCCGTGGCGGGCATGGACTGCGGGGTCAACGTCGCGATGTCCTGCAGGGCCTTGGCCGCAGCCTTGGTGTCCTCGGTGCGGACGACGCGATCCACGAATCCCACCGTGAACTCCAACCCGTTGGGGTCCTGGAGCACGGCGGCCAGACGGTCCTCCGCGGGGTTCTTCTGTGTGTTCTTCCGCTGGTTCTCCTGAGCCCTGAGCAGCCACGTGCGCACGAGGTCCACGGCGGGATCGGCGAGGGCGTGAGGATCGATTCCGGTATTGACGGTGCGTGCCATTGCAACGCCTCCAAAGTCTCGGCCCGGGAAGGGTGCCGAGGCACTCCCTCGGCCACCAGCCGAGTCTCACCGGGCCCGGCGTGGCTGGTCCTCACACGCTATCGTGATCCCCGCCACGGCGAAGAATCGCCGGCCTACGACCGATCGAGCTCCGTCTGCAGGATGTCCAGCACCCGGATGAGGTTCAGGTGGGCCTCCACCTGCGGGAAGTTGCCGGTGGCCCGGCGCTGGGACGGCGAATAGGTGGAGGGCAACAGACCCAGCTCGTTGGCGGTGCCGAGCACGAGATCCGTGAGCCGCGTGGCGTCCCCCGTGTGACCGCACAGCGCCAGCTGCTCGGCCAACTGCAGGGTCGCGGACACGGACGGCACCGACTGCCCCGCGAAACCGTCCTGACCGATCGAGGACGCGAACGCCTCGGCGTCGTCCAGGTCGGTGAGCTGCGGGAGGTTGCGGTAGCGGTGCAGCAGCCCCGATCGGTCCGTGAGCTCCTTGCGGATGCGCGCCACGGTGCCGAGCATGCGTTCGTCGTCGTAGGCCACGAAACCCACCGTGGGCAGCTGCAACAAGGAGGCGTCCACGTCCGTGGAGCCGTAGTACTGCACGAACGAACCCACCTGGGGGTCGTAGCCGTTGGTCCAGATCTCGTGCGCGAGCTGGTCCCGGTGTTCCTCCCACGTCTCCACGTCCCCGGGCAGCCCGTGGATCCGCACGGCGTCCACGCCGGCCTGCAGCGCGGCCCACATCATCACGCGCGAGTGCGTGTAGTACTGGGGTTCGCCGCGCATCTCCCAGACGCCCTGGTCCTTCTCCTCGTAGTTGGCCACGACGGCGCGCAGCAACGCCTGCTGCAACGGCCAGGACAGGTGGTCCTCCTGCACACCGCGCCGACGCAGCATCTCGAACACCCGCAGCACGTGACCGGCCACGTCCGCCTGGTAGTGGTTGCCGGATGCGTTGCCCTCGCGCACCGGGCGCGATCGCTCGTAACCCGGCAGGTCCACGAGGCGTTCGCGGATCTGCCCGGAGCCGTCCAGCGTGTAGATGTTGGAGGGGTTGTCCACGTCCCCGGCCACGGCGCGCAGCAGCCAGTTGCGCAGTTGCGCGGCCTCCCGGTCGTGGCCGTGGTCCAGCATGATCTCCAGCGCGGAGGCCGCGTCCCGGGGCCACGCGTGGCGGTGGTCCCAGTTGCGTTCCCCGCCCAGCACCTCCGGCACGGACGTGGTGTCCGCGGCGATCAATCCGCCCGTGGCCTGGTGCATGAGCCCGCGCACCACGAGCAGGCTGCGGCGGATGATGTCCTCGGGGGCATCCTGGCTGCTCGTGAAGTGCACCGTCTCCTGGGCGTCGGCGTCCGCCGGGCGGTCCCCGTGGCGCCCCACGTCCCGGCCGGACGCGGGCTCGCCCGCGTTTCTTCTTTCCGCCGACGACGCCGCCCACGCGCCGTCGTCCCCGTCCTCCGGGAGTTCGGGGTCCGCGGTGGGGTCCGTGAGCGGATCGTACGGTTCGTACAGATCCGTCCACTCCTGCCACAGGTTCAGCGTGGCCGTGAGGGTCTCATTGACATCCACCGCTTCCGGCGGGACGCCGTGGGACGGGAACCACGTGAGTGTGAAGTCCCTGGTCTGGCCCGCGGCCACCGTGAAGGAGCCCGCATGGCGCCGCTTGCTGCGGTCCGGGTCCGCCTCCGGCAGCGGGTCACCGTGGAACACCACGGAATCGGGGCCGGCCATGCCCACGAGCACGGACTCCGCGACCGCGCCCTCCTCCGATTCCTCCTCGAGCACGTCGAAGCGGCTCAGCCACGGGACCGACGAGCCGTAGTTGAAGCGCAGCCGCAGGTCCTGGAACATCTCGACCTCGCCCGTGAGGCCCTCCACCCGGCGGATCAGTTCCGTGCGGGAGTTCAGGGGCATGAAGTCCGTGACCCGCACCGTGCCGGTGTCCGTGGTCCACACGGTGTGCAGCACGAACGTGTTCTCCGCGTAGAACCGCTCCACCGCGGTGACGCCGGGCAGGGAGAGGTCCACCGCGGCGTCGTCGTCCACGGCGCAGTACGGCGCCAGCAACCAGCGGCCGTGGTCTGGGGTGCCCAGCAGCGCCGCGAACAGCGCGGGCGAATCGAAGCTCGGGACGCACCACCAGTCCACCGAGCCATGACGGGAGACCAACGGCCCGCTGCGCATGTTGGAGAGCAGGGCGTAGTCCTCGATCTTGGAAGCCATGGACCCAGAATCCCATAAACGCCCTCGGCGGCTCACGCCGCACGGAACTCTGGCCGTTCGGCCAGTGCCCGATACCGTGGATGCTCCATCCGGTTCCGTCCGACGGCTCCGGGGCCCGACCCCCCTCGACCCGGCGGATGCCACCGCGACCGATGCAGGAGGACACCACCCGTGACCATGCCCTACCAGCCAGCAGCGTTTCGCGCCACCCAGCCCGGCGAGCGCGTGGGCCCGCTGAAGGCCCTGCGCAACTTCTTCGGCAGGGGCTTCCAGTTCTCCGGCCGCGCATCCCGTTCCGACTACTGGTGGATCGCCTTGTACGCCGCGCTGCTGTCCTGGGGCGGCCAGCATGCGGACGAGCACGATTACTTCAGCGGACCCCTGACCGACGGAGCCGAGTGGATCGCCGTGGTCTACCTCCTCCTGGCCCTCGCGCTGCTGGCTGCTGCGATCCTGTGCGTGGTCTTCGGGATCGCGCTGTCCGTCCGGCGACTGCACGACGCCAATCTCTCCGGGCTCTGGTACCTCCTGATCCTGGTCCCCTTCCTGGGCGCTCCGGCACTGCTCATCCTGGTGCTGCTGCCCCCGGACCCGCGGGGCGTGCGCTTCGACAACCAGCTCCTGCCGCAGGCACCGGGCGCGGGCTCTCGCTGAGCGGTTTCCTCAGCCACAGCACGTGGACGCGCACGGGCCCGGCAACACCATGCGGTCAGTGCCTCCCCACTGCCACCCGGTGGCGCCACACCTCGCAGCGCGTGCCCAGCACCCGCCCCGCCCCTCAAGTTCGGCACACCGGATATGTACGATTCAACATGGCGGAGGTGCGTCCTGGTGGGACGTCGGCTCGGGGGGAGAGCAGCGGTGGTGGCCCTGGTCGGAGTGCCGGTCCTGAGCGGGTGCGCGCAGTCTGGAGGCACCGAGGCGCCGGGCGCCTCCGGCGCAACAAAGTCCGGCAAACCCACGGTCCTGGCCACCTTCACGGTGCTCGCGGCATGGCCCGGGTGGTTGGCGGTGAGCACGTGACCGTGGAATCCGTGACCAGGCCCGGGGCGGAGATCCACGACTACGAGCCCACCCTCACGGACGTGTGCAAGGCGTCCGGTGCCCAGCTGGTCCTGGACAACGGGCTCGGCCTGGAGGGCTGGCTCGGGCAGTTCGTGGCCTCGGCCAACGTGCCGCACGCGGTGGTCTCCGAGGGCGTTCCCACGGTGGACGTCGCGGACCAGCCCGGAACACCCAATCCCCACACCTGGATGAGCCCCACGAACGGGCAGCGCTACGTGGACACCATCGCGACCGCCCTGAGCGACCTCGATCCCGAGCACGCCGCGCAGTTCCGGGAGAACGGCGACAGGTACAAGGAGCAGCTGGACGAGGTCCGCACGGACCTACGGGAACGGCTGGACCGGGTCCCCGCGAACCAGCGCGCACTGCTCACGTGCGAGGGCGCCTTCTCCTACTTCGCGCGGGACGCCGGACCGAGCGAGCATCACCTCTGACCCGTGAACTCCGAACAGGAGGCGGGTCCACAGGAACCGCGCTCGGCGATCGACACCGTGCGGCAGAACCACGTCCCGGCGGTGTTCTGCGAGTCGACCGTCTCGGACCGGCAGATGCAGCAGGTGGTCGAGGCCACGGCCGAGGTGGTGACGGGGTCCTCGGACCACTCCTCCAGGTTCTAGATGGCCCGCAGGTAGTTCTGGTGGCTCACCGAGAGCTTCGCGACCGACATGGTGGGAGACTCTCGCAAGGCAAGAACCTCTCACCGAACAACCGGACGTCATGCAGGCGCCCCACGGCGCGTCCTGGCGCGGGAAGTTTATGTCGTGTGCATACACTCCGGTAGACCACCCGCTTGGGTGGACGTCACACTACCCTGTCACCGCCCCGCCAGGCGGTTTACAGGTGGAGCGGAGGGCCTGCCTGCTGCCCCCTCATGAACCGACGTCGAGCCCCCTCGGGACGACCGCCGTCGACCCCTCTTCCCCCGTTCCCGCCCGCGTACCGGGCGTGCCGCTCGACGCCGTGGCCCGCGCCGCCACGAGGGGCATCCAGATCTACCCCTCCGTGGCCTCCGCGCAGTTCAGCATCACTGGCAGCCCTCGGGCCCCCGAGCTCACGGTCACGCTGGTCTTCACTCCCGCCCTGGAGAACCAGCGGATCAAGGACGAGATCCGCTACGAACTCATCCCGGGGCTGGAAGTCATCATCGGCGCCCCGTTCGCCCGGGTGACGCTGGACTACACGGATGCAGCGCCCGCCCTCACCCCGGCGCCCGAGACCACGCCTGACGGAGTGGCGCGAGCCGCCCTTCGACCCTTTTCTCGCGGTCACCGCACATGGTGCGATTCCTGCAGCTGATAGACGGGCGTGTCCATCCCCAGCTCCCGGGCCTTGAGCTGCAGCGCGAGGTACTTCGAGTAGTGGCGGGACTGGTGCAGATTGCCGCCATGAATCCACAACTGCGGCACCGCTGTGGGCTTCCACATGTTGCGCAGCTCCCCTTCCCAGGGACCGGGGTCGCGGGTCGTGTCCGAGCCGTACCCCCAGCACTTGCCCACCGCGTCGGCAACCTCCGGCGAGACGAGATCCGCGAGCCACGCGTTCATCGATCCGTACCCGGTCGCATAGACGAGCAGGTCCGCGGGAACCAGCCGGTCGCCGTCGACGACCACCCCCTCCGGCACGATCTTGGTGACCTGACCGCGCTCCAGCTGGATCCGGCCGTCGATGATCAGCTGCGATGCACCCACGTCGATGTAGTACCCGGATCCGCGCCGCAGGTACTTCAAGAACAGGCCTGAGCCGTCCTCGCCGAAGTCCAACTCGAAGCCGGCGTCGGTGAGCGCACGGTAGAAGTCCGCGTCCCGCTCAGCCATCTGCTCGTACACAGGAATCTGCGCAGCCGGCAGCAGCCGGTACGGCCACGAGGCGAAGAGCATGTCGGCCTTCTCCGTGGTCACCCCGTTCTCCAGGGCCTCCTCCGAGTAAAGCGCGCCCAGCGCCAGCTCCCGCAGGGAGTCGCTGCGGGAGATGTGCGTGGAGGAACGCTGGATCATCGTGACCTCGGCGCCCTTCTCCCACAGGGCTGCCGCGATGTCGTGGGCCGAGTTGTTCGACCCGATGACCACAGCGTGCCTGCCCTCGACATCCTCTTCACCACCCGTGAACTCGGAGGAGTGACCCTGCCACCCGGCGAAGTCGTCGGCGCCCTCGAAACGGGGGATGTTCGGGTAGCCGGAGACACCCAGCGCGAAGACGAGTTGGGTGGGGTGCAGGATGACCTCCTCGCCACGGCGGTCCACCCGCACGGTCCACGTGCCCGCGCCCTGGTCGAACTGCGCGCCCAGGCACCGTGTGCCAGCCCAGTAGTCGAGTTCCATGATGTCCACGTAGTGCTCGAGCCAGTCCCCCATCTTGTCCTTCGACGGGAAGATCGGCCAGTCGTCGGGGAAGGGCAGGTAGGGCATGTGGTCATACCAGACCGGGTCGTGCAGGTGCAGCGACTTGTAGCGTTTGCGCCACGAGTCACCCGCCCGCTCGTTCTTCTCGACGACAATCGTCGGCACGCCGACACGTCGCAGCCGCGCGGCGAGCCCGATGCCACCCTGACCCCCGCCGATGATCAGCACGTATGGCTGCTCGTCGAAACCGAGCCGGGCGTCCCGCTCCGCCCGGGACTCCTTCCACGTCTTGCGTCCCCGGGTGATCTCGTGGGTGACGCCGAGCTCACGGCGGGGGCCCTTCTTCTCCTCGTGCCCCGTCAGTTCCTGCAGTGTGGTCAGCAGTGTCCAGCAACGCCCCTCCACGAGCCTCAGGTGAGCCCAACCACGCCCGGCGGCGGTCATGAAGTTGAGCCATGCCTCTGCGTTCTCGGCCGTGCCCGATGCGGGCTCGGCGAGCTGCCAATCGTGCGGATCGACCGTCGGCAGCTGGGCCTGGAGCATCGCCGCGATCTCATCGATGCCTTCGAGCGTCTTGAGGTTCCATGTGAATGCCACGAAGTCACGCCAGTAGCAGTCCTCGGCGAAGAGTTCCCGCAACGCGTCCTCGTCGTGCGCACGGAGGGCCCGGTCGAAGGCGGCGAGCCACTTCTCGACGGCGCTGCTGGCCGCCTGCGGATCGTCACTCCCTGCGGAGCTCTCGCCGGGATCGGTTGCATGATCGTGGGTCTGAGTCATGTCACTTCCTAATGTGGCTGAGCTATGATTTGTGTCACACTAGCGCGCTTCACCCGCCGACAACACCGGGCAGGACGAAAGCCCTGGGTCGCCACGATCTCCAGCGATCCGGTCTGCCGACCGCGCGTCCGGATCTGCGAGTGGATGACGACGACGCCGCCCGCACCGTGAAGCCCCATGGCACCAAGGCGTGCAGAGGCCTGCCTCCCAGAACACGGGAGCCTCGAGGTTGGCCCGGGCGGCCCCCACTGCACGTCGGCACCGTTGACCGCCCCGGTAACGTGGGGGTTTTTTGCATAACGAGCCCCTCCGGCCCATCGGCAGGGAAGCGAGAGGCGGAACGGACAATGGTCGGCATCGTGCTGTACATCATCGAGGGCGCGCTCTTCTACCGCTCCAGCCGCCTCGTCATCGCGGCGATCGTGGCCACATACCGGCACAACGGGGCCGTCGCGCGACGAGATCACACGAAGGCCGGTGCGCCCCCGGCCTGACTCCGGCGGTCACGCCAACGACCCTCACGCCCGCCAGCCAACAGTCCCCCATGGACCCCGCCCGCCCTGAGACCCGCCGGGCGCGCGCGGCCACCGCCACGGCCAGCACAACCGAGATGACCGACCTGCTGCGCACCTCGATGCGCACCGTCCTGCACCCGCACGTGTCCACCACCACATTGCGACAATACCCCCATAGGGTATAATTTGTACCCATGAGCAGCCCCGAGACCCCCACCCGCGGGTACACCCAGGACAAGGCGGCTTATGCCCGCCGCCTCAAGCGCATCGAGGGTCAGGTGCGCGGTGTGCAGCGGATGATCGACGAGGACACCTACTGCATCGACGTCCTCACCCAGATCTCCGCCATCCAGTCCGCCCTGAAATCCGTGAGCCTGGGGCTCATGGAAGAGCACCTGGGTCACTGCGTCAAGCACGCCGTGGAGGCCGCCCACGACTCCGGGGACACCTCGGACATGGACGCCAAACTCGCGGAGGCCAACGCCGCGATCGCCCGGCTCGTCAAGAGCTGAGCGGGCGCCGTCGGCCCACGCCGCGGCCACCAGGACTTCGGGCCGTACGGCCCGGCAGGAGAATCACGAGCATTGAGGAGAATCCCATGAACACCACCGTCAACGTTTCCGGCATGACCTGCGGACACTGCGTCGCCTCCGTGAAGGAGGAACTGGCCGAGGTTCCCGGCGTCACCTCCGTGGCCGTGGACCTCAACGCCGGCGGCGTCTCCCCCGTGACCATCGAGAGCTCGCGCGAACTGACCTCGGACGAGATCTCCGCGGCCGTGGAAGAGGCCGGGTATGCCGTCGTCTGAACCAGCTACGGCCGAACCGCAGGTGCACGGGCCGCTGCGTGATCTGGACCTGCAGATCACGGGCATGACGTGTGCGTCCTGCGTGGGACGGATCGAGCGGAAGCTGCGCAAGATCGACGGCGTGGATCCCGCGGTCAACCTGGCCCTGGAGTCCGCGTCCGTCAAGGTCCCCGGGGACGTCTCCGACGAGCAGATCCTGGACACCATCCGCAACGCCGGTTACGGCGCCGAGATCACGGGTGGGGACCGCGTGCAGCGGGCCTCCGCTCCTGCCGAAACGCCCAGACAAGCCGACGACGCCGCTCACGCGGGTACGCGGGGCGGGGCGTCATCGGCACTCGGGACGACCGACGCATACCCCCGCGGGCATGCGTCCTCGGAGACAACCCCCGAGCGAACCGCCGAGGAGACCCTGCGGGCCGAGAACGAGCACCGGGATCCCGCGCTCGAGACCACCCCCGCGCAACGGCGGATGAGCGACCTCAAGAAGCGGTTCATCGTGGCCGCGGTCTTCTCCGTGCCGGTCTTCGTGATCTCCATGGTCCCCGGCGCGCAGTTCCCCCACTGGGGCTGGGTGGCCGCGCTGCTGACACTGCCCGTGGTCACGTGGGCGGCCTGGCCTTTCCACAAGGCCACCGCCGTGAACGCGCGCCACCTTTCCACGACCATGGACACCCTGGTGTCCCTGGGCGTGACCGCGGCCTACCTGTTCTCGCTGGGCCACCTGCTCGTGGAGCCGGACATGACCGCCCATGCCCATCCAGACATGGCCATGGACATGTCCAGCCACCAGTTGTACTTCGAGTCCGCGGCCATCATCACCACGTTCTTGTTGCTGGGCCGCTGGCTCGAAGCGCGCGCCAAATCCCGTTCGGGTGAGGCACTCAAGGCGTTGCTGGATCTCGGCGCGCAGCAAGCCACCGTGGTGGATGAGGACGGCACCGAACGCACGGTGCCCGTGTCCGAGCTGCGCGTGGGGGACACCTTCACGGTGCGCCCGGGCGAGAAGATCGCCACGGACGCCCTGGTCGTGGAGGGCGAGTCCGCCGTGGACGCCTCCATGCTCACCGGGGAATCCGTTCCCGTGGAGGTGGGCCCGGGGGATGAACTCACGGGTGCCACCGTGAACACCACGGGTCGTCTGCTGGCGCGGGCGACCCACGTGGGTGCGGACACCGTGCTCGCCTCCATGAGCCGAACCGTGGCGCGCGCGCAGGCCACCAAGGCCCCCGTGGCGCGTCTCGCGGACCGGATCTCTGCCGTGTTCGTGCCCGTGGTCATGGGTATCGCGGTGCTGACCTTCGCGATCTGGTGGCTCGTGTCCGGGGAACTGAACCAGGCGTTCGTCGCGGCGGTCTCCGTCCTGGTGATCGCGTGCCCGTGCGCCCTGGGTCTGGCCACCCCCACGGCCATGCTGACCGGGACCGGGCGCGGCGCTCAGCTGGGCATCCTGATCACCTCCGCGGAGGTACTGGAGGACACCCGCTCGGTGGACACCGTGGTACTGGACAAGACCGGGACCGTGACCCACGGGGACATGGCGGTGACCACCGTGACGCCGGTGAACTCGTGGTCGCGGGATCAGGTGCTGGATCTGGCCGCGGCCGTGGAGAGCTACTCCGAGCACCCGATCGCCCAGGCGATCACCGCAGCCACGCCCCACCGCTACGAGGTCTCCCGCTTCGAGTCCGCCCCGGGCGGCGGCGTCAAGGGGTACGTCCCGGACGGCATGAACGCGCGCGCCGTCGTGGTGGGCCGGGAATCCTGGCTCACCCAGAACGGGATCCGGCTGACCGCGGACGAGTCCGAGGCCCTGCGCCGCGCCCGCGAGGACGGTTTCACCACCATCCTCGTGGCCGTGGACGGGCGCGTGGCCGGGTTCATCGACCTGCAGGACACCGTGAAGGACGAGGCCCCGGCCGCGATCGCGGAACTCCAGCGGCTCGGGCTGCGCCCGGTGCTGCTCACGGGGGACAATGCCGCCGTGGCCCGTTCCGTGGCCGCCCACGTGGGGATCGCCCCGGAAGACGTGATCGCGGACGTCACCCCGGACGGCAAGGTCCAGGCCGTGGAAGAGCTGCAGTCGCAGGGCCGCGTGGTGGCCATGGTGGGTGACGGCGTCAACGACGCCCCCGCCCTGACCCGCGCGGACCTGGGCATCGCCATGGGTTCCGGCACGGATGCCGCCATGCAGGCCGCGGACATCACCGTGGTGCGCAGTGACCTCACGGCCATCCCGCTGGCGATCAAGCTCTCCCGGCAGACGCTGCACATCATCAAGTCCAACCTGTTCTGGGCCTTCGCCTACAACACCGTGGCCATTCCGGTGGCGGCCCTGGGGTTGTTGAACCCCATGATCGCCGGCGCCGCCATGGCCTTCAGCTCGGTGTTCGTGGTGCTGAACTCATTGCGACTGAAGCGGTTCGCGCGCTGAGTGCGCTCGACGTGCCGAACGGCCGCACGGCGCGGGTCATGCGACCAGAGCCGCACGGCAGGGGTGCCACGACATGAGAGAGCGAGGCCCCGGGGAACCAGTGGTTCTCCGGGGCCTCGCTCTGTATGGGAGCCCTACATGCTGCGGTCAGCGAGCGCTCGAGCCCGGCTCCTCGCCCTTGGTGTCCGGGCGCACGCGCTGGCCGAACTGGGGTTCGTCGGTGGTTGCCGCCCCCGCGGCACCGCCGGTACCGGACGACGTCGTCCCCGAGCCTTCCCCGCGCGCCTGTTCGGCCTGCCGGCGGGCCTTGTTCTCCGCGTACAGCTTGGCGGAGGATCGGTTCACGCCGGTGCCCTGACCGAGCTCTTCCGCGTTGGGCTTCTCGAGCAGCATGAGGGTCGCGCACACCACCACGGAGGCGATGAACGCGATGCCCGCCGCGATCAGGCCCAGGCCCACGCGGGCGGCGTTGTCCGTGCCGCCCGCGGCCACCACGGACACCACCACGAAGGCCACGACCGCCAGAACGGCCGAGATGATCAGAGGCCCCTTGATATCGGTTCTGCGCCGGCCATTGTGCTCAGTGCGCTGGGCCACGTGATTCCTCCTGGCGGTGGTCGGGGTGTGGGGCGGGGGTAGGGAATCCGCCCGCGAGTTCAACGTGTCAGTCTACGCGTTCAGGCCGTACGGCCCGGGTCCGTCAGGGCCTTGTCCGCTGCGCGCGCATCGTGGCGCAGGCTCAGTGCGGCGATGAGCTGGGTGACGCCGATGATGATGGCCGCACCGCCTACCACACCAAGTTCCGCCTTGGTTCCGAGGGTCTCCACGAGCACCATGCCCATGGCCGCGAACACGGTCACCGCGCCGCACAGCGTCCAGTCACGACCCATCGGGAACTGCCCGCGGAAACGCATGCCCAACACCAGTTCGGTGATCCCGCACAGGCCCAGGATCACGGCGGAGAACAGGACGAAGAGCCAGTCACTGCTCGCGACCACCGCGGTGAGCACCCCGCCCAGGACGTACAGCACACCGTAGGACTGCGGGATGTTCCGGCTCGGGCCCAGGTCCACGTCCTCGCGGCGGTTCAGCCGCAGCTGCAGGAAGATCGCGGAGACGCCCGTTCCCACCAGGAAGAACGCCATGACCCACCGGCCCGCCCCGAGGGACGGTTCCTGCCAGAAGACGGTCACCGCCGCGAAGATCAGCGCCACCACGGCGCGCAGCAGGGTGGGTCCCCACAGGTCGTGGCGCACGTCGGCCCCGCGGGACCTGCCGCGGTCCTGCCCGCCGTGCGGTGCGGAAATCTGTTGGGGCACGCCGAGAACTCCTGAATCTGCCGGGGATGTCCCGCCCAGTCTAACGAGCTTCCCTGGACGGGTTCAGGGCTCGCCCAGTACCTCCCGCAGCACCTGGGCACCGCGTTCCACGTCCCGGTCCGGCGCGGTCAGGCCCAGCACCACCCCGCCCCGTTCGTCGGGTCCCCGGTCCGCTTCCGCCAGCGACGACGACGCCCCTGCCCCACCACGTTCACCACCCTCGCGGCCCTGCCCCGTCCAGTACTCGCCCAGGGCACCCACGAGGACCCCGCGGCGTCGTGCGCGCTCGATCGTGGCGTCCTCGTCCGGAACGGCGAGCACCGCGTGGGCACCGCCGGCCATGGGCAGAACACTCACGTGCGGGAGGTCGCCGAGGACGTCGGAGAGCAGCGAGCGGCGTCGTCGGAAGGAGCGGCGCATCCTGGCCGTGTGGCGCTGGAACTCCCCCGAATCCACGAACCGCGCGAGCGCTTCCTGGGCGATGAGCGAGACGGGCGAACCCAGCTCCGCACGCGTGCGTGCGAGGTCCGGGAGCAGGGAATCCGGGGCCACGAGGTGCCCCACGCCCACGGAACTGCCGAGCACCTTGGCGAAACTGCCCAGGGTCACCACGGTGTCCCGGGCGGTGTCCAATGCCCCGAGGGCGGGCAGGGGTTGGGCGCTGTGGCGCAGTTCGGAGTCGTAGTCGTCCTCGAGCACGAGCGCGCCGTGCTCACGGGCCCATGCGAGCAGTTCCATCCGGCGCGTCACGGGCATGGTCCCGCCCAGCGGGTACTGGTGTCCGGGCGTGAGCACGATGGCGTCCGGCGCGGGGGCGACGTCCCACCGCCCCGCCCCGCCCCACCAACCGCTGGGCAGATGCTCGGGCACGAGACCGTGCTCGTCCACCCCCACCGGCAGGGCGATGTGCCCGAGCGCGCGCACCACACGACGAAGCGCGGGGTACCCGGGATTCTCCACGGCCACGCGCAGCCTCCTGCCGCGCGCGAGCCCCAGCACCCGCAACGCGAGCTGCAACCCGTCCCGCACGCCCGCGGTGACGAGGATGTCCTCGGGAGAACGCACGATCCCGCGATTGAGCCGCAGGTAGTCCGCGAGGTGGTCCCGCAGATCGGTGCGCAGCGTGCGCCCCGTGGCGACGCCGCTCGCCGCGTCCCGCCACGCCCCGCGCCACGCGGGGGTGTCCAGGGACGTGATGGTGCTCTTCCCAGGGCGCAGGTCGATCATCTCGGGCCGCACCGCGGACCGACGGGCCGTGCGCTGCGAAGGGGGCGCGGGCGACGTCGTCGGGGCGGGAATGCCCGCGGCCGGTGTGCCAGCACGAGGCGACGTGGGGGTGGAATGCTGTCCGGCGCGGGGCGACGCCGCGGCGTCGCCCCCGGGCACCGGGCCGGACGAGCGGGCTCGAGGAGCATCGGCGGTCGCAGCGGCAGCACGGGCAACGGGCCCTGTATCGCGCCGCATTTCCAGGTGCGGGGTGATCCGCGTGGCACCGCGATCGGCCACGAGGTAGCCCTCACCCGCGAGGACGTCCCACGCGGACGTGACCGTTCCGCGCGAGATTCCCAACCGGGCGGCCAGTGCCCGGGACGAAGGCAGGGGGTCGCCCGGGCGCAGCACCCCGCGCGCCACGAGCTCGCGGATCTGCCGCACGAGCTGCTCCCCCAGACCCGTGCTCGCGGTGCGATCGACGGTCAGGGGGAGGTCGGTGTCCCTGGCGTGCCTCATTCCCGGGACTGCCGCGCGATGAAGTCGGCCATGCCGGGAACGGTGAACGCCACCTGACCGTGATCGGGAGCGTAGATCATCCCCTTCTGGATCAGTTGCGCTCTGGTAGGGCCCAGACTGCTGGCCTTGGTACCGAGCCGGGCTGCGAGTTCACCCGTGCGGGAGGGGCCCGCACCGTCCACCGCCATGACGCTCATGTACTCGCGCTCCTTGGGCGTCGCCCTGCCCCAGCGGGCCGGGAAGAATCCGGAGTCCAGTTGCGCCCACCCCTTCTCGATGGCCACTCTCGAGTCCTCGAGCGTGAACGGCGTGGTCGGCGCGACTTCCCACACTGCGTTCCCGAACTCCTGGATGAAGTACGGATAACCACCCGACGCCGCGACGATGGCGTTCAGCGCCTCGGTGTCGAATTCGGCGCCCACGTCCTTGGCCGGGCGTGCCACCGCGTATCGCGCTTGCTCCGGGTCCAGCGGTCCGATGACCCGGTAGTCGAAGAGTCTTTCCGCATAACTGCGTGTGGCGCTCAGGATCGTGGGAAGGTTCGGTAGACCGGCGCAGATCACGTAGAACGGCCAGTCACGCTGGCCCGCGATGTGCTGGACCGTGACGATTGCGCTCATCATGTCCGGGTCCAGGTCCTGCATCTCGTCGATGAACAGGCCGAATGCGCTGTGCTGTGCCTTCAGTGGTTCGCTGAGATCCTCGACCAGCTCTTCCAGATCGATGTCGATCCGCCCGGACTGCGCGCGTACGGGATGAAGATCGACACTGGCCGAGACACCGCTCGTCCCCACGGAGACACTGAAGGACTGGATGGTCGTGAGCGCATCAGCGAAGAACCGACCGGGGTGACGGCCGAGATGACGCCGAGCCGCCACCACGAGTTCCCGGGCGAACCTGTCTCTCACGTCCTGCCTGCCCCGAGCCTCCGGCCGCCCCTCCAGCTGGACGGTGAGCCAGCCGTGATTGTCCGCGTGCGCACGCAGGACGTTGAGCAGAACGGTCTTTCCGACTCCCCGTAGACCCGTGAGCACCATGCCCCTGTTGGGGCGGTGGAGCTTGGCGCGCGCGATCATGAGGTCGAAGGCGGAAATCTCTGCCTCCCGGCCACTGAGCACCTTGGGACGCAGCCCGGATCCGGGGCTGTAGGGGTTGGCTGCGAGGTCCATGTACCGAAGTGTAAAGCATCATATAAATATTCTTATACTTACTTAGATTTCGATAGCGTCTCGATCGACGGCTGCCAGAGGCCGCGGGTTAAGTGCCGGTCGTTGCGTAAGTGGACCACTTCATTTCGTCGATTTTGGCTCTGTCAATGGACCACCCACGCGGCCAGGATGGAGGCCATGACCGAAACCTTGCAGACCTCCGCCCAGAACCCCACCCCCGTGACCGGATCGCGCCTCGTCAAGCGCGGCCTGGCCGACATGCTCAAGGGCGGTGTGATCATGGACGTGGTCACCGCTGAGCAGGCCCGGATCGCCGAGGACTCCGGAGCCGTGGCCGTGATGGCGCTCGAGCGCGTTCCCGCGGACATCCGCTCCCAGGGTGGCGTGGCGCGCATGAGTGATCCCGATCTGATCGAGCAGATCATCGACTCGGTGTCCATCCCCGTGATGGCCAAGGCGCGGATCGGGCACTTCGTGGAGGCCCAGGTGCTCGAGCACCTCAAGGTGGACTACGTCGACGAGTCCGAGGTGCTCTCCCCCGCCGATTACGTCAACCACATCGACAAGCACCGCTTCAACGTCCCGTTCGTGTGCGGTGCGACCAACCTGGGTGAGGCGCTGCGCCGGATCACCGAGGGCGCGGCCATGATCCGCTCCAAGGGCGAGGCCGGCACGGGGGACGTCTCCGAGGCCACCAAGCACATCCGCACCATTCGCGCCCAGATCGCCGAGCTGCAGGGCCTCTACACCTCCACCCCGGACGCCCTCTACGTCAAGGCCAAGGAACTGTCCGCGCCGTACGAGCTGGTGGCGGAGGTCGCCCGCACGGGCAAGCTCCCCGTGGTGCTGTTCACCGCCGGGGGGATCGCGACCCCCGCGGACGCCGCCATGATGATGCAGCTCGGTGCGGACGGCGTGTTCGTGGGCTCGGGCATCTTCAAGTCCGGCAACCCCGCCGAGCGCGCCCGCGCCATCGTGGCCGCGACCGCCTACTACGACGATCCCGCCCGCATCGCAGAGGCCTCTCGCGGCCTGGGCGAGGCCATGGTCGGCATCAACGTGGCGGACCTGCCCGCACCCCACCGCCTCGCGGAGCGCGGCTGGTGAGCTCCGCCCCCACCGTCGGTGTCCTGGCGCTGCAGGGCGGGGTGGCCGAGCACCTGGCGATGTTCCAATCGCTGGGTGCCCGGGCGGTTCGCGTCCGTTCCGTCTCGGACCTGCTGGGCGACGACGGCGCTCCCGCCGTGGACGCGCTCGTCCTGCCCGGGGGTGAGTCCTCCACGATGGACCGGCTGTGCCGCACGTTCGGTCTGTTCGAGCCCCTCCAGCGGGTCATCCGCGCCGGCCTGCCCACTCTGGGCACGTGCGCGGGACTCATCATGCTGTCCATGCGGATTGCGGATCCCGCGCCGGGGCAGCAGAGCCTGGGTGTTCTGGACGTCACGGTGGACCGCAATGCGTTCGGCTCCCAGGTCGACTCCGCGGAAGTTTCGCTCCCCTGGGCCGGCACCGCTGGCCACGCGGAGACGGACGACGACACCGCGATGACCCCGAGCGGCGTCGTCCGCGCGGCCTTCATCCGAGCACCCTCGGTGACCGAGGTGGGGGACGGTGTGCAGGTGCTGGCCCGCTACCGCGACACGGTGGTGGCCGTTCGCCAGGCCAATGTCCTGGGCATCAGTTTCCACCCCGAGCTCATGGGAGAGACCACCGTGCACGAGGAACTGCTGAGCATGGTCCGGACGGGCGCGAACGCATAGCGCGGGCCACGGCCCCGCGTTCGTCCCGCGGCGGCCGCTCGGAGTGTCGAAGACACGTTCCCGGAACGTCCCTGGTCAGAAACTCCCTGATGAACCCCCGCCGGTGAACCCGCCGCCCCCGCCGAAGGACGACGGGGACGAGCTCCCGAACGACGACCCCGCCGAGGATGCCGCCGAACCGTTGTACACCGCCGGGTACATCACGTAGAGCGGCAACCACGAGCGGAACGTGGACGCGTACCGGATCTCGTGCTCGATGCCGTCCGCGTCCTTGGCCCGATTGGGTTTGTCGTTGAGCCCGGGGGCCTTGCGGTTCTGGAGGCGGTACTTGTAGTACGCCTGGCGCATCCCGTCCGTGATCTCCTCGTTCGGGTGCTCCCGCTGGAACTGCTCGATCTCGCCCTCCGCCTGCTCCCGGATCCGTTTGTTCTGCCGGTGATGGCGCCACCAGCTCAGCAGGACCACCAGGACCGTCACGCCCACGAGCCCCAAGACCACACGGGCCGACATGTTGCTCGTGGCCTCCCGATCAGCGGCCGCTTGCGGATTCGCCTCGTCGTAGACCTCGGTGATGGTGTTCGTGAACGCTCCCGCGTAATCCTCTTTCTTGAACCCCGGTTCCAGCTCGTCCTGCATGATGTTCCGGGCGTCCCCGTCCGAGAGCACCTCGCGGGCCCCGTCCGCGACCTCGATGCGCAGCTCACGTTCGCCCATGTCCGCGACCACGAGCACCCCGTTGTTGCGGCCGTCGTCTCCCACGCCCCAGTCCGTGGCCACCGTGCGGGAGTAGTCCTCGATGCTCTCTCCCTGGGTATCGTCCACCGTGAGCACGGCCGCGCGGATGTACTCGTTCTCGGAGTTCTTCTCCCCGATCAATCGGTTCAGCTGTGCTTCCTGGTCCGGGGTCAGCAGGTCCGCCTGGTCCTGCACCGCGCCCTCGGTGGGGCGGGGTGGCACGTCCAGGGCGTGGGCGGGATCGGCGACTCCCGCGACGAGCACCGCCCCCAGCGCGCCGGTCGTGATGATGCGCCGCAGGGGCGCCATCCTGAGCGTCTCGGTGTCCACGGATCCTCCCGGGTTTCGTCACATGCTGGTCGGCACAGGTTCTCGTAGGCCAGGGTGCGGGTACGACGACGCCGCGCGGCCCGGCGGTCCCGACGGCGCGTTGCTCTCGAGACCCAGTGGGTTTCGAGAGCGCCCGACTCAGCGGCGCGCGGTGGGGACCACCATCACGGGGCACTCGGCGTCCGCGAGGGCGGCCTGGGACACCGAACCCATGAGCAGACCGCGGAACCCGCCGTACCCGCGGGTGCCCATGACGAGCAGCTCGGCGGTGCGGGAGGCGTCCACGAGTGCGTCCGCGGGGCGGCCCTCCAGCACGCGGGTCTCGATCTCCAGGCCCGGGAAGTCCTTGCGCAGTTCCTCGGCCACGGAATCGGTGAGCTCCTTGGCCGGGGCCATGAGCTGTTCCTGCACGGCGCGATCCAGCTCGGCGGAGTTCATGGGCAGGTAGCTCGTGGTGGGGACCACGCTCACAATCGCGAGCCGCAGCCCGCGATCCGCGGCGTACCGGGCGGCCTGCGGCACCGCCTTGTTCTTGGCGCCGAGCTTGTCCACGCCCACGACCACGCGACCCTCGAAGCTCTCACCCTCGGGCCGGGTCTCACGTTCGCCAGGGCGCCACTCCTCCGGAAGGATCACCACGGGCGCGGCGGAGTGGGCGGCCACCGCGGCGGAGACCGAACCCACGCGCCCGCGCACCCCGTGGTGCCCGCGCTTGCCGAGAACCACCACGGAGGCGTCCTGGGCCTCGTAGACGATCACGCCGGCGGCGTCGCCGCGCTCGATGATGCCCTGCCCGGTGACGCCGCCCGCCTTGGCCTTCTCCACGGCGCGCGTGGCCAGCCGCTCCGATTCCTGGTGCAGCGCATCCGCGAAGGCTCCATAGATGGACTGGTCCAGGCCGGTCTGGCGGCCCGTGGAGAGCACGATCTTCAACGGCTCCTGCCGCTTCTGGGCCTCGAGGATCGCCCAGTCCAGGGCCCGCTCACTGTGATCGGAACCGTCGTACGCCACCACGATGTTCTGTGTCATCTGTCTGCACCTAGTTTCTTAACTGTGTTTCGAGGGGGAGCGCGGATCAGGACTCAGCGCCCGCTGGGGACCACCATCACGGGCCCGGCAGCGGAGCTCAGCACGGCCTGGGACACGGATCCGAGCAACAGACCCGTGAACCCACCGATCCCGCGGGAGCCCACGACCACAAGGTCCGCGGTCCGGGTGGCCTGCACGAGCACCCGGCCGGGGCGGCCCAGGAACGCGTGCTGAGTGACCCGCAACCGGGGTTCCCGCTCAGCAATGGTGCGCGCCAGTTCTGAGAGCCGTTCGAGCGATTCCTGGAAGTAGTAGGTCTGGTTGTACTGGTCCTGGAACCACTCCGGGGTCCCGGACAGGGCGCCGTTCACGGAGACGAGGCTCAGGGTCGCGTCATGGGACAGGGCGTACTGGATCGCGTGCGCTACCGCGGGGTTCTTCTCCCCCGCGCCGTCCACGCCCACGACCACGGAGCCGGAGAAGTCCATCTCGGAGGCAGGGGTGCGGGTTCCACCCTGGGCCTCGTCGTCGGAGACGCGCACGTCCTTGCCGTCCCGGCCCTCCTCGCGGGCGAGTTCTGCGTCCGAGTCGTCCTCGTGGGTTCCGGGCGGGACCACGATCACGGGCACGGGGCTGTGGGCCGCCACGGCCGCGGAGACCGAACCCAGCCGACCCCGCAGGGCATCGCCCTTGCCGCGCTTGCCCATGACCACCAGGCACGCGTCCTTGGCGGCGTGCAGGACGGCCCGAGCGGCGTCGCCCTCGCCCAGGACCTTGCGGATCTCGACGTCCGGGGCGTGGGAGCGGGCGTACTCCTCGGCGGCCTCGAGATGGGATTCGCTCTCCGCCTTCACGGCGTCGTGGAAGCGCTGTTCCAGGCCTGGATCCCCCACGACCGCGACGGGGAACGCGCACAACAGGCGCACGGGGACTTTGCGGGCGGCCGCCTCCGTGAGGGCACGGTCGAGGGCGCGCAGCGCGATCTCGGAACCATCAATACCCACCAGGACGGGAGCGTTGGACAAGGTGTTCAGAACGTCGTTGTTCATACCTCCAGGATAGTCTCCGCACCCCGCAACGGCGCGGTCCACCACGCGATTTCAGGCCTGTGACGACGCCGCACGGAGCCTCCTGGCGCCGGGCCGGCTCCGCGGGCCGCTCACGCCATCACGAACATCCACCGGTCCCCGCGGATGCGCAGACCCAGGGTCACGGCACGGGCGCCCATGTACCCGCCCGCGTACGCAATCCAAAGCCACGCCGCGCCCACGGTGCCGCTCCCACCCCGTTCGAGAACGAGCCACAACAGGGGCGCGTACACGACCAGGTTGATGACCCCGGCCAGGGCGAGATAGCGAGCGTCGCCGGCGCCGATCAGAACGCCGTCGAGCACGAACACGAATGCCGCGAGGGGCTGACCCACGGCCACGACGATCAACGCGACCCCGAAGATCACCTGGACGTCCCGCGACGAGGTGAAGAGGAAGCCCAGGTGCGGCCCGAGCAGACCCACGATCACGCCCGTGACCACGCCGAAGCCCAGGCCCCACCGGATCAGTCGATGCATGAGCCTCCGGACATGTTCGCGTTCCGAGCGCCGTCGCAGGTCCCGGGCGCCGAGTTCCTTGCCCAGCAGCGCCTGGGCGGCAATGGCCAGGGCGTCCAGTGCGAAGGCCAGGAAGTTGAAGATCGTCATGGTCAGTTGGTAGGCCGCGAGGTTCTCGGCCCCCTGCGCCGTGGCCACCACCACGGTCACCAGGATCGCGGCGCGCAGGGACAGGGTGCGCAGCATGAGCCATGTCCCCACCGTGAGGTGCGTGCGCACCCCGGCCCAGGACGTCGTGAGGCTCACGCCGCGCCGTCGGAACTGCCGAGTGAGCATGATCAGGTACGTCACAGCCATGGCCCACTGCGTGATGCTCGTGCCGATCGCCGCGCCCGCGACGCCCAGCTGCGCGCCGTACACGAGCGCCACGTTCAGCCCCGCGTTCACGGCGGCGCCCACGCCCGCGATCACGAGCGGGGTGGTCGTGTCCTGCAGACCTCGCAGCACACCCACGGCGGCCAGCACGATCAGCATGGCCACGAGTCCGGGCAGGGACCACAACGCGTACGACGTCGCGTGCTCCAGCACTTCGCCCTCCGCACCCAGGGCGCGCAGCAGGGGACGAACGGCCACGGCACCCACCGCGGCGAGCAGCACCCCGAGACCCGCGGCGGTCCACAGTCCGTCCCGACCCACGCGCAGGGCATCGGCGAGTCTGCCACCACCCACGTGCCGGGCCACCGCAGGGGTGGTGCTGTAGGCCAGGAAGACCATGAGTCCCACGACCGTCTGCACCACCGTCGCGGCGATCCCTACCCCCGCGAGCTGCGCCGTGCCCAGGTGGCCGATGATCGCCGAGTCCGCGAGCATGAACAGCGGCTCCGCAATCAGTGCCCCGAACGCCGGGACGGCGAGCGCGAGGATCTGGCGGTTCAGGCTCTTCCCGCCCGCGGTCTTGGACGGGGTCCCAGGATCCGACGGCGTTGCCGGGCCCTCGGGCGTCGCGGGCTCCTCGGAAGCTGCGGGGCCCCCGCGGTGGAGACCTCCGGGATCGGGCTCCGAGGGGCGGGCGTCTCGGTGCGCGCGGGGGTTCGGGCGTGAGCGGAAGGAAGGCACCGCACCAGGGTAAGGGGATCAGTCACCCGCCGAGGCGGGCAGGGTCAGCGTCCCGGGGCGGGTTTCACCGCGATCACGGGGACGGCGGACTCCAGGATGATCTGCTGCGCGGAAGAACCCAGGAAGATCTTGCCCGCGGGGGACCGCCGTCGGACCCCCACCACCACGGCGTCGATCTCCGCGCGGTTGGTGGCGTCCACCAAATCCCCCACGGCATTGCGGCTGCGGGCGGCGGCATGCTCCACGCTCACGCGCTCGTACGGGATCGCGGACAGATCCGGCTCGTTCCCGTCCACGGGGAACACCACGAGGTCCGTGTCGCGACGCCGGGCTTCCTGGACGGCGAAGTCGCGGGCGGCGTGACCGGCCGGAGTCTCGGCGGCGGCAAGGATGATGGCCATGGGTCCTCTTCTCTGTGCGCGATCCATCTGGGGGGCAGGTTCCGGGGCGGGGCGAGATCGCCCCCGGGCGGTGAACCGGTGCCGGCCCGGTGAATCCCGGGGTCCGCGTCGGTACCGCCTCCCACGTGGGGGTATGTGTATCCTAAGTCACACTTCTCGCGGCCCCGTGGGCGGCGGGAATCCCCCTTACCGCGAATCCCGGGAGAATCCATGAGCTCCACCCACTCCCCCGACCGCCGCACGTTCCTGACCTACGGTCTCGGGGGACTCGTGGCCCTGGGGGCCATCGGAACCGCGACGGCGGGGTCCATCGCATCGGCCTCCGGCGGCAACGACCTCCGTTCGTCGCTGACCATTATCGCCCCGGCGGCCGCGGGCGGCGGGTGGGACACCGTGGCCCGGGAGATGCAGCAGGCCCAACGGGCCAACGGCATCGTGAACAACACCCAGGTGGTGAACATCCCGGGTGCCGGCGGGACCATCGCGCTCGGGAACCTGGAGATCCTCTCCGGCAAGGCCAACAACCTCATGGTGGGTGGCACGGGTCAGTTGGCGGCCACCATCCAGTACGACTCCGCCACCACCTACGCGGACGTGAATCCCCTGGCCGTGGTGGTGGAGGAGTACGACGTGATCGTGGTCCCCGGCGATTCCCCGTACACGTCCCTGAAGGAACTCATGACGGCGTGGGCCAAGACCCCCGGCAAGGTCCCGTGGACCGGAGGCGGTTCCTTCGACCAGCTGGTCGTGACCGAGATGGCGATCAGTGCCGGGTTGGCACCCAAGGACATGATCTACGTGTCCTCGGACGGCGGCGGTGAATCCACCCAGGCCCTGCTCAACGGCACGGCGGCCGCCGCGGCCAGCGGGTACCCGGATTCCATCGACCAGATCGAGTCCGGGCGGTTGCGGGCCCTGGGCGTCGTGGCCCGCGAACCCGTGCCCGGGGTGGAGATCCCCACGACCGTGGAGCAGGGCTTCGACGTCACCCTGGCCAACTGGCGCTTGCTTGTGGCACCGAGTGGGATCACGCCGGAGGAGAAGACCGAGCTCGAGACCATTGTGCGGGAAACGATCGCCACACCGCAGTGGCGGGAGGCCATCGAACGCTTCAACTGGAACGAGAACGTGATCACGGGCGAGGAGCTCACCCGTTTCCTCGCGGACGAGAAGACCCGCATCCAGGGCCTCTACAAGGAGTTGGGACTGTGACATCACAGGTGACCGGGTCGACCCCGGCGTCCGCACCACCCCCGCAGGAGGCGCCGCCCTCCGCGCACCGGTCGCTGCTGTCCGAGCTGACCATGCCCTTGGTGCTCGCGGCTTTCGCGACGTACCTGCTGGTGAGCATGCTCAGCATGTCCGTCCCGGAGTCGGTGGACTTCCCCGGGCCCCGGTTCTTCCCGGCCGTGGTGACGGCCGTGATCTACGCCCTGGTGATCGTGGAGGTGCTCTCGATCCTGCGCCGCCGGTCCGCGGACCGTTCCCCTGGAGGCCACCCGACGACGTCGACGGGCAGCACCGCGCACACCTCCCCCGCCGATGACGACGCCGCACCCTCGGCGGACGATGCCGACTACGAGTTCGTAGGTGCCTACGAGCCCGCCACGCCCCAATTCTCGTGGCGGTCCTTCGTCTGGGTGGTGGGCGGTTTCCTGGTGTTTGCACTACTGCTCGAGTTCCTGGGGTGGATCATCGGCGCCGCCGTACTGTTCTGGTGCGTGGCCCGCGGCTTCGGCTCCACCCGCCCGCTGTTCTCACTGGTCGTGGGGCTGACCGTGAGTTCTCTCGCGTACATCGCCTTCGACATGGCCCTGGGGCTGTCCCTGCCCTCCGGCCTCCTGGGGGGTGGGTTCTAGATGGAGACCCTCTCGCTGTTGCTGGACGGTTTCGCCGGGGCGCTCACCCTGCAGAACCTCTTCTGGGTGGTGCTCGGATGCTTCCTGGGCACCGCCGTGGGTGTCATGCCCGGCCTGGGGTCCTCCATGGCCGTGGCGCTGCTGCTGCCCGTGACGTTCGCCCTGGATCCCACCGCGGCGTTCATCATGTTCTCCGGCGTGTATTTCGGCGGGCTATTCGGGGATTCCACCATGGGCATCCTCATGAACACCCCGGGGCAGGCCTCGGCCATCGCGTCCACGTTCGAGGGCCACAAGATGGCGCTCACCGGCAGAGCCCCACAAGCGCTCGCCACGGCGGCCATCGGGGCGTTCATCGGTGGTTTCGTGGCGTCCGTGGTGGTCGTGTTCTTCGCACCCTTCCTGGCCGAGTTCTCCACCCAGTTCGGTCCGGCGGAGTTCTTCGCCCTGGCCCTGTTCGCGTTCGTGGCCACGTCCTCCGTGGTGACGGACTCCGCGGTCAAGGGTTTGCTGTCCCTCGCCCTAGGACTGGGGATCGCCGTGGTGGGTATCGACTCCGTGACCGGCATCCCGCGGTTCACCATGAACTCCCCCTACCTCTTCGACGGGATCTCCCTGGTGACCGTCACGGTCGCGGTGCTCGCGCTGGGTGAGGTGATCTATTTCGCCACGACCGCCCGGTTCCAGAGCCAGGGAAGGATGCTGAAGGCCCAGGGGCGGCCCTGGTTGAGCCGCAAGGAACTGCGGGAGGCCACCCCGGCATGGTTGCGCGGCACGGCCATCGGTTTGCCGTTCGGCGTGGTCCCGGCCGGCGGCGCGGAGATCCCCACGTTCTTGGCATTCGGCGCGGAACGCAAGCTGGATCGGCGTCGTCGCGACCCGCAATTCGGCAAGGGCGCCATTCGAGGTCTTGCCGCACCCGAGGCCGCGGGCAACGCCACCACCGGTATGGCCATGGGTGCGCTGCTCGCGCTGGGCCTGCCCATCTCCGCGACCGCCGCCATCATGCTCGCCGCGTTCCGGCAGTACGGGCTGCAACCAGGACCGCTGCTGTTCGAGCGCGCCCCTGATCTCGTGTGGGCGCTGTTGGCCAGCTTCTTCATCGCGATGATCGTGCTGCTGATCATCAACCTGCCGTTCGCGATGGTGTGGGCCAAGCTACTGCTCATCCCGCGCCCGTACCTGTACGCGGGCATCACGGTGTTCTGCGGCCTGGGCATCTACGCGACGTCCGGCTCCACCTTCGACCTGCTCATGCTCCTGGGCGTGGGACTCGTCGGCTTCTTGATGCGTATGCATGATTACCCGCTCGCGCCGCTGATCATCGGGATGGTCCTGGGTCCGCTCGCGGAGACGAGCCTGCGGGACGCCCTGATCAGCGCGGACGGTGACGCCTCGGTCCTGGTGAGCGGTCCGATCGTGCTCGTGCTCTACGGGGTCCTGGTGATCATCCTGCTCCTGACACTGCGCAGCAAAGTCACGAGCCGCACCCGCAGGGACGTCTGAGCCGACTCGTCTCCGGGTAAACCCCACCCTCTCCCAAGTGCGGGTGCACTGATTTTGCTGAGCTAAAACACGCAAACCCCCTCTCAGAGGGTGGTTCGCTGCTTTAGCTCAGCAAAATCACACGCCGTCGCGGTCCTCGGAGCCGGGCGGGATTGCCCGATCAGAACGGGTACTGCGGGATGTCCGGGCTGAGGGTGACCCATTGCAGCTCGGTGAACGCCTCGACGTTGGCGTCCGCCCCACCGAAGTGCGCGCCCGTGCCGGAGGCCTTCATCCCACCCATGGGGGCGGTGGCCTCGTCCATCACGGTCATCTCGTTGATGTGGATCTTCCCGGCCGTGACGCGGTCCGCGACCTTCATGGCCTCCCCCACCTCGCCCAGGATCGACAGGGACAGCGCGTACTCGGAGGCGTTGGCCAGCGCCACGGCCTCGTCCACGGAGGACACCGCGATCACGGGTGCCACCGGGCCGAAGATCTCCTGGTTCCACGCCGGCATCTCAGGGGTGAGATCAGTCAGCACCGTGGGGCGATAGAACAACCCGTCGTGGGTGGCACCCGCCCGGATGGTGGCGCCGGCGATCACCGATTCCTGGACCTTGGAGTCCACGGACTTCAGCTGCTTCTCGTCGATGATCGGGCCCAGGTGGACCTGCCCCTCGGAGGGGTCGCCCACCACGAGGGCGTCCGCCTTGTCCGCGAGTCGCTGGACGTATTCCTCGTAGACGTCCCGGTGCACGATGTGCCGACCCGTGGTCATGCACACCTGACCCTGGTGGAAGAAGGTCCCCATAGCACCCACGCTCGCGGCCAGGTCCAGGTCCGCGGAGGGCAGCACGATCATCGCGTTGTTGCCACCGAGCTCCAGGTGCGTGCGCTTGAGATGCTGGGCACCGGCCGCGCCCACGTGCCGCCCCGCCTCGGTGGAACCCGTGAAGGACACGATCCGGACCTCGGGTGCGTCCACGGCGGCCGCACCGGCGTCCCCGCCGCCGGGCAGCACGTGCAGCACACCCTCGGGAAGCCCGGCCTCCTCGAAGATGCGTGCGATCAGCGCTCCGCCGGTCACGGGCGTGCGCGGGTCCGGCTTGAGCAGCACCGCATTACCGAGCGCGAGCGCGGGTGCCACGGAACGGATCGAGAGGATCAGGGGGAAGTTGAACGGGGAGATCACCGACACCACCCCGGCGGGCAGACGCCGTGCGAGCGACCAGTGCGGGTCGTCCGAGGCCAGCACCTGGCCCTTCGCGTGCGTGGGCAGCGCGGACGCCTCGAAGCATTCCTGCGCGGCCACGTGGGCCTCCATCCCGGCCTTGGGCTGGATGGCGCCGGTCTCGCGCACGACCCAGTCCACGACCTCGGCAGCGTGCTCCTCGAACAACTGCCCCGCCCGGCGCAGCACGGCCGCGCGCTCGGTGGGCTTGAGCGCTGCCCAGGACTGCTGGGCCGACGACGCCGCGGACGCCGCCCGGTACACGTCCTCCGGCGTGGCCGCACCCACGTGACCCAGGACCGCTTCCGAGGCCGGGTTCAGCACCGTGATGGGCTCACCGGAACCCTCCGTCCACTCCCCGTCGAAGATCTTCCCGTCCCATCGGCCGTCCTCGAGAATCGCCATGTCCCTTACCTCCTGGTGTGCCACGTGATGGATCTCCATTGTGCGGGAGCCGGCCCCATCCAGACCACGGGCCGGGTGATATCCGCGGCCCGCGAACGGCATGGGAGTGAGCGGGCGACCCGAGGGTGCGCGAGCGGCGTCGTCGTCCCCGAAGACGAGCCCCCTCGAGGAAGGCGCAGGCGGTCAGGGTTGCGGGTCGCGGGCGTCGTAGCGCATGAACCCGGGGAACATCCGCATGAGCAGCAGCACGAGCAGGAAGCAGATCACGGCACCCACCAGGGCGGCGAACCCGGGTCCGAGCCACTGGCCGCCGACGCCCATCGCGGCGTCTCCCAGGCGAGGGCCGCCCGCAACCACCACGATGAAGATGCCCTGGAGCCTGCCGCGCAGCGAGTCGGGGGTGGCCGCCTGCAGGATGGTGGTGCGGAACAGCATGGACACCGAGTCCATGACCCCCGCAGCCACGAGCACCAGGCAGGACATGACGAGGGGCCACGCGGTGTCCCGGCCCCAGCCGCCGGAGGCCACCAGGATCACCGCACCGAACGCCATGATGCACACGGCCCACGCGGCCACGGCGGCGGCACACCCGCGACCGTGGTGATTGATGCGAATGAATGTTCCCGAGAAGACTCCCGCGAGGACGGATCCCGCCGCGAGCGCCGCGGTGAGCAGCCCCACCGTGAACTGGTCCCCGCCCAGCACGGACGCCCCCAGCACGGGGAACAGCGCGCGGGGCATGGCGAAGATCATGGCGGCCAGGTCCAGCAGGAACGTCATGCGCAGGTTGGGGCGGGTGGCCAGGAACCGGAACCCCTCCACGACGGAACGGAAACCGGCCTTGCTCGTGGCGCCGTCCTCCCCGGGGATGGGCGGCAGGGGTGGCAGTTTGTACATGGCCCACAGGCTCACGGCGAAGCTCAGGGCGTCCACCGTGTAGGCCCACCGGAAACCCAGTCCGGCCACTGTGAGCGCGCCCAGCAGCGGGCCCACCATGAGGCACGAGCCCATGGTCAGTTGGAACAGGGCGTTGGCGGCGGGCAGTTGTCGCATGGGGACCAGGCGCGGGACGATCGCACCGCGCACGGGCTGGTTCAGTCCCTGCGCGAAGGAGTGCAGGGCCACGATGCCGTAGAGCACCGCGACGCTCGCAATGTCCAGCCACGCGTGCGCGGCCAACGCCACGGTCATGATGAACAGGCCGAACGTGGTCCACAGGCCCGCCGAACGCCGGTCGGTGGCGTCCCCGATGCTGCCCCCGTAGAGACCTGCGATGATCAGGGGCACGAGCGCGAAGAAGCCCACCATCCCCACGGCGAACGTGGATCCGGTCAGCTCGAACACTTCCAGGCTGATCGCGATCACGGTGAACTGGCTTCCGAGCATCGACAGCGTGGACCCGATCCACAGTCGCCGGAAGGCGGGGATGTCCCGCACGGGGGCGATGTCGAGCAGGAAACGGGCCACGGGTCGATCCTAGGGGCAGGTGGGGGTGCGCACCTCACCCGTCACGATGCAAGTACGGCCCGTGCGTCCCACCCCTGAGTCCTCGTGCGTGTCCCCCGCACCACATACCCTGGGAGCACCCTTTTCCCCGGGATCATAGGAGTCCTCATGCGCACACGCGAACAGCGCCGGGCCGCGCGGTCGGCCCGCGGTTGGCCGCGGTTGCGCGTGCACGCCGTGCGCAACGGGGTGGGAGCCGTGATCCTCGGGGCGCTTCTCCTGTGGGTAACCCACGGACCCTTCCGTTTCGAGAACTTCCCGGCCGGGGACGTGGCCTGGGTCTGGCGTGTGATCGCCCTGGTCGTGGCGGTAATGCTGCCCTACGTGCTTCTGACCATGGGCGTGTATCTACTGCTCGCCGGCTTTCTGGCGACCAATAGGGCGGCGTTGGCCGCCGGGCGCGCCCGCACCGTGGTGCTCGAGCCCGAGGACCCGGAGGATCCCCCGGTCACCACGCACCGACTCTCGCAGCACACTCCCCCGGGCGTGAAGATCCGGGCCCACACGGTGCACGGTCGTCGTCACGACAGCCGCTACACCCGTGATCTCCTGGGTTTGCTGCCCGTTCAGTCGCCCGCGGCCCTCGTGCCCCTGGGGGCGGGGATCGTGGCGCTCATCGCGGCCTCGATCTATTACTCCACGGGCTACGCCGAACCCGCCGCCGTCCTGCTGCTGGGCGTGCTCTACCTCGGCTGGAAACTCTTCCGGGGTTGGCGCAGCCACCGCGTCTTCGCGGACACGCCGTGGCAGGCGCCGCGGGAAGTCGACACCGGTTCCTTCCCGCGTGTCACCCCGCTGCGGGACCAGGACACCGCACACCACCCCGTCACCCGGGTCTCCTACGTCACGGACGACGACGCCGCGGCGCCGCACGTACGGGAGCGAGCGGCGCCGTCGTCGTACGAGGTCGACGACCCGGAGGAGCCGTACGAGACCACCGACGAGCTGCCCGTGATCGAGAAGATCCGCGACCGGTACACCGAGCCCCGCCGGATGAGTGCGTCGCAGCGACGGTTGGCGGAGCGGGCGGAGCGCGAGGCGATCCGGCGGAGGCTCCCGCGCGTGGTCGAGGCCGAACGGGCGGGCACGCACGCCACCGCCCCCCGGGTGGTACGTGATTCGCAGCGCACCGACCCGCGGGACGTCTATGAGACGGATCCGCAGGGGGAGGCCGCGGAGCAGGAACAGCAGCGGCTCAACCAGAAGCGCTACGAGGACCACATGCAACGCCACCGCGACAAGCGGGAGGACCGGTTGCGCAATGCGGAGGCCCGGCAGCCCGAGGAGGCGCCCTCGCTGTGGGGGTACGCCAAGAACCGGCTCACGAGGCGCGGGGACGACTCCTAACGCTCAACGACCGCCACGGGGAGCTTCTCCGGCGTGTGGCTATCGTCGCGGGGATGACTTCTTATCTTCGGCGCTTGGCTCCTCCGCATTCAACACAGTGGCACCGGGCCGGGCCCCGGCCGCCGCGGGCGCACCCAGCTGCCAGATCCGCCGCACGGTCCAACCCAGGAGGATCACGAGCAGCACGTTACGCAGGGTCAGCACCCCGGCCATGACCGGGTTCGCGTGGATCAGCGGCGTGTAGAACAGCGGGTAGATCACGAACGTGGTCGCCGCGATGCCCAGGGTCAGTAAGGCCGGGATGCGCCACCGGACGCGGTCGTGCAGCAGACCCACCATGATCACCGGGGCCAGCCAGATCATGAACTGCGGGGAGCCCACCTTGTTGAACACGATCAGCACGATGGTCAGCAGCAAGGATCCGGCGTGGACCAGGCGCGCCCTGTCCGCACCGCGCCGCAGTGCCCGGATGAGCAGCACCGCGGCAACGAGAACGGCCATGAGCAGCAGCGGCTGCATGAGGGAAGCCATGACCTCCACACCGGGACCGTAGACCTCGGTGGAGTTGATCGCGGTGTTGTCCGCGATCCGGGAGTCGGCGAGCCCCAGGACAGCGGCCCACACCCACGGCGTGGAGAACGTGGCCTCGAGCTGCATCCCGCGGGAGCCTTGGTTGAGCAGGAAGTCCGCGATCCGCTCGATCCCGCCGAGCACCAGCACGCCCAGCACCACGAACAGCGTGACCACCACGCCCGCCGTGATGATGCGCACGCGCTGTTTGAGCGCGATGACCATGGCCAGCAGCACCGCGGCCGGCCACACCTTGATCCACGTGGCGATGCTCAGCAGCGCCGATCCCACCACCGGATGGCGCACGGCGTAGAGCAGGCCGATGAACACGATCGGCGCCGCCACACCCTCCACACGCGCGAAGCTGAGGTACCCCAGGAACACGGTGAAGACGACCCACCACCACCCGGCCAGTACACCGCTGCGCGGGGCGCGGTGGAGGAGGAACCACATGGCCACGGCGTTCAACGCGGTGATCATGAGCGTCCACGCCAGAAGGTAGAGGTCGTAGCCCGCGATCCTCGGGAACATGATGGGCACCTGCGCGAGCACGGGGTAGACCCACGGGCTGACGGAACCCTGGTCGGGCGCGTTGTACCCGGCCATCGCCCATTCGCGGTACTGCTCGGTGTCGCTGAAGGCCCACCCGTGCAGGAAGAACGTTGCCATCCAGCACAGGAAGTACACGTGCACCACCGCGAAGCCCACCCACACGGCGGCGGGGCGGTTCAGCCACTCCTGCGGACGACGGCGCTGCGGCCCGGGCCGCGCGCCCGTCACCGAGTGAGCGGCGTCGTCGGCAGAGGCAGCCTCGGGGTGCGCGGTGGCTCCGCCAGTGGGTGCCGCGGGGGCACCCGTGCGCGGCACCGAGGTGCGGTGGGCGTCCCCGGGGGCGGGAGCCGTGTCGTCGTCAGGCGTGCGGGCCGGCAACCGGGCCTCCCTTCGCGGCGGAACCGGCGGGCCCGGCGGACCCCAGCCGGTACAGCCCGCGCGCGGACCACCACAGCAGGACCACGAGCAGCAGGTTGCGCAGGGTCAGCACGCCGGCCATGACGGGGTTGTTGTGGCTCAGCGCGGTGTAGAAGAGCGGGTAGACGAAGAACGTGGCGATCGCGATCAGCACCGCGAGGAACGCCGGGGTGCGCCACACCTTCCAGTTGTGCACCAGGCCCACCGCGATCACGGGGCCCAGCCACACCATGAACTGGGGCGAGCCCACCTTGTTGAACACGATGAAGGCCGTGACCATGGTCAGCGAACCCGCGAGGAACAGGGCCGTGCGGTCCAGGGCACCGGCGTGCACGCCGCGACGCAGCCCGCGGGCGATCAGCACCACGACCACCACGGCGGCCACCACGAACAGCGGCTGCATGAGCCGGGACATCACGTCCGAGCCGGGGCCGCTGACCTGCATCGAGTTGATGTCCGTGTTCATGTACATGCGGGAATCACCCACACCCAGCACCGAGAGCCACAGCCACGGGGTGCTGAACGTGGCCTCGAGCTGCATGCCGCGGTCGCCCTGCTGGGTCATGAAGTCCGCGATCTGGCGCGGTGATCCGGACACGAACGCGGCCGCCACGGCAAACAGCGTGACCAGGATCCCGGCGAGCAACACGGCGCCGCGACGTCGTGCGGCGGTCAACAGAGCGATCACGACGGCGGCCGGCCAGACCTTGATCC
The DNA here is from genome assembly GCF_002338785.1 of Kocuria sp. UBA1838. NCBI lineage: Bacteria > Bacillati > Actinomycetota > Actinomycetes > Micrococcales > Micrococcaceae > Kocuria > Kocuria sp. UBA1838. The sequence goes on along the minus strand of NZ_DDIY01000001.1, from coordinate 114,866 downwards.
ACGTGGCCAGGCTGAGGATCGCGGAGGCCACGAACGGGCGGGACACCCCATAGACCAGGCCCAGCAGCACGAGCGGTGCCGTGAGACCGTCCACGCGCGCAAAGCCCAGCCAGCCCATGAGCAGGATGAACACGAGCCACCACCAGCCAGCGGGCAGTGCGGCACGGTTACGACCCCAGTCGGTCAGTTTGCCCATGGCCACGGCGTTGAGCACCGCGATGATGAGCACCCACAGGAAGAAGTACGGGCCCGGTCCCGCGATGCCCGCGAGTCCCATGGGGATCTGCGCGAGCACGGGGTACACCCAGGGGCTGGGACCGTACGCGATGTTGCGGTCGTCGAAACCCGCTTCCGCCCACGCGCGGTAGATGTTGGTGTCGCTGAAGGCATTGCCCTGCAGCGAGACGATCAGGGCAAAAATCAGGAAGCCCACGTGCACCAGCAGGAACCCCACGAGCAGCGCGCCCGGTGTCATCAGACGATCCTGCGCGGCGCGGGGGAGCACGGCGTCCCGTGCCCGGGTAACGGCCGTGAAATATCTCTCTGTGGGCACGGATGAGGTCCTTGTCCGAATGCGCGCGGGATTCTGTTCTGGTCCGGGGGTGTGCACTGGTCCTGTTCGGGGGCGTGCGGCGCCCGAGGGTCCCGGCGCCTCGGACATACCGGTTCCGATTCTATGGGGAACCACTCCGGGGACCGCATACGGCGCCATGATGCGCTCACCCCGCCCCCAAGGAACCCCCAGAACGCGCACTGTTCGAGTGCAAACCGTCCTGTAAAGTCAGGGGTCGGAGCCGCTGGACACCTCGGCTCGCCCACCACTGGTTGGCTGAGGGGGCTGGAATCCATGACCGCGACCGGTTCTCGCCCCTCTCCCGCGCACACCGGCTCCACCGCCAAGAATGATTCGCGCGCCCACATGGCGATCATCCAGGGCGTCATTGGTTCGCTCATGATGCTCGTGGGGTCCGTGGGGACCGGGTGGATCGCCAACGGCTCCCCCATGGTCCGGCACCCCCTGGTCATCGAACTGCGCGTGAACGTGTGGGGCGTGTACGGGTGCACCGTGCTGCTCACCGTGGGCGCCATGCTGCTCATCCGATCGTGGTTGCGCCTCGGTCAACGCCTGCGGGGATGGCCGCACGGGTCGTTGCGCACCGTGATGATCGCCGTGATCGCATGGTCCCTGCCCCTGTTCCTCGCCGTTCCCATCTACTCGCGGGACGTGTACGCATACATCGGTCAGGGCCGGTTGATGCTGGCCGGCAAGGACCCGTACGTGGAGGGGATCTCCTCGCTCGACAACTGGTTCATGCTGGGCGCGGATCCGGAATGGGCGGAGGCCCGCACCCCGTACGGCCCCTACTTCCTGTGGATCGCCGCCGGGGTCGTCCGGTTGACCAACGCCCAGCCGGACGCCTCCGTGATGCTGTTCCGGGCGGTGGCGTACGTGGGAGTGGTGCTGTGCATGATCTACGTGCCCAAGCTCGCGCGCCTGCACGGGATCAACGGTGCCCGGGCTCTCTGGATCGCCGTGGCCAACCCGCTGTTCCTCATCAGCTTCGTGGCCAGCGCCCACAACGACGCACTCATGGTGGGCCTCGCCGTGGCCGGCGTATACGCCGCGGCCACAAAATATCCCCTGCTGGGCATACTTCTGGTCACGGGGTCCATCGGGATCAAACCCATCACCATCCTGCTGCTGCCGTTCATCGGTCTGCTCTGGGCGGGCAAGGGTGCCTCGTGGCCGCGGCGGTTCGTCATCTGGGCGGCCACCGCGCTCCTCAGTTTCGGGATCCTCGCGGTGAGCGGTTACGCGGATAACCTCGGTCTGGGCTGGGCCTGGGCCCTGTTGGACCCCACCCCGGGGTACACGGGGTACTCGCCGTCCGGGTTCCTGGGACAACAGGTGGAGCGCGTGGGAAACTTCTTCGGCCAACCGGGGGACGCCCTCGCATCGGTGTTCCGTCAGGTGCTGCAGTACGCGGCCATCGCCCTGGTCCTCGTGCTGATGTTCGTGGGCGGGGACCGCAGGATCGTGCGGCGGATGGCCCTCGCGTTCTCCGCCGTGGTGCTGCTGTCCCCCATCATCCAGCCCTGGTACATCCTGTGGCTCATCCCCCTGCTGGCCGCGACCGGCATCAAGGACAACTGGCAAATCCGCATCCTGTACATCGTGATCACGTTCTTCGTGGTCTTCGGTGCCCAGGACCAGCTGTCCGTGTGGCCGTTCATCGACCTCAGCGTGAGCGTGTCCCAGGTGGCGTTCGTGATCACGGTGGCCTTCACGCTCTACCTGGCGCTGATCGATCCCCGCACCCGCACCCTGCTGACCCACGGTGGGTTCCGGGGCTGGGTGGATCCCGGCCCCCCTCAGGTGGCCGCGGGTACGACGGCGCACAAGGACTAACGCAGGCCCCTGAGCCTTTCGAGCTCGCGGCGGTCCTTCTTGGTGGGCCGCCCCGCCCCACGGTCCCGGCGGGCCACCGGCACGCTGAGTTCCGCGGGCCGCGGCGGGGAGTGGTCGATGTAGCACTGGGCCGCCACAGGGGCGCCCACACGCTTGACGATGAGCTTGGTGACCTGGAACTCCTGCTGCCACCCCGGGCGGCGCACACTCACCCGATCCCCCACCCGCACCGGCTGGGCGGCCTTCACGGGGGCGCCGTTGAGCCGCACGTGTCCCGCGCGGCACGCGGTCGTGGCGGCGGAGCGGGTCTTGAACAACCGCACCGACCACAACCACACGTCCAGGCGGGCGCTACCGGGTTCGTTGGCTGGGGCGTTCATGGGGTCCACGGTACTCGGGGACGACGACGTCGCTCCCGCCTGCCCCCAGTGGGGTCAATGGATCACCCGGGTCATGAACCATCACCAAACCATCCCTGTGCTGGTTTCGGCGCGCACACGGGAACCCCTGGCTCTTTGTGAGCAATATCACGCCGCGGTGGGTACGGTGGGAGCGGGGCTTAACAAGGACGTGAGCCCCGAAGCATCTGCGAAAGACGCAGAGGCAGTTGAGAACGGGGGTTGAGCACTCATGCTCAAGAACTTCATTAACAACACCTATGTGGAATCCGCATCCGAGGAATCCTTCGACCTGGTCAACCCGGCTACCGGTGAGGTGACGGAACAGTCCCCCAACTCGAACGAGCAAGATGTGAATGCCGCGTACGAGGCAGCCGCTAAAGCATCGAAGACATGGGGGCGCATGACCCCCGGTGCGCGACAACTCGCCATGCTGCGCATCGCCGACGCCCTCGAAGCACGGGGGTCCGAACTCGTGGACGCGCAATCTCGCAACACGGGCCAACCCAAGTACCTGATCCAGTCCGAGGAAGTCGATGTCTCCGCGGACCAGATCCGCTTCTTCGCCGGCGCAGCCCGCTTGATGGAGGGCCTCGCGAGTGGCGAATACATGGAGGGTCTCAACTCCGTGATCCGCCGGGAACCGATCGGCGTGGTGGGCCAGGTGACGCCGTGGAACTATCCCCTCATGATGGCCGTCTGGAAAGTGGGGCCAGCCCTGGCCGCAGGCAACACCATCGTGTTGAAACCATCGGACACGACTCCGGAGTCGACACTGCTGTTCGCTGAAATCGCCTCGGAGTTCCTTCCTGAAGGCACCTTCAACATCGTCCTGGGCGATGCCAAGACCGGGGAAACGGTCGTGTCACACCGCACGGCGGGACTCGTCTCCATCACCGGCTCGATCCGAGCCGGTCTGGCTGTCGCCGCATCCGCAGCGAAGAACCTCACGCGCGCTCACTTGGAACTGGGCGGAAAGGCGCCCTGCGTGGTGTTCGGGGACGCGGACCTGGACTCCGCCGCCGCCACGCTCGCAGAAGCCGGTTTCTTCAACGCCGGCCAGGACTGCACCGCCTCCACCCGCATCCTCGTGGAGGGATCGGTCCGTGACGAGTTCCTGGAGAAGATCACCCAGGCCGCGAAGGACACGGCATTCGGCACCCCGGACAAGGAGGACATCCTCTACGGCCCGCTCAACAACGCCAAGCAGCTCGAACAGGTGTCCGGGTTCATCGATCGTTTGCCGGAGCACGCCACCGTGACCACGGGTGGCAAGCAGGCGGACGGGCCCGGCTTCTTCTTCGAGCCGACCATCGTGGCGGATCTCAAGCAGGAGGACGAGGCCATTCAGAATGAGATCTTCGGTCCCGTCATCACCGTCCAGACCTTCTCCACGGAGGAGCAGGCCGTGGAGATGGCGAACGGGGTGGAATACGGATTGGCGTCGTCCGTGTGGACCAAGGATCACGGCCGCGCGTTGCGGATGTCCCGCGATCTGGACTACGGCTGCGTATGGATCAACACCCACATCCCGTTGGTCGCCGAGATGCCCCACGGCGGCTTCAAGCACTCCGGCTACGGCAAGGACCTCTCCAAGTACGCAGTGGAGGAGTACACCCGCGTCAAGCACGTGATGAGCTCGTTGGACTGACGGCGGGAACGAACGAGGGAAGGAGCGCATCATGACCGACATTCGAGAACTCGTGCTCACCGCTGACCGCGAGCTGTTCACCGAGCACGACCTGAGCACCCTGGACCGCAATTTCGCCGAGGACTACGTGGAGCATTCGCCGCTCGTGGCCAACGGTAAGGAAGGCCTGCGGGAGCTGGTCACCGACGCGGGCGAGGGTCTGAGGCACGACGTCGCGCGCGTAGTCGTGGACGAAAAGGCCGGTTTGGTCGCGCTGCACGGTGCCTATCCCGGGTTGGATCCGGACACCGTGTTCGTGGGGTTCGACATCTACCGCGTGGCCGACGGCAAGATCGTGGAGCACTGGGACGGCCTGGTGGATCAGACACCACCCAACGAGTCGGGCCACACCCAGCTGGACGGCCCCACGGAGGTGGACGCATCCGCCGACACCGAGGCCAACAGGGAGTTCGTCAAGCGGGCCTGGGCTACGTTCTTACAGGGCCAGGACTACGACGCTGCGGGCGATTTCACGCGTTCGGACGGGCGGTTCACGCAGCACTCGGGTGACATCGCCGACGGTGTGCAGAACATGGTCGACTTCTTGAAACACCTCAAGGAGGACGGCTCTGCACTGACCTACGACACATTGCACCGCACGGTGGCTGACGGGAACTTCGTCCTGACGTTCTCGGAAGGATCCATCGCCGGTGACCGCCACTTCTTCTGTGAACTGTGGCGCATCGAGGACGGCGCGTGGGTCGAACTGTGGGACGCCATCGGACCGGTTCCGTCGGATGACGAACTGGCGCACCCGCACGGTGCGTTCACGTCGGTAGCGGACTGAACCTGACCGAGACGACCTGACAATGCAGTGGCCCCGTGGACGCGTGATGGCGTCCACGGGGCCACTGCCCGATCTGTTCCAGTGATCGAGGAGCACATCATCCGGGACCGTCAGCGCCCGGGCCCGCCGTGACCTCCGGCGTCCGCAGGGGCACCCCCTGAGGGAGCGGCGTCGTCGTGGGCATGGTCGTGACCCTCGTGGGAAACGTGTCCGTGCGCCTTCTCCTCCCGCGCCGGAGCCTCCGGTTTGCCCGTCACCACCGCGAGTTCCACCGGCGTCTGCGGCAGGTCGATAGTCTTGGCCACTTCACCCTTGGTTAGATCCACCACGTGCAGTTTCTTGTTCTGCGCGTCGGTCACGTAGGCGCTCGAGCCGGCCACCTTGATCGCGGGACCCGCCTCCTGCCAGTCCGCCTTCTCCTCCCACGGCTGGATCACGTCGATCTTCCGGACCACCTTTCCGGACTCCACGTCGATCACGTTGAGCTTGCCGTCGTACGTGAGCACCAAAGCCTCACCCTCCGGCCCGCGGGCCAGCGAACGGAACCAGTAGGACGAGCTCAGGTCCACCAGCCGGTGCGACCCGTCCCGGGTGTCGAAGAGGGCCACTCGCGTGGGGCGCTCCTGCTCGGCATCCTCGTCCACCTTGTAGTCGCCGAGCACGATCGGCGACCTCTCCGAACCTGCGAGGTTGCCCGAGCGCGCGTAGGCGTCCGCCACGGCCACCTTGTGGAACGTCCCGTCCCGATAGATCACGGGCCCGTTCTCGCAACCCGCCATCACGGTGTCGGTGCTCGCTCCCGGCGCGGCCGCCGCCTCACCGTGCACGCCCGGGCAGTCCGTCGTCTCGGCCTTGACCGCGCCGTCCTTGTCAAGCACGCGCACGGTGTGCCGTTCTTCCTCCGTGCCCTGGGTCGTGAACAGCGTGCCGTCGGTCAGCTCGAGCGCCACACCGTGGTGCGGGTGCTCGGTCTTCCGTTCGGTTGTGTCCGGCGCGCCGTCCTTCAGCGTCTCGGACTCGAAGGTCGTGATGGAACCGTCCCCGTCGCCGAACAACGTGGTCTTGCCATGGTGGACCACCACGTGCCCGGCATGCGGGGCGTCGAAGGTCACGTCGGTCAGCTCGGGTGCGGATTCGCGGTAGTGGTAGTGGTCGCCGTGCTTATGCGCGTCCAAGCCGGTGTCGTGCACGCGGAACACGTCGCCGTCGCTGACCATCACGTGCCTGCCGTCCCCGGCGTTGTTGAGGCGCAGGAACCCGCCCTTCTCAGTCTTGTCTAGGACCTCGCCGGACGCCGTGTCCACGGTGAGCAGACCGCCCTCGTACGCCACCACCGCGCGCGGGGTGAGTCGCGAGACCTCCTTGGCCGCGGCCTTCGTGGTCTCCTCGGCGCGCGGGGACGACGACGCTGCTCCCGCCTGCCCCGCGCCACCCGCCCCGCACGCGGTGAGGGCCAGGACGCCGACAGCCAGCGCGGCCAGGGGGACGGGCCCCCGGCGGTGCATGGTGATGAATCCGAGCATGGACGAGCGAGCCCCGCCAGGGGCGGTGTGTTCGATGGCGTACATGCGAGCACTGTAACTTAAGTGAGAATCATTCTTATCTAACCGCCTGTCGTGTCGTCGTCCCACCGGTTCCCTCGTCCCTCCGGGTGGGTCCGGCGGTTCCAGCCCCAGGCCGCCCCTCCGTGAGATGTCATTACGCCCCCGGGTGCGGGTGGTGAGCATGACTGCGGGAGGCTCCATGACCTACCCCCGTGCATCGCCCAATCAATGGCCGGCATTCCCTGTCCGCTTCGAAGAAGAAATACGAATGAAGTACCACACTATTTTCATGAGGGTGATCCTGCTAGACTGAATCCTTATAACTACGTAGGACAATGGACTTCACGAGGCCGAGAAGTGAATAATGGATCACCTGGCCATTCTTATCCGTTCGATACTGCTTATCCCTCTGGTTGTTGGCCTCATTTACTTTTTCGGAAGTGTCCTTAAATCCGCACTGTTCGGCGGCTCCAACCGGCCATCCGACCCGGATGATCCACGCCGGCGCCGATGACCAAACGCTCGAGACGCCGGATATTGGGGCGCGGCCCCGCAATGTACGTAATGCAGTCATCAATCCAGTCACGAATACCCCGCCCATAAGGGCTGGATGCACCCTCGGCACCTCCCATGGCGATAACCCACTGCCACCCAGTTCCACCAAATCAAAGATTTCATAGAATTTTCCCGGCAGTACGACGCCCATCCTCATTTCGGTATTTCTGTTCGAGGTAATTCGCCCCCACCCCTGGACGCCGGCGCCAGCATTCGGGGCATGATGGGACCACCCGTCACCGTCGCGAGGAGCCGCAGCATGAGCCCGTCACCGCACACCGTGGGAATCATCGGTCTCGGATCCATGGGCAAGCCCATGGCCGGGCACATCATCAGCGCCGGGCACGACGTGGTGGTTCTGCATCGCAGCCTCCACAAGGCCCCGGGGGCCCGCGCGGTGGACACGCCGCGGCACATGGCGCGCCAGTGCGACGCCGTGATCCTGTTGGTGCCCGGCGCCCCGGAAATCGACGGCGTGCTGGAAGAACTCGCTGAGGGCGCCCGCGAGCGCGACGCCGACCATGACCGCCTGGTCGTGGCGATCAGCTCCACCGTCTCCCCCGTGGACATCACCCGCTGGCACCGGGACACCTCGGGTGTCGAGTTCGTGGACGCGCCCATCAGCGGCGGGGAGGCCGGGGCGATCCGCGGGGACCTGTCCGTCATGGTGGGTGGCGACGACGCCGCCGCCGGCCTGGTCTCGGACGTCCTGTCCTCGTGCGGTCGCCCCGTCCACCTGGGGCCGCTGGGGGCCGGGCAGGTAGCGAAGGCGTGCAACCAGCTGATCTGCGCGGCGGAGATCGTGGCGATCTCCGAGGCCAGCGTCGTGGCCGAACGGGCCGGACTGGACCTGGCCACACTGCTGGACCTGCTCCAGGGCGGCTACGCGGGATCCACCATCCTGGCGGACAAGACTCCCAAGCTCGTGGGCCACGACTACTCGGTGTCCGCGCAGGCGGCCTTCGTGCACAAGGACGTCTCCGCGTACCTGGATGCCGCCCGCGCCACCGGAACCACGTCGGTGCTGGGCGGGCCCATCGCGGCCGCGGCGCAACAGCTCATCGACTCGGGACTGGGCGAGCAGGACTCCGCGGTGTTCCAGAAGTGGATCGCGGACAGAACCGAGAAGTGAACGACCTGGGACCCACCCCTGAGAACACCTGTGCCCCGATAATGCACACCACAGCGTCGTAGCGTGCATTATCGGGGCAGGAATGTAGTGAGGGCCCTGAACCCTACTTGTAGAACCGGTTCAGGAAGCGCGCCACCACCGCGGGGCGCTCCTCCCCCTCGATCTCGATCGTCGCATCCGCCACCTGGTGCAGGCCGTTGCCCTTGACCTCCGTGACCTCCGCGATGGTCACGGTCATCCGGATGCGTGCGCCCACCTTCACCGGTGAGGTGAAACGGACCTTGTCCAGGCCGTAGTTGATCTTGGTCTTCACGTCGGACACGTCGAAGAGCTCGGACCACATGGGGATCAGCAGCGACAGGGTCAAGGAACCCGTGTGCGATGGGCCCACCGAACGGACCGTCCGCAGCCTTCTCCGGATCGGTGTGGATCCACTGGTGGTCATCGGTGGCGTCCGCGAACAGGTCCACCTGTTCCTGGGTGATCTCGCGCCACTCGGAGTAGCCCAAATCCTTCCCTGCGAGCTCGGCCACCTCGTCGAACAGAACAACGGTCTTGGCGGTCATGACATGTTCTCTCTGGGGTTCTGCTCCGGCGGTGATGGGCGTCACCGTATGTTTCTTTCATGGGACCGTATTTAATTGAGATCGCCAACGGTTAAGATTATCCACGACGATCCTTCGGCGGACGGTCCCACCCCCGCCCACCGCACGGAGCACGTCACGACACGACACCCAGGAGCAGCGACATGACCACCCCCCTTCCGCAGGACGCCCTTGACCCGGCGCCGGACCTGAGGACGAGTGATCTCGCGAGCGAGCCGGTGTTTCTCATGGCCCGGGCGAGTTCCCTGGGTTCCGCGTCCGCCAACCGGGCCCTGGGGGAACTGGACCTGAAGGTGCGCCACTACTCCGCGCTGTCCCTCGTGTGTTCGGACCTGCACCCGTCCCAGCGGGAGCTGAGCAGGTACCTGGTCCTGGACCCCAGCCAGATCGTGCTGATCGTGGACTCCCTCGAACGCCGCGGGGCCGTGGTGCGGCGCACCGATCCCAATGATCGCCGCTCCAAGTTGATCGAGCCCACGGACGAGGGCCGCGAGCTCTACCGGCGTGCGCGCGCCGCGGTGGACCGCTGCACGGACGGGACAATGGCACCCCTGAGCGAGGACGAACGGGCCACCCTGTTGGACTTGCTGCAGCGCGTGGCACTGGGCTGAGCGCACCGTCATACGGCCCCGTCCTCCCCGGGATTCCGGGTGTTCACGCCCGCGAACACGTACCGTGGAACCAGCACACTCGACTCCCCCGCGCTCCCCCTACCGATCGAGGTCACGCACCATGCGCTCCGTCACCCCCGCCGCCCTTTCCGCCCTCTGCGCCATGCTGCTGCTCACCGGTTGCGGTTCCGGCGGCGACGCGGGGGGCGACGACGCCGCGAACGGTACCGCAGCGACGTCGTCCACCGCGACCGAACAGCCCAGCGCGACACCCACGCCCACCCAGCCGCCAGAGCTGATCGGCGGGGGCACCACCCTGTTCCCCGAGCGCCGGTTCGTGGCGCTCTACGGACACCCGGGCACCCCGGGGCTGGGCGCGCTGGGTGAGCAGGGGCCGGAGGAATCCGCCGAGCGGGCGATCGAGCTGGCCAAGCAGTACGAGCCCTACAGCCAGGAGAAAGTGATCCCGGCGTTCGAGATCATCGCGACCACCGCCTCCTCCGACCCGGGACCGGACGGCGACTTCTCCAGCGAGGCTCCCGTGGAGCGCCTCATGCCGTACATCGAGGCCGCGCAGAAGCACGGGATCTACGTGGTCCTGGACCTGCAGCCCGGCCGCTCGGACTTCCTGTCCCAGGCCAAGCGGTACGAGGAACTGCTCAAGCGGTCCAACGTGGGCCTGGCCCTGGACCCCGAGTGGCGGCTGGGGCCAGGGCAGTACCCGCTGCAGCAGATCGGGTCCGTGAGCGCTCAGGAGATCAACGAGACCACGCAGTGGCTCGCCCGGCTCACGGCCGAGAACGGCCTGCCCCAGAAGACCCTGATCCTGCACCAGTTCTCCATGCCCATGATCCAGAACCGTGAGGCCATCACGACGGACCACCCCGAGCTCGCGTTCCTCCTGCACGCGGACGGGCACGGCACCCCGGATCTGAAGATGTCCACGTGGGACGCTCTGCAGCACGAGCTGCCCCGGGGGATCCGCATGGCGTGGAAGAACTTCTACGACGAGGACACCCCCACGTTCACCCCCAAGCAGACCTTCGAGCTGACGCCCAAGCCGTGGTTCGTGTCCTACCAGTGAGCCGCTCGGGCTGGCGGAGTCTTTTGGTTCGGCAGACACCGCGGTTCCGGTAAGTCGCCCGGGCCGGAAGGCCCGCCACTCCCGAGGTTTTGAAGCGGGTGCTCCCAGGAAATTGTTCCGCGCCATGTCTTCCCCCGGCCGGGATGTCGGGTCTAGATTATGAGGACCTGTTCGCTCCACGGAAGGAAGTGCCTATGGGACTCGGCGACAAGATCAGTAATGCTGCGGAGAAGGCTTCCGGTTCCGCCAAGGAAAAGCTTGGTGACGCCACGGACAACGCAGATCTGCAAGCTGAGGGTGCCGGGGAGAAAGCTTCCGGTGGCGCCAAGCAGTCCGTGGAGAACATCAAAGACGCCGGCAAGAATCTGAAGGACGGGCTGGGCTGAGATCCGCACCCGCCACCTTTCGACCGGGGGGCCCTCGTCGTGAACACGACGGGGGCCTTTCGTCTGCCCGCCCCACCGCCGGCAACGGCGCCTGTCGTGCACTCCGCCCCACCACCCCCGCATCGCTTCCCGCCCCACTACCCCTGCATTAGTGGAGCAAAAGCAGCTTCGGGGCACCGAATCCTGCTTCTACTCAGATAAAGCAGGGGCTGCAGTGGGCCCGGATCACCGCACCGCGAACCGCTTGCGCGCGATCAGCAGGCACACCAGGGATAGGGCCGCCACCACCGCGTAGTAGATGCTCGGTGAGGTCAGAGAGCCGGTGGAGCTCACGAGCCACGCGAGCACGAGGGGTGCGAATCCCCCGAACACCGTGACGCCCAGGTTGTAGGCCACGGACATCCCCGTGGTGCGGATCTGCGTGGGGAACATGTCGGTGAGCAGCGCGGGCATGGGGCCGAAGTACAGGGCCATGATCACGCCCAGCACCGCTTGCACCACGGTTAGGGTGGCCACCGTCGGGGCCGCGACCAACCACAGGAACAGCGGGTACACCACCACGATGCCCACCGCGGAGGCCACAAGCATGACCCGGGCAGGTCCCACGCGGTCCGCGAGGTGCCCCACGAACGGGGAGCCCACCAGGGTCACCGCGCCGGCCACCACACCGCCCAGGTACGCGGCCCACGAGGGCAGGTCGAAGTTCTGGATCGAGTACGTGGGCATGAACAGGATCGTGTACACGGACATGGACGCCAGGCCCACCACACCTGCGGCCGTGAGCCACCGACCGGCGGAGTGGACGATGGTCTGCGCGAGGGGACCGCGCCCGAGGGACGGGCGGGGCGGCGTCGTTGTACCCGTGCTCTCCGAGGGCGACGACGCCGCTCGCGCACGCTCGTCCTGCAACGCCCGGAAGTCCGGGGTCTCGTCCATGCGCAAGCGGATGTAGAGACCCACGGGGCCGATGAGCAGGCCGAAGAGGTAGGGGATGCGCCAGCCCCACGAGTACAGCGCGTCGTGGCTCAGCAGGGTGTGCAGCGCGAACCCGAAACCGGAGGCCATCAGGATCGCAAGGCCCTGGGTCGCCACTTGCCACGACCCGTAGAAGGCGCGCTTGTCGGGGGCGTTCTCGATCAGGAACGCGGTGGCCGTGCCGAACTCGCCACCGGCGGAGAAGCCCTGGATCAGGCGGGCGAGCAGGATGAGCAGCGCTGCCGCGGGGCCGATGACCGCCGCCGTGGGGGCGAGCAGCATGATGAGCGTGCCGAGCATCATCAGGGCAATCGTGATGGTCAGGGCCGGGCGGCGACCGTGGCGGTCCGCGTAGGAGCCCAGCACCAGGGCACCGAGCGGGCGAATCAGGTACGACAGCGCGAACGTACCGAACGTCAGCAGGGTGCCCGTGACCTGTCCGATCGAATCCGACTCGAAGAACAGCGCGGAAATCACGACCGCGAGGGACGAGTAGACGATGATGTCGAACCACTCGAGCGCATTACCGATCGAGGAGGCGACCACGGCGCGGCGAGCGGTGACACGCTGCTCGTGCGTGACGGGCAGATGTGTAGGTGCGCTACTCATGTCTGCACACTAGCCCACGGTCCGCTCCTCCCGCGGCCCCCGTGACGCCGCATGACGGCGAGCCGCCGACTTATACTGGGGCACGGCATGGAACCGGCACGGGACGTGTCACACCCCAGGACAGGAGCAGTGCAATGATCTTCATCGTGGTCAAGTTCGAGGTCAAGGACGAGTATGCCGAGCGCTGGCCCGAGATCGTCGCGGACTTCACTGCCGCGACCCGCCAGGAGCCGGGCAACAAGTGGTTCGACTGGTCCCGCAGCCTGGAGAACCCCAACGAGTACGTGCTCGTGGAGGCCTTCGAGGACGACGCCGCCGAGGCCCACGTGAAGTCCGAGCACTTCACCGCCATGACCGAGAAGTTCCCGCCGTACCTCGTCCGCACCCCGCGCATCATCTCCCGCCAGATCGACGGTGACGGCTGGGATGAGATGGGTGAAGTCACCGTCGAGGGCTGAGGCATTGATGACCGGGGAACCCGTGAACCCGTGAACCGGTTCCTCGTGGGCCTGGACATCGGCGGATCCCACACCCGCGGCGTACTGTTCCGCGGGGACTCCCCGGTGCGCGAAGCTCGTTCCGGCAGCGCGAACGTGCAGAACGTCAGCCGGGAGCGGGCCGCCCAGTCACTGCGGGAGATCTTCGCCCGCTTGGAACCGCCACCCGGCACCACGGTTCTCGCCGGCGCCGGCGGTGTGGACACCCCGCACGACGCCGCTGCGCTGACGCAGCTCATTCGCTCCGTGGCTGAGGCCGCAGCGGGCGCTGGCCCGGCGCCGGGCGTTTTTTCGGCGGCAGACGGTCACCCGGCACCGGACGCCTACCCGGCGTCGGAGACGCCCGTGATCGCGGTGCACGACACCCGCCTGATCCTCGCCGCGGGCGGACACACCGAGGGCATCGCGGTGATCGCGGGAACCGGTTCCGTGGCGTGGGGTGTGAATGCTTCCGGCCACGGGACCCGCGCCGGGGGCTGGGGTTACCTGCTTGGCGACGAGGGCAGCGGGTACTGGCTCGGCCGGGAAGCGGTGCGCCATGTGCTGCGGGACGCGCAGCACCGGGGAGCGAGCGACGTGACCCCCGCAGAGGACGACCGGTTCGCTCGGGCCGTGTTGGGACACGCCGGGGTCGACACGCCCACCGAGCTGATCGCGGCGTTCCACGACCGCCCCGACCGCACCCACTGGGCCGGTCTGGCCCGCACGGTGATCGAGCTGGCCCCGCACGACGACGCCGCTCGCGAGTTGGTCTCGGCGGCCGCCGCGCACCTCGTGGAGCTGATCATCACCGTGGCCAGGAACCTGGGCGAGCCCCTCCCCGTAGTGATGGGAGGCGGGCTCGCAACCACCTCGGTGGGCGTGGAGCTCAGGGAACGCCTGGGCGATCATGGACTGCGGGTCACGCTGTTGGACCGGGAACCCGTGCTGGGAGCGCCCCTGCTCGCCCGCGCCACGGGGCTGTGGGACGGGCGAGCGGGTCGGGCGGGCTGAACACCCACAGGATCAGCGGAAGGCCGCCTCCCCGGTGAGCTGCTGGCCCAGGATGAGGGCGTGCACCTCATCCGTGCCCTCGTATGTGCGCACGGATTCCAGGTTGTTGGCGTGGCGCAGCGGGGAGTAGTCGAGGGTGACGCCGTTGCCGCCCAGGATCGTGCGGGCCTCGCGGGCAATCTTGATGGCCTCGCGGCAGTTGTTGAGCTTGCCCACCGAGATCTGGTGGTGCTGCAGTGTGCCGGCGTCCTTGAGGCGGCCGATCTGCAGTGCGAGCAGGAAGCCCTTGTCGATCTCGAGGGCCATATCCGCGAACTTCTGCTGCGTGAGCTGGTACCCGGCCAGCGGGCGATCGAATTGCATGCGCTCCTGGGAATACTTCAGGGCCACCTCGAACGAGTCGCGGGCGGCGCCCATGGCACCCCAGATGATCCCGTACCGGGCTTCGTTGAGGCACGAGAACGGGCCGCGTAGCCCCTTGGCCTCGGGTAGCAGAGCGGATGCGGGAAGTCGCACGTCCGTGAGTTCGATCTCGCACTGGATCGAGGCCCGCATGGACAGCTTGGGCTGGATGGGCGTGGCCTTGAAGCCCGGGGTGTCGGTGGGCACCACGAAACCGCGTATGCCCTCGTCCGTCTGGGCCCAGATGACGGCCACCTTGGCCACGGTCGCCAGGCCGATCCACCGCTTGGCGCCGGAGATGACCCAGTCCTCGCCGTCGCGGCGCGCGAACGTCTTCATGGAACCGGGGTCGGAACCCGCGGTGGGCTCGGTGAGCCCGAAGCACCCGATGGCCTCACCGGCGGCCATGCGCGGGAGCCACTCCTGCTTC
Source organism: Kocuria sp. UBA1838 (assembly GCF_002338785.1). Lineage (NCBI taxonomy): Bacteria > Bacillati > Actinomycetota > Actinomycetes > Micrococcales > Micrococcaceae > Kocuria > Kocuria sp. UBA1838. Next base: position 99,758 of record NZ_DDIY01000001.1, on the reverse strand, counting down.
TGCTCCTCGGAGCCCCACTTGTAGATGGCGCTCATGGCCAGGGAGCCCTGCACGGACACGAACGTGCGCAGACCGGAATCCCCGGCTTCCAGCTCGGCGCCGGCCAGGCCGTATTCCACGGCGGAACGGCCCGCGCAGCCGTATCCCTTCAGGTGCATACCCAGCAGGCCCAGCTTGGCCATCTCCGGGACGATCTCCAGGGGGAAGACCGCTTTCTCGTACCACTCGGCGATGTTGGGGCGGATGGTGGCGTCCACGAACTCCCGCACGGTGGATCGCAGAGCGATCTCTTCCTCGTTCAGCAGGGAGTCGAAGCCCACCAGGTCCATGACGTTGACGGTGTTCTGTTGGCTCATGTCCTCACTGTACGGTGACGGGGCTCACGGAGCCACGCCACAATCGTTTCCGTGTCCTGCCCGAGCTGCGGCGGGGCGACCGTGGGGGATTCCAGGGGTGGGGTCCAGCGGGCCGGATGACGGAACTGCCGTCCCACGGTCCTGCCCTCCCGATCCTGGACGTCCACCGTGGGTTCCAGTCCGAGGTCCTCGGCCAGCGTGACGCCCTCGCCGATCCCGGCGACCTTGCCCGCAGGGACCCCTTCCTCGGTCAGTTCTTCCTGCCACTCGCGGGCGGTCCGGGCGGACAACGCATCCTCCAGCAGCGGGACGAGATCCTCGCGGTGGGCCACGCGCGCCGAGTTCGTGGCGAACCGTTCGTCGTCCGCGACGTCGGGGATGCCCAGCACGGCCGTGAACCTGCGGAACTGCCCGTCGTTGCCCACGGTCACCGCGAGGGGCGCGTCCGCGCAGTGCAACAACTGGTAGGGGACGATGGACGGGTGGGCATTGCCCATGCGCTCGGGGACCTTACCGGCACCCAGGTATGCCTGGCCCTGGTTGACTAGGGCACCCTGCAGACTCGAGAGCAAACTGACGTCGATGTGCGCGCCGCGGCCCGTGCGGCGTCGCGCTTCGAGGGCCGCGAGCGCGCCGATCGTGGCGTCCTTGGCGGTCAGGACGTCCACCAGGGCCACGCCCACCTTGGTGGGCTCGCCGTCCGCGGCGCCCGTGATGCTCATGAGCCCACCCACGGCCTGGACCAGGAAGTCGTAACCGGCCAGGTGGGCGCCCTCGGCGGTGCCGAAACCGGACACGGACACGTAGACCACGCCGGGGTTCTCGCGCGAGATCTCCTCGTAGCCCAGGCCGAGCTTGGCCATCCCGCCGGGCTTGAAGTTCTCCACGACCACGTCCGCGCGCAGGGCGAGTTCGCGCGCGAGTTCCCGCCCGTCCTCGTCCTGCAGGTCCAGGCACACGGATTCCTTGTTGCGGTTCACGGACTCGAAGTACGTGGCACCGGTCTCGGAATAGGGCGGACCCCACGCGCGAGTGTCGTCACCGGTGTCCGGGCGCTCGACCTTGATCACGCGGGCACCGAGGTCCGCGAGCGTCATGGTGCACAGCGGCCCCGCGAGCACGCGCGAGAAATCGGCCACGAGCACACCGTCCAGGGGTAGCGCTTCGGTCACGGGGTCCTCCTTGGATCGACGATGTCCTCCACTCTAGGTGCGCCGCCGCGGCCGCGGCTCGACGACGTCGCTACGCTTCCGGGTCGCCGCCCGCCGCACGTCTACGGGCGACGACGCTCGGCCGGGCGCGCTACCCGCCCAGTTCACCACGCACAGGTTGTCCGTCAGTTCCGTCTCCCCGGACGGCGCCGCTCGGTACAGCTCCGCGCACACGGTCGCCCCGGCAAGCACGCCGTAGGCGCCGTCGAACCGGCCGGCCCTGGGCTGGGAGTCCAGATGCGAGCCGACCATCACGTACGGGGCGCCCGGACACAGCTCGACGAGGCCGAACTCGTTACCCATCGCGTCGTAGTACACCGTGGCACCGCGCGCGATCAACCACCCGACGAACCACTGCCGATTGAGCCCGTCCGCGGTGGTCGCCGCTTGGCACTCCACTCCCCGGACTCGAGCCCGCCGTTGCGGGACATCCGCCGGAAATCCCGCGGGAGCGCCTGATGCAGTGCGGACATGAACCCTCCTGAGCCATGAACCAGTTGCGGCCACGGTAGGCACGGTCACATCACGAACGGTCCGCGCGGCGGTCCCCCCACGCTTTCTCCGCACCGCTGGCCAAGAGCACCCCGCAGCACATCCACACCGCGGCGGCCGGGCCCAGGGGTGCCGCGAAGACACCCGCAACCAGGGGGAGGATCACCTGCCCCAGGCGATTACCCGTCAACCGGACCGCCAGGGCGGAGCCGCGCCAGTTGCCCGGGACGGACGTGGTGATCATGGTCATGGTGAGTGGCTGACCCAAACCCAACAGGAATCCGCCCACGGCCAGGAAGAACGCCGCGACCCAGAAGTTCCCCAGCACGAGCGGTGGGATGACCAGCGTGATGCCGGCCCCGAACAAACATGTCAGCAGCAGACCCCGCCGCGAGAACCGCTGGGACAACCACGGCAGGAGCAACCGGGAGGCAATGGATGCGAAACCCCGGACGCCGAGCAACAGACCCACGACCGCGGGAGCCACACCGGCCTCCTCCCCGATGACCGGCAGGAACGCGGTGAGGATGTCGAGCATCGCGAGCAGGGACAGTGCGGCGAGCATGTGGGACGCCACCCGTGGTACCCTGAGCACCCGCGCGATGGTGGGTTTGTCGGCTGATTCGGAACGCGCCGCAGTACCGGAGGCCGCGCGGGACGGGGCGGCGTACCCCGCGGGTGTCCCGGCGCGCAGGAGCAACAGCGGAACGGCCGCGAGCGAGATCGCGGCACCGATCCACAGTGCCTGGTTCACGTCCGCGAGGCGCTCCGGGGAGGTCGCGGACGAGCTGTGCCCCACGAGCCAACCGCCCAGGGCGGGGCCGATCATCTGCCCCGCGGAGAACGCTGCGGTGAACCACCCGAACCCCTTGTCCAGGTCCCGGTCCGCGGCGTAACGGGCGATCGCCGTCTGACCCCCGATCGTGAAGCTCAGGTGCCCCATGCCCAGCACGGCGCTCGCGGCCACGACCGCCCACACCGTGGGTGACAGCGCCAGCAGCGCCCCACCGGCGACCAGCAGAAACACCCCGGAAAGGGTCAGCACGCGCAATTGCCGGGTGCGGTCCGAGTACCGCCCGAGCCACACCGCGGTGAGCAGCGGGACCAGGGCGTACGCGGCCGTGGTCAACCCGATCGTGATCGAGTCCGCGTGCAGCGCGAGCAGTTTGTAGGACGTGACCGGTCGCAACAGGTTCACGGTGGCCTGGGTCAACACCCCGCACGCCACGAGCAGCCACAACCACGCGCCGGCGCGTGCCCCACGAACCGAATCAGTCACCGGCAGCCTTCCTCAGGCATACGCCCAGGGGCGTCCGAGGCGACGCGCTCCGACAGCCGGAATCGTTGCACGGTGCGGTGCAGGGCGCCACCGCTGCGGCCCTCGCCGAGCTCTGAGGACACCAGGGAGAGCTCGCTGACGGTCCACGCGGGCCCCTCGTACACGGACAGCGCGTGCACTACATGCGCGAGCTCGGGCCCGGGGCGCGCCACGGTGCGTGAGCTGCGGCGTCGTTCGCGAGCCTTGCGCGTGCGCTCGGCACGGGACATGCGCGCGACCGTGAGATGGGCGCGCTGTCTTGCGCGCTCCTCGGGGTCCAGCGAGCACGCGTGCATGAGCTCCACGAGCGCGTCCGAGGCACCACCCACGCCCATCCACAGGGTTGTGCCGGAGAAGGATCCCGCGCCTCGCAAGCACACGGTGAGCGGTGCGTGGTCCCGGGCGACGTCGCTCAGCAGCTCCCCGAGCTCCGGCACCGCAGCCTCGGGTTGCTCGCCGTAGAACGCAAGGGTGACGTGCCACTGCTCGGGGTCGCCCCAGCGCAGTGCGGTGCCGGTGAGTTCACGGACCTCACGCAATGCACCGACCAGGTGCTCACGTGCGGCCCGGGTGGGGTGAACAGCCGCGAACAGCCTCATGCGCCCACCCTAGACGGTGCGCGGCGGTAACCGGATCAGCTCCACGCTCGTGAGGGCACCCGCGTCAGCGACCGCGCGCATGTACGTGCAGTGTGGTTGGCGCCGCCGGTCGGTGGGGCTGCCGGGGTTGAGCAGGCGCATCCCGGAGGGCGCCACGGTGTCCCACGGGATGTGGCTATGGCCGAAGACCAGGACGTCGATGTCCGGGAACGCCCGGTCCATACGCCGCTCCCGTCCGCTTGAGGCGCCGGTCTCGTGCGTCATGGCGAACCGCACCCCCTCGAGCTCCCAGTATGCGGTTTCAGGCATGCGCTCGCGTAACTCGGGGCCGTCATTGTTGCCCCACACCGCGATCAGCTTCCGGGAGCGCTGCTCGAGGGCCTCGAACGTGGCCAGGTCCACCCAGTCACCGGCGTGGAGCACCACGTCCGCGGCGTCGACCTCGCGCCACACCTGGTCCGGGAGGGCCTTGGCCCGCTTGGGCAGGTGGGTGTCCGCGAGGAGGAGGATCGAGGTGCTCACGCCCCCATTGTGCCCGTCAGCACTCGATCACGTTGACCGCGAGGCCGCCGCGCGAGGTCTCCTTGTACTTGATCTTCATGTCCGCACCGGTCTCCCGCATGGTCTTGACCACTTGATCCAGGGAGACCTTGTGGGTCCCGTCCCCCTGCATGGACAGCCGGGCGGAGTTAATGGCCTTGACGCTCGCGATCGCATTGCGCTCGATGCACGGAATCTGCACGAGCCCGCCCACAGGGTCGCACGTGAGCCCCAGGTTGTGCTCGATCCCCATTTCCGCCGCACACTCCACCTGCCGCGGGCTCCCGCCCAGCACCGCACACAGGCCGGCGGCCGCCATGGAACACGCCGATCCCACCTCGCCCTGGCAACCCACCTCGGCGCCGGAGATCGAGGCGTTCTCCTTGATCACGATCCCGATCGCCGCGGCGGTGAGCAGGAAGTCCACGATCTTGTCATCGCACGCGTCCGCCATGAACCGCGTGTAGAAGTGCAGCACCGCCGGGATGATCCCCGCCGCGCCGTTCGTGGGGGCCGTGACGATCCGCCCGCCGGACGCATTCTCCTCGTTGACCGCGAGCGCGTACAGGTTGACCCAGTCCATACCGTAGAAGGGATCGTTGCCGGGTTCCTTGGTGAGCAGCCGCTTGCGCATCTCCGGCGCACGACGGCGCACCTTCAGTCCCCCGGGCAGGGTCTTCTCCTCGCGCGTGCACCCGTTCTCCACACATTCCTGCATCACGGACCAGATGTGCAGCAGCTGCTCCCGGGTCTGTTCCGCGGGCCGCCACGACAGCTCGTTCGCGGCCATGATCTGGGCGATCCTCAGACCCTCGGTCTCGCAGATGGCCAGCAATTCATCACCCGTGCTGAACGGGTAGGCCACGGGGGTGCTGTCCGCGACCACCTTGTCCGCACCGCTCGCGGACTCGTCCACCACGAAACCACCGCCCACGGAGTAGAAGATCCGTTCGCGGATGGCCTCGCCGGCGGCGTCGTAGGCGGTGAAGCTCATCCCGTTGGGGTGGGTGGGCAGGGACTTCCTGCGGTGCATGATCACGTCACGGGAACGGTCGAAGGCCACGGGGTGTGTGCCCCCGAGCAGCAGTTGCCCTTTCTCCCCCGCGAGCGCGACCTTCTGGTCCGCGAGGTCCGTGTCCACGGTCTCGGGATCCTCGCCCATGAGCCCCAGCACCACGGCCTTGTCCGACCCGTGGCCCCACCCGGTGGCCCCCAAGGAGCCGAAGAGCTGGGAATGGACCTGGGTCACGGACTCCAGCAGGGCGTCGGCGGCGAGCCCGGCCACGAAGAGCCGTGCGGCCCGCATGGGCCCCACCGTGTGGGAGGACGACGGTCCGATACCCACCGAGAACAAATCCAGAGCACTGAGTGCCACGTCGCGGTCTCCCCACTGTCGGGCTCCGGGAAGCGGCCTGGTGGGGCCGTGCGGAGCCGGGCGGCCGCGCGACGCGGATGGGTCGCGCGGAACACACCCAAGGTACGTGGGTCTCACATAGTGGGCAACTGTCGAAGGGGTGAGGAGCCCATGACGAGCGCGGCCGAGCCGCCGAATGAATAGGTGACACATGTTTTTGAGAGTCTGGCCGTTTGGCCATTGTTCACTTGATAACGATCCGATTACGGTGAAATCGCATTCGAGAACCCGGCCTGGACGTGCGGAAACGGTCGTTCATGCGGTACTGGAATGCGCCCCCCTGTCCCGCCGCCCCCGTTTCTTGTGCACGGGAAACGGCACTTTCTCGTCACTCTGGTCGTTCACGAAATCCACGGGCTCGTTTCCTCGGATCTCGGTTGACCACCGAACGAAGGATCCCCTCCATGAGCAAGAAAAACGCATTCCTCGCCACGGCCGCCGCGGCCGCTGTCGTCCTGGGCACGGTCTCCCCGGGCATCGCGGCACCCGCCAACACCCCGGCGGAAAACGCGTCCGCGCAGAACTCCATCAACCAGGGGGCCAAGGTCCTGGACGTGTCCGGCGGTGAGTACGTGGTCATATTGGAACTGCCGGCCGCCACCAAGGCGCCCGCCGGTCCGGCGAGCAGGGCGGCCCGCACGGCCGTGGCCGAGGCCACCCAGAAGCAGGTGGACAAGTGGCAGTCCAAGGGCGTCAAGGTCAAGCAGCAGTTCAACACCATCGGTGGTTTCACCGCTGACCTGAGCCCCGCCCAGGTCAAGACCCTCAACGCGGACCCGGGCGTGGCGGTCGTGGAGAAGAACAAGACCGTCAAGGCCACCGCGTCCCAGTCCAACGCCACGTGGGGCCTAGACCGCTCCGACCAGAAGGATCTGCCGCTCAACGGGACCTACAACTACTCGGCCACCGGCGCGGGTGTTACGACCTACGTGATCGACACGGGCGTGCGCGCCACCCACTCCCAGTTCCGCGGCCGGGTCTCCCCCGGTGTGACCGCGATCGACGACGGTTACGGCAGCGGCGACTGCAACGGTCACGGCACCCACGTGGCCGGCACCGTGGGTGGGTCCACCTACGGCGTGGCCAAGTCCACGAACATCATGCCCGTGCGCGTGCTGGGCTGTGACGGCATCGGCTCCACCGCCGGCATCGTGGCGGGCATGGACTGGGTCTCCTCCACCGTCAACGGTCCGGCCGTGGCAAACATGAGCCTGGGCGGTGGGGTCTCCACCGCCATGGACAGCGCGATCAACCGGATGATCAGCGCCGGCGTGGTGCCCCTCGTGGCCGCGGGCAATGACGCGAACAACGCGTGCAACTACTCCCCGGCCCGCGCGAGCGCCGCCATCACGGTGGGCTCCACGGATCGCCGCGATCAGCTCTCGAGCTTCTCGAACTGGGGCTCCTGTGTGGACATCCTGGCCCCGGGCACGGACATCACCTCGGCCTGGCCGTCCAGTGACTCCGCGACCAATACGATCTCCGGGACCTCTATGGCCACCCCGCACGTGGCGGGCACGGCGGCGCTGTACCTCGAGCAGCATCCGAACGCCGGCGTGGCGGAGGTGGAGCGCGCACTCAAGTCCAGCGCGACCCCCGGCACAATCGACTACGTGCGGGGTTCGGCGAACCTCATGCTGAACACCTCGCTGCTCACCGGGGCTCGCTGACCCTCAGCCCGAGCCGCTCGGCGTGAGCCGGCTCCGAACCTGAGCCGATCGTTCCGGGCCGCTCGACCCTGAGCCACCCCTGGTAGGCAGCTCCGCCCGAGGCCGCTCGGCCCGACTCCCCTCAGGAGTCGCGCTGAGCGGCCTCCAGCGCGTCCGCGGCGCGGATCAGTCCCAGGTGACTGAACGCCTGGGGGAAGTTGCCCGCCAGACGGTGCTGAGCGACGTCGTACTCCTCGGAGAGCAGACCCAGGTCCGAGGCGAAACCCACGGTGGTGCGCATCAACCGCTGGGCGTCCTCAATGCGCCCGGAGCGCGCGTACTGCTCCACGAGCCAGAACGTGCAGATCAGGAACGGGTACTCCCGCCCGGACAGCCCGTCCATGGACGTACCCGCGTCGGTGGTGCGGTAGCGCCACACCTGCCCCTCCTCGCCCTGCAACTCGTGCTCGATCCGCCCCACGGTGCGCAGCATCGCGGGGTGGTCGGGCGCGATGAACCCGGTCTGCGGCAGTTGCAGGAGGGAGGCGTCCACCTCCGTGTTGTCGTAGGTCTGGGTGAAGTACCCGAGGTCCCGGTTGTACCCCTTGTCCCAGATCTCGCGGTGCAGACGATCGCGCATCTCTTTCCAGTGCGCCACGTCCCCCGTGAGCCCGTGTTCGGTCACGGCCCGGATGCCCTCGTTGAACGCGGCCCACATCATCACGCGGCCGTGCGTGAAGAAATGCGTGTCCCCGCGCATCTCCCAGATCCCGTTGTCCGGCTCGTCCATGCGCAGCTCACAGAAGCCCAACAGGTTGCACTGCAGACCCCACGAGTAGTCGTTCTCCTCCACCCCGTTGTCCCGCAGGGTGGCCAGGGCCATCATGACCTCGCCCGCAACATCCGCCTGGTACTGCTCCACCGCGCCGTTACCGATCCGCACGGGCCGGGAGTTCTCGTAGCCGCTGAGGTGATCCAGTTCCCGTTCAGCGAGGTCCCGGCGCCCGTCCACGCCGTACATGATCTGCAGTTGTTGCGGGTCCCCGGCCACGGCGCGCAACAGCCAGTCGCGCCACAGCAGCGCACCGTGCGTGTGCCGGTGTTCCACGAGCGCCTGGATGGTCAGGGCCGCGTCCCGCAGCCACGTGTAGCGGTAGTCCCAGTTGCGCTCGCCCCCGAAGTCCTCGGGCAGCGCCGCGGTCGCCGCCGCCACGATCCCGCCGGTGCGGGCGTGGGTGAGTCCGCGCAACACGAGCAGGGAACGGGAGACCGCGCCGTCGAACTCGCCGTGGGACTCCACGTCCGAGGCCCAGTCGCGCCAGAAGTCCTCCGTGGCCCGCTGGGCGCTGTCCGGGTCCGCGGGGACGGGCAGCTCCTCGTACGAGTGGCTCCACGTGAGCACCCAGTCCAGGCCCTCGCCCTCGTGCAGCGTGAACCGGCCGCGGTGCCCCCGGCGGATCCCCTCCATCACGCGGATGTCGCTGCCGGGATCGTGCTCACGGTGCAGCACCTCCACGGGGTTGCCCCCCGCGTCCTCCTCGTACGGTTCCAGGTCCGGGCCCGTGAGCAACAGGGCGTCCGGGCCGGCCACGGCCAGCAACCCGTGGTCCGCGCGGGACGTACTGAGCGCGATGCGCGCGGAGATCTCCCGCAGCAGCTTCTTGAAGTCCGGGTGCCGGCCGTGCCGCTCGCCGGCTGTCGTAGTTTCCAGGTTCGACGCCGCACGGCCGGGTTCCTCGGACGTCCCCACCGGGTGCGGCTCGGTGGCGGAATCCCCCAACCGCGCCTCGTCCGGGTGCTGGGGGCGGTGGTTGCCCAGCTGCACACGACGCACCCACGGGATGACCTTGCCTTAGTCGAAGCGGAACCGCAGATCGTGCTCCACCCCCGCGGTTCCCTCGAGGCACTTCACGCGCCGCACCAGATCCGCGTGATCGTCACTGGGCGGCAGGAAATCGGTCACGCGCACCCGCCCGCTGGGGGTTCGCCACTCGGTCTCCAGCACGAAGGTGTCCGGGACGTAGCGGCGGGAGACCACGTGTCCATCCACCGCGCTGAGTTTCCAGCGCCCGTTGCTCTCGTCCCCCAGCAGGGCGCAGAACACGGCGGGTGAATCGAAGCGCGGGAAGCACAACCAGTCCACGCTGCCGTCCCGGGACACCAACGGCCCGGTCTGCAGGTCCGCGAGCAGTGCGTAGTCCTCCAGAGGGGTACTCATGGGCCCATTCCATCATTACGGTCACGGGCCCCGTCCCTCGGTGACGTGCGGGGCCGGATGATGACGCCGCACCGAACACGCCCCGCCGCCGTCCCGGTACTCCTCGCCGGAACCCCGTGCGCACACGTCAAATATTGACTTATTCAAGAACCTGTCCCCCAATCGAATAGCCCGGCGCTTTCCGTACGCATTCTTCTGGTATCCAGGAATTGCCCAGGTGGGTTCTTGGGCTTTCATCGCGTGATTCTGGGGAGAAACGAATGCCTTCATCGGCGCACGACCCGGCGGGCAAGGCCCGCGAACCGGGTCCCGACGACACCGAAGAATTGTCCGCAACCACATCACCGGGAGCCGCGCGGCATGACCCCGGAGTCCAGCATGACCTCGACGCACAGCACGACGCCGCTGCTGCCCGGGGTTCGGGCCACCGGCCCCCGGCGGCGCTGCCCACGATGACCGCGCGACACTGGTGGGTTCCCGTGCTCGCGGGCGTGGGCGGCTACGTGGGAACTGTGGTGGGCATCGTGATCGCCCTGGTGTTGAGCATCCTGGGGCTCGCCCTCCAGGGGGACTCGGACGGGGGATCCACGACCGACCGCCTTAACGACAAGATCAGCAACGCCACGGGCCTGGACACCGACACCTCCGGGCTGCGCTGGATCCTGTCCGTCCCGTTCCAGCTCGCGGCCATGGCGGCCCTGGTCCCGCTGCGGCTCATCCTCAGCTTCGGGGGCGAGGGAGCCTCCGCCGGGATCACCGTCCCCCAGTACTTCGCCTTGGCGTGCGGGATCCTCACCGCGTGGCTCATCGCACGCAAGCTCTCCACCCGCATGCGCGTGGAGACCCGCGGGGTGCAGTGGCTCATGGCCGCCGTGAGCGGACTGACGTGGGCCGCGCTGGCGCTGGTCGTCACCGCCCTCACGGTGCTGCGCCTGGACGTGCCGTTCTTCGCCTCGGACATCCGCGTGCGCCTCACGGCCCTGGGCGGGGGCCTCTTCCCGGTCCTGTTCCTCGTGGGCCTGCTGAGCGTGGCGGCCGCCCTGAACGTGCGCTCCACCCAAGTCTCCCCGGGGCGCATCGTGGTCGGCGCCGAACGTTCGACCCCCGGCGTGCTGCAGGTGCTGCGGCCCATCGCCGTCCAGTTCGCGGTGTTCGGCACCGTGGCCGGACTCGGGCTGCTGATCTACGCGTTCGTCGAGGGTGGCGCCCCCGCCGGCTTCTCCGCCCTGTTCTGGTTGCCGATCGCGGTGGGCTGGCTGTTCGTCCTCTCGCTGCTGTCCGCGCTCACGGCGGGCGGGGCGGCGACATCGCTCACCGGACTGACCGGGCGCTCCGACGCGTTCTACCTGTGGTCGGAAGGTACCGTCCCCGTGTGGGCCGTGGTGCTGTGCATCCTGCTGGCCCTCGTGTCCGCGGTGTGTGCGGCCATCACGTGGGCGCACGTGCGTCCTCTGGACAAGCGTGTGGCGCGCACCCCGCTGGCGTGGACGGTGCTGCCCGTCACCTACTTCCTGCTGGGCCTGCTGGCCCTGTGGTTGCTGCGCGTGGGCGGATATGCCTCCGGGGGCATGGTCGGCTCGAGCAACGCGGTGTTCAGCCTGCGGCCGGCCGGCTGGACGTGTCTCGTGTTCTTGGTGTGGGGCGTGATCATCGAACTGCTCGCCCGCTTGGTGGTGCCCGCGTTCATGCACACCCTGCCGCGCCGGGTGACCCGCGGACTGCGCGGTTCGGAGCGCTCCCGGGGCCGGGCGGCCGTGGTGGCCTCCGCGGCCGCCATGGGTGGCGCGGGACTCGCGGGTGCGGGACTCGCCGGGGTCGGCACCCGGGCGACGCCCGCTCCGGAAGCCCCCGCAGCGACGTCGTCAGCGCAGCACCCGAGCGCCGAACCGACGGCGACGACGGCCCCGCAGGACGCGACTGCGGCCTACTCCGGACCGCACGCCGGGAGCGGCGACGAGACCCGGGTGCTGCCGAGCTACGACGATCCCGGGGCGACCACGCGCATGCCGGCGCAGCGCGCCCCCATGGACCCCGCGACCAAGAAGCGGATCCGGTTGATCGCGATCATCGTGGGCACCCTGATCCTGCTGGCCGTGCTCGCGACCGTGGTGTTCTCCGTGCTGAGCCGCACCGTGTTCGGCCCGGACAACCAAGCCGAGGACCTGCTGCGCTCCGTTACGGATGGCAACGCCACCCACGCCGCGGAGATCGCGAATCCCAACGTAAGCAGCGGCCAGCGCGCCCTGCTCACCGACGACGTCTACGGCGCGGCGCAGAACCGGATCTCCTCGTACGAGATCAAGGACACGACCATCGACGGGGACCGCGCCACGGTCAACGCGACCGTGACCCAGGACGGCGTCACCACGCCCGTGGCGCTGCCCATGGTCAGTGACTCCCGGGACGGCCTGTTCAAGTCGTGGCGCGTGGACGAGAGCGCGGGGGTGCCTCTCTACCAGGCGCTCACCGTGGAGGTGCCCGCGGGAGTCGGTGAGCTCGACGTCAACGGGAAGAAGGTGTCCGTGGACACGCAGGGCCAGCCCCACACCGTGGAGTACACGGTGCTGCCCGGTGACTACGCCGTGGGTGTGAGCTCCTCGAGCAAGTACGTGACGTACGGCGGGAACCAGGTGGCGGAGATCCGCGCCGGTTCGCCGTCCTCCGCGCCCGTGATGTCCTTCCAGCCGTCGTTCACGCCCGCCCTGGAGGAGGACCTGACCAAGCAGCTCAACGCGACCCTGGACAGGTGCGCCCAGAGCACGGAGTTCGAGCCCGAGGGCTGCCCGTTCGGGTACTCGATCTACGGTGACGACGAGGACTACCGCAATCCCCGGTGGAGCATCCAGCGCTACCCCACCTACTCGGTGTCCTCGTACGGGAACCAGGCGACCTTCACGACCGACCGCTCCGGCGAGGTGCGGCTGGACTACCAGTACAACGAGGAGTACGACGACGAGCCCGCCGACTGGACTGACCGGGACACCACCTCGAGCGTCTCCGGTTACGGGACCGTGAGCGTGTCCGGGGACGAGCTCACGATCAACGCCAACGACTGAGCAGTGACCTCCACTGGAACGGCGCCCCCTTCCCACGCGTTTCCACACGTCGGGAAGGGGCGCCGTTCACGCACGGGCCGATATGCCGGGCCTCACAGGTCCTGCGGGCCCAGCGGCAGACCCAGCAGGTACCAGCCGATGAACAGCAGGAACCAGCCGATGAGCATGGCGATCGACACCGGCAGCACCAGGGAGATGAGCGTGCCCACGCCCGCTTCCTTCTGGTAACGGCGCAGGTACCCGAGGACCAGGGCGAAGTACGGGCTCACGGGGCTGATCACATTGGTGGGGGAATCCCCGATCCGGAACAACGCCTGGGTCATCTCCGGTGAGACGTCGAGCAGCATGAGCATGGGCACCATCACCGGGGCCAGCAGGGTCCACTGCGCCGAGCCCGAGGTGATGAGCAGGTTCATCACGGCCACGATCGCCACGATCCCGGTGAACGTGAGGATGGGGTGCAGTCCCAGCGAGCCGATGAAGTCCGCGCCGTAGATCGCCAGGACGGGACCGATCCCGGACCACTGGAAGTACGCGGTGAACTGGGCCGCGGCGAAGAACAGCACCAGCACGGGGGTCACGGTGGTCAGTCCCGTGGCCATGGCCTCGGGGATCTGTCGCGCCTCGGTCATGGTCCCGGCGGCCCGTCCGTAGATCCAGCCGACGACGGCGAACATCACCGCGATCACGATGCCCACGTTGAGCAGCAGCGGGGACATCAGCACGGAACCGTCCTCCGCGCGCAGAGGTGAGCCGGGGATCAGCAGGACCGCGAGATAGATCACGATCATGATCGCGAACGCGATGCCGGCGTTGCGCAGACCCCGCTTCTCGCGGGGCTTCAGGCGCATGTCCTCAAAGTCCCCCATGTTCTGCTGCTTGGTATCCGTGTCCTCCTCGAGCGCCGCACCGCGTTTGGCGAGCACGGTCTCCGTGACCAGGGTGATGATCGCCGCGAGCACGAGCGACGACACGAAGGTGAAGAAGTAATTGGAGACCGGGGTGACGATCACGCTGTCGTCGATCAGCCCCGCGGCGGCGGTGGTGATGCCACCCAGGAGGGCGTCCGACGCCGTCGGCAACAGGGACGCGTTGAAGCCCGCCGCGACCGAGCAGAACGCCACCACGAGCCCCACGACCGGGGACCGGCCGGCGGCCTTGAACGCGAGCGCACCCAGGGGGATCAGCACCACGTACATCGCGTCCGAGGCGATGGACCCCGTGATGCCCGTGAGTGCCAGGACGAAGGTCAGCCACTTGGGACCCACGCGGGACACCGAGCCGCGCAGCGCCGCGGAGAGCATTCCGGACTGTTCGGCCACGGCCACGCCCAACAGGATCACGACCACGAGCCCCAGGGGCGGGAACTCCACGAAGTTCGTGACCGCTTCCGCGACCATCTTGCGCAGCCCGTCCGGGGCCAACAGATTGGTGACCGCCACCGTCTCGCCCGTGGCGGGGTTGACCGCGCTGAGTCCCACGGCGGAGAGGATCCAGCTGAGCAGGATCACGACCCCCGCGAGCAGGAGGAACAGCCAGAACGGGTCGGGAAGCTTGTTGCCCACCCACTCGATCCAGTTCAGGACCCGGAGCAGGCCACCGGTCCCCTTCTGTGTGCCGTGCGAGCGGGCACGGGGCGTGGACGAGGACATCTCTGGTTCCGTTCTGCCGGCGGAGTCTGCTGCGCCCAACGTACGCAACCGCGGGGCCATGACACGTGATTACGGCGCAGCGGTGGTGATGTGGCGCACCTTTGTCACCGATACACCGGCGTCCTGTTCCGCCGGCGCACCTGCATCCTGGCATGCACCCCGTTCATTCTCGCCCCACGAGCCGGGGCGGGTACGCGCCCGGTGTAATCTCCTAGAGGCCCGGATCCGGCCGCCCCTGGTGTGCGGCGCCCCGGCCGCCACCTGGAAACCCTGGAGAAGGACCGCCCGTGAGCGAATTCCCCGCCGCCCTCAAACGCGGACTGACCGTGCGCCACGTCCGCTTCATGGCCCTCGGCTCGGCGATCGGGACGGGGCTGTTCTACGGCTCGGCCTCGGCCATCCAGACCGCGGGCCCCGCGGTGCTGTTCGCGTACATCGTGGGCGGGGCCGTGGTGTTCCTGGTGATGCGTGCGCTCGGTGAGATGGCCGTGCTCCACCCCGTCTCGGGGTCCTTCGGTCAGTACGCCGGCCGCTACCTGGGTCCCCTGGCCGGTTTCATCACAGGGTGGACGTTCGTGTTCGAGATGGCGATCGTGGCCCTCGCGGACGTCACGGCGTTCGGCATCTACATGCAGTTCTGGTTCCCGGACACACCCCAGTGGATCTGGGTGCTGGCCATCGTGCTGCTGATCACCGGGCTGAACCTTCTCAACGTCAAGGTCTTCGGTGAGCTGGAGTTCTGGCTCTCGGTCGTGAAGGTCACGGCCATCATCCTCATGATCGTGGGCGGTTTCGCGATCCTGCTCTTCGGCTTCGCCGTCCCCTCCGACACCCCGCCCGGGCTGCACAACCTGGTGGATCACGGCGG